>NZ_JBICUP010000031.1:0-85308 GCF_043198215.1 Micromonospora sp. NPDC048830
TGGCGGCGAATGGGCTATCCCTGACCTGCTCCGCAGGGGTTCCGTTTCCTCCCCACGGCTAAAGCCGGGGGTTTCCACGGAAGACATTCGATGAAGGCGACCGCTTGCCACTGCGGGTTGCTTCCGGCCCCGACGACGCCGAGTCATTCATCAGGCGGTGACGCGGGTGGTGGCGGAAGCGGCCGCCGGGGCAGGTCCGGGGCGGCGCCGCCACACTTTGTCCACGCCTAAAACGCCGCACGCAGGGCAGGGTGCCAGCTCACCGTCTCGCCCAGCGAACGTGTGCGCCGAATCGTGGAGGTCACCGGACTGTCGCACCTACTCGACCCAACGGACCGATAACCCTCCGTTTGCGCGGATGACCGGGATCGCCGACAGCAGGCCACGCCTCATGCGCTTGTCGGCCCTGCCTGGTCACCCGGTCGCGGGGCACGCCTGATCGTCGTGGGTTCCTGGAGGACCACCTCGTCGTCGTTGGCAGGAAGGGGTATCCACCCCTTGTCAGGGTCGGCCAGGAGCAGTGTGGCCGCTGGCTGAGATCGAACCCACGACAGGATCTCCTCCCGCGTTCCCTCCCGAGTTTCACCCGCCCGACCGCGGGGGCGGGACACGGGCCGGCGAGTCGGGTCAGCCCGACCCGCCGGGCGGGCGGGCACAGCAGCGTCAACGCCAGCAGATCCGCCATGCGGGCGGGTGCGCGGCCGGTCGGGCCCGCCCATACGAGGGACTATGCGGCGATACCGCCCTTCTGCACCTTTGACCGCATAGGGTCGACAAGTCATCCGCTCCTCGCCGTCTCCCATGGGGTGAGCCATGCCCGAACGGACCACTGCCGGGACCGGCCGGGACCGCGGGACCGCGATCCTGGCGCCGGCCCACGTCGGCGGCTATCCGGGCCCGGTGCGTTCGGCGTTGCCCGGCAACAAACTGCTCAAGCTGCTCGGCACGACGGACGCCAAGCAGATCGGCCTGCTCTACCTGGTCACGTCGTTCTTCTTCTTCGCCGCCGCCGGCATCGAGGCGCTGCTCATGCGCGCCGAACTGGCCCGCCCGCGGATGCAGTTCCTGTCGCCGGAGCAGTACAACCAGCTGTTCACCTCGCACGGCACGATCATGATGTTCCTGTTCGCCACCCCGCTGGCGTTCGCCTTCGGCAACTATCTGGTGCCGCTGCAGATCGGCGCCCCGGACGTGTCGTTCCCCCGGCTGAACGCCTTCGCGTACTGGCTGTACCTGTTCGGCGGCATGATCGTGCTGGGGTCGTTCATCGCGCCCGGCGGCGCGGCCGACTTCGGCTGGACGGCCTACACGACGCTGAGCGAGCCGGAGCACTCGCCCGGCGTCGGCGGCAACATGTGGATCATCGGGCTGGTGCTCTCCGGCGTCGGGACCATCCTCGGCTCGGTCAACCTGATCACCACGGTCCTGATCCTGCGGGCGCCCGGCATGACGATGTTCCGCATGCCGCTGTTCACCTGGGCGATGTTCATCACCGCCCTGATGGCGGTCGTGGTCTTCCCCCTGCTGTCCTCCGCGCTCCTGGCCCTGCTGGCCGACCGGGTCCTCGACGCCCACGTCTACGACGCCGACCACGGCGGGCCGATCATCTACCAGCATCTGTTCTGGTTCTTCGGCCATCCCGAGGTCTACATCGTCGCGCTGCCGTTCTTCGGCATCATCAGCGAGGTCATTCCCGTCTTCTCCCGCAAGCCGCTGTTCGGCTACAAGGGCATGGTGCTCGCGCTGTGGGGGATCTTCTTCTACTCGATGAACGTGTGGGCACACCACATGTTCACCACCGGCCGGGTGCTGCTGCCGTTCTTCTCACTGCTGACCTTCATCATCGCCGTGCCGACCGGGGTGAAGTTCTTCAACTGGATCGGCACCATGTGGAAGGGGCAACTGACCTTCGAGACGCCGATGCTCTTCGCCGTCGGCTTCCTGGTCACGTTCCTGCTCGGCGGGCTCACCGGCGTCCTGCTGGCCAGCCCCCCGCTGGACTTCCACGTCCAGGACACCTACTTCGTGGTGGCGCACTTCCACTACGTGCTGTTCGGCACGATCGTGTTCGCGGCGTTCGCCGGGGTCTACTTCTGGTTCCCGAAGATGACCGGCCGGCTACTCGACGAGCGGCTCGGAAAGATCCACTTCTGGACCATGCTCGTCGGGTTCCACACCACGTTCCTCGTACAGCACTGGCTGGGCAACGAGGGCATGCCCCGCCGCTACGCCGACTACCTGCCCGGCGACGGCTTCACCATGCTGCACACGGTCTCCACCATCGGGTCGTTCATCCTCGGCACGTCCACCCTGTTCTTCTTCTACAACGTGTGGAAGTCCTGGCGCTTTGGTGCCGCGGTCACCGTCGACGACCCCTGGGGGTACGGCAACTCGCTGGAGTGGGCCACCACCTGCCCGCCTCCGCTGCGCAACTTCGACCGCATGCCCCGCATCCGTTCCGAGCGCCCCGCGTTCGACGCCAAGTACGGCCCGCTGGTCGCCGACCTCGGCCGGGACCTGCCCCAGCGCGCCGCCCGTCCGCCGCAGCACCTCGCCGAGGAACTGCACCACGTGCCGCGCCGGCCGGAGCCGCCGAGCGCCACGGGCGCGCACGGCGTGGAAGAGGTGGAGGAGTTCCAGCCGCTGCCCCAGTCGGGCGCCCGGCCGGTCCACGTCCCCTCGCCCGAGGAGGTGCGCCGGCCCAGCTTCGAGGAGACCCGGGAGGCCGACAGCGACCCGCTGGACTCCGAGCGCGACGGCGAGCGGCTGAGCCCGCCGGAGTGGCGCGACCCGGGAGAGGCCGGCCGCGACAGGTAGCGGGCCGTCCGGGGCTGGGGGTGGCCGGGCGGCCGGGCGGCCGGGCGGCCCGGCGGCCCGGCGAGCCGCTGCGCCGCCGCGAGCTACGACCCGGGGGCCGGGGACTCCCCCGTGATCAGGGCCAGACCCGTCTCCGGGTCGACCCGCTTGGCCAGTTCGGGCGCCACCTCGGAGACGATCACCTCCAGCGTCGGCCAGACCCGGCCGCGCAGCAGGTGGCCGCCGACGGTGCTGCCGTCGGACCGGCCCAGCACCGCGTGCATGTGCAGGGCCGGCTCGCCGTCCTGCTCCGCCACGTCGCCGAGCAGGGACAGCACCTCCACCTGTTCGGGTACGGCGATGCGGCGGTAGTCCCGCCGGTCCCGGTCGAACCAGCCGACCTCCGCGTCGGCGAAGCCGCCCACGGCGGTCACCCGGGCGGCGCGCACCCGCTGCTCGCGCAGGGCCACCCCGACGGCCGCCATCGCCTCCTCCCCCTTGTCGCACACCACCACGAGGACCCGGCCGGTCTGGTGGCGTACCTCCCGGGCCCTCACGGCCGGCCGTTCCGTCCGGCCGCCGGCCGGCGCCGCCGTGGCGGCCCGCTCCTCGCGTCCATCGCCTCTCCTCTCCGGTGGTTCGTCTCGGCCCGCCGGTTGGGCGCCTCGTCCCGGGACCCCGGCCGCCGCCGGTAGGTACCCCTTGTCGCCCCAGCTAGTCGAGATCGCAGGCATGAGGCGACGCGGGACGGGTAGGCCCGGCCGACAGACGGGAGGTGCGGCCGTCCGAGCGCGATGTCCTCCGGGGCGGCGAAGCGGTGCTGCAGTCCATCCGATCCACCCGCCCCGGCGGACACGTCGGCTACGTCGGCGTGACCCACGGCGTCGAACTCCCCGGCCAGGAACTGTTCTACTCCCACGTCGACCCCGGCAAGGTGTTCGACCTGACGCTGCCGCTCGACCAGGCCGCCGAGGGCTATCGCGCAATGGACGAACGCCGCGCCATCAAGACACTGCTGCGGCCCTGACCTCCGCGACCGCCGATCCCAAGCAACGCGACGAACAGGAGAACCACATGGAACGGGACGGTCGTGCGCGTATGCCCCGGCGACACCGTCATCTGCCCACCCGGCGAGGAACACTGGCACGGCGCCACCGCCGACACCTTCCACCCCTGACCCCACAGGTGCTACTGCCACCGCACCTTCTCCAGTGCACCTTCTGCGATCTCGGGCGAGGCGCCGACGTCCGTAATCATGACGAAAAGCTGCTTTCCCGGCACCAGCCAGGCGTAGCGCGGCGAGGCGAACCTGTCCGCGCCGCACCGCTGCCGGTAGAGGCTTGCAGGCTGTCCGCCCAGCGTCAGGTTGACGGGTCCCTCCACCTTCCCGGGCGCGCCGCCCGAGCATGACTGCGCGGCCCAGTGCTTGACCGGATCATCGCCGAAGTACTCGTCCGCCTTCCCCGATGCGAGATTGACGAAGTTGACATGCGGGCAGTCCGCAGTGGTTCCGCCGCAGTCCTCCGCAAAGTTCATCACCACATCGGGTTCGCTCATGGCCCCGATCCAGTTCTTCGGATACGGGATCGTCAGGCGATCGAACATGGAGATGCTTTCACCGGCGGCGAAGCTGGCGAAGTTCGGTTTCAACGTGAACGCCGGCCGGGCCGGGCTGGTGCCGCCGGCCGACCCCACCACCGCGACCCGCAGCGTGTTGCTCAGTTGCAGCCGGATGCCGCTTATGGACGATGTGACGGTGTCGACAAGCGCCTTCAGCGCGTCGCCCACCCACGCCAAGCGCCACAGCAGCTTGGCGAGGTTCATCCGGCCGGCCAGCAGGCTGACAAGGGTGCCGAAACAGCCGGCGCCGGCGTTGATGACCTGGCCGAGCGTCGCTCGGCCGGCAAGCGGCGCCATCGAGTTCTGGACGCAGGAGACGAGGTTGCCTTGTTCGAGGAGCGCGCCGACGACCTCCATCGTCTTGCCGGCGTTGCCTTCGCCGGTCAGCAGGCCAACCGCGAGGCCGAAGAGCTTCACGATGCTTTCGGCGGCAAAGGTGCGGAAGTCGCCCTGGAGCTCGATGGTGGCAGGTAGGTCCTTCGTGTTGATCGACCCGACCAGGTGGCCGTCGCGCCCGAGGTACGCCTTGACCTTCTCGCCGAAGGGCAGCAGTTTGCTGACATATTTGACCACCTCCTCTTCGTGGTCGCCATGTGAGGCGACGAGACGGACATCGCTCGTGGCGGCCACCGACAAGATGTAGTTGGTACGGTTGGCGATGCCGACGCGGACGTACCCCTCGCTGCCGGAGGAGAGGCAGGCGAAGATGGGGCTGTCGTCCTTGAGCGACCAGCCGCGAGAACCGATTTTGACCTGCTGACCGGACACGGTCACTTCCTGCTTGCAGTCGGTTCGGTTCTCTTCGACCTGCTCAGGGAAGAACGAGGCGAGCAACGCCCGGTCGCTGACGTACGCGATGTACTTCGGCGAGAGGTGCGGTAGGGAGATCTTCGTCGCGGTGCCGTTGTCGCTCGACGGCAACAGGGCGTACGCGTCGCCGTCGGGCGTGTACGGAAGGGCCAGCACATGCTCGGCGCCCTCAGCCCGGGGCCTGCCCGCGTACGACAACTCGATCGTGAGCGGAACCTTCGGCTGGATGCCGTCCCGACCATCCTTGGCAAGGGAGATGTCGAACTTCGCCACGGCCGCGCGGATGCCGCCGAGTGGCCCCGCCTCGCTGGCCTTCAGCGGCTGCGGCGCCGTCACCCGTAACGTGGTCTCGCTCGCCACGGCACCCTTGGGCACCGTGACGACGGCACCGCCGGGGAAGGAAAAGGTACCTCCGTCCGGTCCGACCTGCGCCGTCCCCGACCTGGCCGTTTCTGGTTCCTGCCAGGGAAGATTGCCCGTACCTGCGGCCCATCCGGCGGCGGTCACGAGCGCCACTACGCCCGCAACGGCCGCTGACCATCGCTTGTTCACGGCACATCCACATCATCTGGTGTCGAATACGGTCGAACTGGTTGCGGCGATCGTCAGGGCTGTCGCGCGAGGAGCCGGGCGACCGCCCTCGCCATGAACGCTTCCAAGGGTTCCGGTTGCCGGTCGTCGTTCGTCGGAAGCATCAGCGGAGTGCCGTCGTCGGCCTTGCCGAAGCAGTGGATGCGGCCGGACTCGACCGCCTTGGCCGGTTCGAACTCGATGAGGTGCCGGTCGTCCCCCAGGCACAGCAACACGGGCTGGTCCGCCGCCAGGCCGGTACGCAGCCGCGACCTGTCATCGAGCTTGGCGAAACGCTGTGCGCTCGACTGGCCCGTGTAGGCGCCTGGCACCAGGCCCCTGTCCCGCAGATACTTGTCCAACCGCCTGACGATGTTCCGATCGGGCCGTCTCTCGGCGGGGATCAGGGGCTCGGCGCCCACGGCCCGGTAGGCGTGACAGCGCTTGTCCAGGGCGAACCTTCCCTCGAACTCCCATCGGTGGCCCGCGACGACGTGGCGGTCGACCTCCTGGAACGACCTTGCCTTGCGGCGCTCCAGTACCGGCAGCGGCTCGACACCTTCGGCCTTGAGCCGTCGCACCGCGGCGGAGAACAACTCCTGGATGCGGTCGATGCTCTCCTGCCACGCGCGCAACTCAGTGCGCTCCCAGGCGTCCCGCCGGGACTTCGCCGCGGCCTGCAACCGGCTTTCGGCCGCCGCCTGCTCGTCCAGCTTTCGGCGTTCGGCGGCTACCATGTCATCGAAGTCAGCCATTTCTTTCCACCCTCCAAGTGTTCAGCGTCTGACGAGCCAGGAGATCATCGCGCCCGTGATCACCATGGCCAGCAGGTAGTAGATGGCATAAGCGGCGAGAAAAGCCGCCGCGAGAGCGAGCACGGCGAACGCGATGACGCCGACGACAATCGTCGTCGCGGTGCCGGTGAGCAACGCCGCGGCGTTGACCGCCGTGCCGTGAACCGCACCGACGACGGCACGTGCGGGTCTCCCGCGACCGCCCCATCGGCGGTCCGGAAGGACGCCGGAGATCAGCGCGAGGCAGCAGAAGGCGGCGATGCCGCCCGGCGTGGCGAAGAACCTCAGCGTCTGCCAGAGGACCGTGATCGGCCATTGCAGCGGCCAGGTGTGCAATGCGTCGTTCAGCCATGCCGTCCGGATCTCGAAGGGGCCCGCGGCGACCGCCGGAAACCGCAGGTAGATCTGTCGCCAACCGATCAGGACGGCCACCACCACCGCGTACAGGCCGAGCCGCCGGCCGGCCGACCGCGTGCGGGAGCGAAGCAGACTCGCCGCGAACACCGGGTAGCCGATCATGATGAGCAGGCCGACCACCAGCACCGCCAGATAGAGCGGGTACAGCACGACCCCGGCCAGGGCGTTGACCTCCAGGCCGATCCGCGGAAGGGCGTAGCCGAAGGCGAGGTTGTCGAACACGACCAGCCAGGCGACCTCCAGCGCGGCCAGCGCCGGCCAGATCCCAACCGTCCGCAACCGCTCGCCGGCCCGGCGGTCCCTGATCGCCTCCGCCGCGATGTCGATGAGCGTCCAACCGAGATACCACGCTCCCACCGCACCCGCGAGCAGGCACACCGCCAGGAGGAAGGCGAGCCACCCGGGCGGCATCGCGTCGCGCTCGCCGCCCGCGCAGTCGTCACCTGAGTCGCCGAGGCAGGCGAGGAACGTTGCGCGGTTCGCCGACGCGTCACCCCGTATCCAGCGCCCGTCGACCGGCACCGGCTGGGCACCTCTGTCGACGCCTGCCCGCTGGGCGGTGGCCGTGAGGCGCGGACCGCCGGCCGCCGCGCTCACGGGGGTACTCACGAGACCGGCCACGGCCAGGAGGATCCCGATGAGGCGGGCGCAGGTCCCGAGTCGGGGCCGAGGGATGGTGGCGGGCATCGGGTTCCTTCAGGGGGCGGGGTCGTGCGGGTAGCGGTCGGGCAGGTCGGCCGGCTCCAGGCCGAGGCTGTACTCCAGGTCGGCGGGGGAATGGTCGCGCAGGTACGCGGCGAACTTCGCCTTGACCTGCTCCATGTATCCGGCGGCCGTCTTCTCGGACACGTAGAGTCGGGCAGCGATGCTGCGGAACGACTCGCCGCGGGCCCGGCCGGCCAGCACCTGCCGTTCCCGCGGGGACAGGGCGGGCAGCCGGCCCCGGCGGTCCGCGACCTCGGCCAGCCCGGTGAGCGCCTGGGTGATGACGATGTGCCCGGCGGCGACCTGCGCGACGGCGTCGGCGAGTGCGTCGAGCGGCTCGGCTTTGTGGGCGATACCGAGAGCGCCCACGGTCAGGCAGGCCGCCAGCACCGCGCGGCGGCGTTCGTTCGTGTAGACCAGCACTCGGTGCCCGGCGGCGGCCACAGCCCGTACGGCGTCGGTCCCCCGCAGCGAGAGCTCTCGCCCGGTGCCGTCCAGCTTGAGGTCGAGCAGGACGACATCCACCTGCGGTCGGGCGGCGAGCAGGGACTCGGCGTCGGCGAAGGTCGCCACGACGTCCAGTTGTGGCAGCAGCAGTCGCAGGCCGTCCCGGATGATGGTGTCGTCGTCCACGCCGGCCACCCGGACGCGCCCGCCAGGCGGGATCGCCGCGGCCGTCACGGACGGTCACCTGGGTGGGGAGACCGGCTGGCCGGGTCCACCGCTGTCAGGCAGCCGCGTACGGTGACCCTGGTGCCGTCGCCGGGCACCGAATGCACGTGTGTGCTGATGCCGTGGGCAGCCAGGGTCTGCTCCACCTGGACCCGCAGGCCGAAGCCGTACGGCGTTGCGGCGGGGTCGAACCCACGGCCGTCGTCGGTCACGGTGAGTTCCCATTCGTCCTCATCGGGATCGGCGTCGGCGTGCACGACCACGCGGCTGGCGCACGCGTGCAGGCGGACGTTCGACAGGACGGTCCCGACCGCGTCGCGCAACGCCTCAGCGGCCGGTTCCGGGAGGGTGACCCCGGCGGCGAGATCGAGGCTGGTCTCCACGCGCAGATCCGGATAGGCGGCTACGGCGTCCCGAACGATCGCGGTGAGCGGCCGCTGCCTGACGCCGTCCCAGCCGATCCGATCGGTCGCGTCGGCGCCGATCCGATCCGCCGCGTCGTCCAGAAACGTGCGGACCCGGTTGGCCAGTACCACGGCCTGCGCCTTGAGCGCTTCCCCGAGTTCCTCGGGCAGGTCCGGCCTGGCCAGCATGTGGAGCACGCTGATGTTGTCGTGCAGCAGCAACCGCTGCTGCTGCACCTCCCGCATGCGGGCAGCCTCTGCCGCGGCCTGCGCGGCGGCCATCCGGGCGGCGTCGGCGTCGGCCGCGAGCCGGCGCAGGTAACCGACCAGCAGCCGGGAGAGCAGGGCGAATCCCGGGTACGCGAACGCGTTGCCGAGCACCGTCGCCCTGGTCGATCCGGGCTGCGCACCTGACAGGGCGGTCGCCAGGTAGCAGATCATGAGGATGGCCACCACGAAGCCGACCTCGCGGCGACGCGCGAACACGATCGAGGCTCCCACCGCGGTGCTGATGGTGCAGGCGAACCCCCAGGCAGTCCAGTCCCCGGTGATGTCCTCAGCCGTGGTGAAGGCCGGTTGCGCAAGCAACACCAGCACGGCCACCGCCGTGTCGGCCCACCCCCAGCGCCGGTCGCGGTACCTCCCCGCGCGCACCGTGACAACCGCGATCAGCACCGACTCCGCGGCGAACCCGGTGAGCACCGCGGTGAACAGGACCGGCCGCGCCGTGTGCCCGAGCGCGGACGGCAGCGTCACCGCCAGTTGCAGAAGATTGACGAACCGTACGCCGAGGAAGACCATCACCGCGCTCTGCTCGACCCCGGCGGGAGTGGTCGGCAGGCTGGCGCGTCCCAGCCACCGTTGGCCGGTGGCCGTGCTGCGGATGGCTCTGATCGCCCGCGGTCTCATGCCGCAGAATTCTGTCCAACCAGCCCGCATGACGCCACGTCGCCGGGAAACGGCCCAGCCGCCAAGCGCCCAGACGTCGACGAGGCACGGGATCGGCCCGCAACCCTGGTGTACGCCCTCCGCGCTCCCCACGCCCACGAAGGGATCGTCGCAACCGGCCGGCCCCTGCAACACCCGGAAAATCGCGGGTCTTGTCGGGCATCGCCACCGGCTCGCAGACCCGCGTCGTGGTCGGCGCCGCGGGCAGCTCGTGGTCAGCGCCGCGGGCAGCTCGTGGTCGGCGCCGCGGGCAGCTCGTGGTCGGCGCCGCGGGCAGCTCGTGGTCAGCGCCGCAGGCAGGAGGAGGCGGTGCCTCGTCGGTGCAGTGCGCCCTGAATGAGGATGTCGAGCAGTGCCGAGTAGCCGACGCCGGCCCGCTGCCAGATCTGCGGGTACTGGGAGGCGGCGGTGAATCCGGGGAAGGTGTTGACCTCGTTGATCACCGGCTCCCGGTGGTCTCCGGTCCACCCTGTGCCGTGGTCGGCGTCCGGATCCGGCAGGAAGAAGTCGACGCGGAGCAGCCCACGGCATCCGAGCGCATGGAACGCCCGCACGGCCCGGTCCTGCAGGAGTCGGGTGGTGCCGGGGTCGAGCTGGGCCGGGATGTGGAAGACGGCACCGCCGTCGTACTTGGCGGCGTAGTCGAAGAAGGAGGCGTTCGCCATCCGAATCTCCAGCGGCGGCCCGGCCTCGACGCGACCGTCGGGGTGCTGAAGGACGCCGACGTCGATCTCGCGCCCGTGCACGGCGCGTTCGACGAGAACCTTCGCGTCGCTCCCGCGCGCGATCCGCAGGGCGGCGGGCAGTTGCGCCCATTGTTCGACCTTGGAGACGCCCAGGCTGGAGCCGGCCCGGGCCGGTTTGACGAAGACGGGCAGTCCCAGTCGCTCCTGATCCCGCGACGACAGCTCCTCGTCGGGGCGCAGCGTCACCCCGGCGGCCACGCGCAGGCCCTCGGCGGCGAGAACTTTCTTCGTGACCGGCTTGTCCATCCCCGCGGCGCTGGCGAAGACACCGTTTCCGACGAACGCGACGCCGAGCCACTCCAGCATCGACTGGACGGTGCCGTCCTCACCGTACGGGCCGTGCAGCGCCGGGAACACCACGTCCTGGTCGCCGAGGGTCCGCAGCGCCTGCGCGAACGTGGCCCGGTCGCCGTTCACCCGCCACCGGCCGTCCCGCTCGATCAGCACCTCGGTCACGTCGTACGTGTCGCGGTCGAGATGGGCCAGGATGCTTTCCGCCGAGCGGCGGGAGACGTCGTGCTCCCCGCTGCGCCCACCGAACAGCACCGCCAGACGAACAGTCATGATCTTGCCTCTCCCCCGCGCAGGTGCACGCGCGCCACTCGCGCGCCGATTCCGGTCAGGACTTCGTGCGGGTTGGTGCCGGCCCACCGCGCCCACTCGGCGGCCGTCGGCTCGGCCGGGTCGGGCGAGCCGGGCTCGGCGCCGGGGCCGAAGACGACCGCGGGATCGCCGAGCGCCACCGGCAGATCGCCGACGTCGACGACGCACTGATCCATGGCGATGCGGCCCACGATGGGGCATCGTCGACCAGCGAGCCAGACCCACGCGCGGCCCTCGGCGGTGCGCGACAGGCCGTCGGCGTAGCCGAGCGGCAGCAGAGCGAGCGTGGTCGGCCGATCGGTCACGTGGTCGGGCCCGTACGAGACGCCGGTCCCGGCGGGCACCCGTTTCAGGTTGATCACCCTTGACCGCAGGGTCATGGCGGGTCGCAGGCCGAGACGGCGGGCACCGGCCGCGCCAAAGGGGTCGATGCCATACATGGCCAGGCCGATCCGACAGAGATCGAACCGGGCCTCCGGGGCGGCCAGTGCCGCCGCCGAATTGGCCAGATGCACCACCGCGGGGTCAAGCCCCGCATCCCGGGCGATCCGCAGCGCCTCCCGGAACGTCGACAGCTGCCGCGCGATGCTCGGGCATCCGGGCACGTCGGCGTTCGTCAGGTGAGACCACACCCCGTGTACGCGGATGCTGCCCTCCGCCTCGTGCTTGCGAGCCCAGGCGACCAGCTCGGGCCATTCGCCGCCGCCGGCACCGTTACGGGACAGACCGACGTCCGCCTTGAGCTGGACCGCGGCGGGCACACCGAGCTTCCTGGCCGCGTTGGCGATCGCGCGGAGATGGGTCAGGGTCGACACCCCGATGTCGACGTCCGCGGCGATCAGGCGGGTGAAGTCCTCGTCCGGCCGGTGCAGCCAGCTCAGGACGGGCGCGTCGATGCCCGCCGACCGCAGCGCCAGCGCCTCCGCCGCCGAGGTCACGCCCAGCCAGGCGGCGCCGGCCCCCAACGCAGCCCGCGCCACCGGCACCGCGCCGTGCCCGAACCCGTCGGCCTTCACCACGGCCATCAACCCGGTACGTGCGATCGCCGCGATCGTCCGGATGTTCTCCGCGATCGCCGCGAGATCGATCACGGCCTCGGCCAGCTGCGTACCCTCATCGGCCACACCGGTTCCCGCGCGCCGACCGCGCGTACCCGGCGTCACCCCGGCAGCCTCGGGTTCGACGGGCGGTTCACCCGGCGGTTCGCCGGCCCCGTGCCCGCCGGCGGCGGCCCGGCGCACCGCGAGCGTCTCCCGGATCCGCCGCCGGACCGCCCGCCGCTGTTGCTCGTCGCGGCGGGCCGGGTGTGCCGGTTCGACGGTCATGTCCGGCTCCTGACTGGCATGACGGCACGGTAGGCAGCCGGCTGTGAAGAACCCTTGAAGAAGCCGTGGGCCACCTGCGCGGGCATCCCGCTCGCCGCTCCCCGGAGCCCTGCGGAGCCCGCCCACATCAGTTCTTCACAGGTTTCGGGTTTACTTGACCCCCGCCACCACCAGGCAGAATGGGAAAAACATGAGCGCGCGGATCCTGGTCGCCGAGGACGACCCCAAGCAGGCCAACCTGGTACGGGTCTATCTCGAACGCGAGGGGCACAGTGTGCTGCTGGTCGGCGACGGGCGGGCCGCGCTGGACCAGTGCCGGTCCCGCCGGCCGGACCTGGTGGTCCTCGACGTGATGATGCCGGTCGTCGACGGCCTCGACGTGTGCCGGATCCTGCGCGCCGAGTCGGAGATTCCGATCCTGCTGCTGACCGCCCGTACCACCGAGGACGACGTCCTGCTGGGCCTCGATCTCGGCGCCGACGACTACCTCACCAAGCCGTACAGCCCGCGGGAGCTGGCCGCTCGGGTACGGGCGCTGCTGCGCCGGGCCCGGGTGGTCAGCGCCGACAACCGGGCGCTGCTGCGCGTCGGCGAACTCGAGGTGGACGCCGGCCGATTCGAGGTACGCGTCGGCGGCCGACCGGTCGCCCTCACGGCCAAGGAGTTCGGCATCCTCGAGGTGCTCGCCGGCGAGCCCGGGCGGGTGTTCACCCGGGCGCAGATCATCGACCGCGCCTTCGGGTTCGATCATTTCGTGCTCGAACGCACCGTCGACGCGCACGTGATGAACCTCCGCCGCAAGATCGAGGACGACGTTGCCGAGCCGCGGTACGTGCAGACCGTCTACGGCCGCGGCTACCGGCTCGCCGAACCAAAGCCGGAACCGGCGGCGACGCCGACGCCCGAGGGCACGCCCGGAGCCAGCAGGTGAGTTTTCGGCTACGGGTGCTCTGGCTGGTCATCCTCGTCGCGGTGAGCGCGGTCGCGGCGACCGCGTGGCTGACCCTGCGGCAGGCCTCGCAACAGATCAACGACTCGGCCACCACCGACCGGGCGCAACTCGACCAGGTCGTCGGCCGGCTCAGGGCGTACGGCAGCCAGCACGGCACCTGGGAGGGCGTGCCCGGCCTGGTACAGAACCTGCGCGCCCAGACCGGTCAGCGGATCCACCTGGTCGCCGACACGGGCGACGTGATCGTGGACACGGACACCCAGGAGAACCGCACCGCCCGGCCGCTCGGCACGATGGTCGGGTTCGTCGACCCGCGGCCGGTATTGCACCTGGCCGCATTGCCGACGGAGCCGGCGGGCCGGGCGAAAGGCGTGGTCGATGCGATCGCCGCCTACCGCACGGGCGTGCTGTTCGCGGCCTGCCTGACCCGGGAATCCGTCCCCGTCGTCGCCTCACCTACCAGCACGGGAGTTCCGCGATTCGACGCAGACCCGAGCACGGCCGCCGTGCGCCATCGCCCGGGCGCCGACCAGATCGTCCGCGGCTGTCGCGACGCCGCGGCCCAGGCGGACCGGAACCGGGCGGCCGGCGCCGACCGGGTGCAGGGCTGTGGCGCCCTGACGGCGGTGGAACCACTGGATTCCTGCCTGACCCAGGTCTTCACCAACCAGATCAGTGACGTCGCGCCGGTACCCGCCCGGGTCTACCTCGGCGCTCGTGGCGATCCGGCGGCCACGCTGGCGGCCGGTCCGCTGCTCTCCGCGGCAGCCGGCGTTGCGGCGGTCGCGATCATCGGCACCGTGCTGCTGAGCCGGCGGGTGCTGCGCCCCATCGACACGCTCACCACGGCCGCCCAGCGGCTCGGCCGGGGCGACCTCACCGGACGGGTTCCGGTGCGGGGCGACGACGAGCTGGCGGAGTTGGCCCGGTCGTTCAACCGGATGGCAGACTCCCTGCAGCGCGGGGAGGAGCGGCAACGCCGGCTGGTCGCCGACGTCGCACATGAACTGCGCACCCCGCTGGCCAACCTGCGCGGCTACCTCGAGGCGCTCTCCGACGGCGTGATCACGCCGGACCAGGAGCTCTACGCCTCGCTGCTCGAAGAGGCGGTGCTGCAACAGCGCATCGTCGACGACCTGCAGGACCTGGCCCTGGCTGAGGCCGGCAACCTGGCGTACCACCGGGTCACGGTGGATCTGGCCGAACTCCTGGAGACCTGCGGCACCGCCCACCACGCCCGGGCGGAGTCAGCCGGGGTGTCGTTGCGCGTGGTGGCCGAGCCGGTTGCGGTACACGCCGATCCCGACCGGCTGCGCCAGGTGGTGGGCAATCTCGTCACCAACGCACTACGGGCGACGGCTGTGGGCGGCAGCGTCCGGCTGGTCGCGAGCCGCACCGGAACGCAGGCGATCGTCCGGGTCGTCGACACCGGCTCGGGGATCGCAGCGGACGCGGTGCCGCATGTGTTCGACCGGTTCTGGCGGGCCGACGCCGCACGGGGCCGCCGCACCGGGGGCAGTGGCCTCGGCCTCGCCATCGCCCGGCAGATCGTCACCGATCACCAGGGCAGCATCACGGTCGCGAGTGAGGTCGGCGTCGGGACGACATTCACCATCACGCTTCCCCGCGTCGAGTAGCGGACGGCTCAGGCGGCGAGTCAGGCCCAGCAGGATGTCTTCCGCGAGCGAAGTCGCGGCAAACGGCGATGTCGCCGAGTCCGCGGATCCGGGCGCTCTCGGCGTAGCTGTCGACCTGATCCGGAGCAGGCTGGAAGCGAGAACCGTCGTAGCCGAGCGTCGGCCGGCCGCCGGGACGAGAACGAACAGCATCCCGTCACGGTCGAGCAGCGCGATTCGATGTGACCGGCCCGCGTAGATCGCGTTCTGAGCCCCACCAGAGTCAGGTCGTGCCGGCTGGCGATCTCCTGGGCAATCCTGCGAGCAGCCTCGACTTCGTCGGTCAACTCGCGGCATGCCCTCGTCGCCACCGCCGCACCCCGTTTGATCAACCGCGGTGCCACAGCGTGATATCGCTGCTGGTGGCAACTACGAGCGTGCGTCCGGTGGCTGAGAAGCCGGCGGCGCGCAGCTCCGAGTAGTCGGAGTGGAAGATGTGCCACCAGTGCGTACCGGCTGTGCCGCGATAGATATCGCCGTCGATGGACAGCACGACGCGTTCGTTGGGCCAGTCCGGTGCCACCACGTCGACGGTCCAGCCGTCCTCGGTGGTGGCGTGGAGTCCGCCGCCGAACAGCCCGGCGATACGGACGCGCGTGTCGGCCAGCGGACCGAATCCTGGACATGACAGGTCCGTCCCCATCGGGATGCAGAGGTCCGGATCAGGGTTCCGATCACGGGCGATCTTCGTGCCCGTGGAGGATCGAACAGACCTCGCCCGTCGTGCGACACGACCATGAGGATGTCCGCGCCGCTCGCCGGATCTGCCGCGAAGCCGACGCCCAGCAGCCCGCCCACGGGTATGCACGGGTATGGAGTGGGCGGCGCAAGCCACGGAGCAGGTGCAGGCACGACCGGGGCGCCGAGGAACCGGTCACGTAGCTGCTGCTGATACTCACGCATCACGGCTTCTCGTCTCGTCGAGTCAGTCCTCGTCAACGGCGAACCCGATCAAGGTCCACAAATGCTCGTTACCGTATGGTCCTGGTAGTCCGGCCAGGAGGTGCTGGACCCTCGCGAGCCGCTCGGACGCGTCCATCGCCGGTCACCCCGTCGGCCCGCTGTCGGGCCGGAACTCGTGGACGACCTCGATCAGCCCGACGATGTGCTGGTTGAACTCGTCGAGCTCCTCGGCGGGCACCCACAGCTCAAGGATGTCGCGCCCACCGGCCTGCCGGACCGGGTAACGGGAGGCGAACCCGCGGTCGACCGCGAACCGGGTGACGTAACCGACGCCGGAGGCGGGAACGTTCCAGTCCCTGGCGATCATGATCGCGTACTGCTCGTTGAGGACCGGGTAGAAGATCGGCTGGTCGGGCAGTCGCGGCGGCCACGCCTTCCAGCCGGAAGCGCGCACGAGTTCGAGCTCCTCGGGGCCGGTCGGCCGCCACAGGGTCATCGTCTCGGCCACCGCGGCACTCCTTCCTGGCCAGCGCAGGGTACCGGCCGGCCCACGACGTGGACCAGCCGGTTTCCGCCTTCAAGTCGTACCGGCCAGTCGAAGCCAAGATGGCGGGTCAGTGCCGGTGGTCGAGCAGCGCGTCGGCGAGCTTTTCGGGATTGATCCCGTTGACCACCCGGAGTTGGTCGACCAGGCCCCGCGGGATGGCGGACAGCCCGCTGACCGCGCCGGCCATCCCGGTCGCGATCGCGCCGATGGTGTCGGTGTCCCCGCCGAGGTTCGCCGCCAGCACGGCGCAGCGCAACGGGTCCGCGCCCGAGCGGACCAGCAGGCCGACCGCGGTGGGCACCGTCTCGGCGGTCGCCACGCCGCCGCCGACCAGGTCGTAGAGGTCGGCGAGGAAGTCGACGTCGTCCCCGGGTTGCCGCGCCAGGTCGGCGGCCCACCGGGCGCGGCGGACCACCGCGGGGCTGACCACCTGCTCGCCCCGGGTCGCGCCGAGCCGGCCCGCCTCGTACCCGACCTCCAGCGCCTCGGCCAGCCGGGTGGGCCGGTCGACCGAGTCGGGTGCCTCCACAGCGGCGCTGATGGTGCCCGCGACGAGGCTGGCGCCACTGATCGCCACGCTGGTGTGGTGGGACATCAGCGAGGCGGCCACCACCCCGTCGACCAGCGCGTCAAGCCGGTCGCTGCGGTGCAGCAGGCCGACCGGGGCGATCCGCATGGCGGCGCCGTTGGTCTCCCCGCCCTTGCCGGTCTCCGTCGGGTCGGCCCCCTCCCGCAGCCGCCGGATCGCCTGGGCCGAACTGGGGCCGAGGAAGTTACCCTCGCTGGCCCCCACCCGGTCGGCCCACTCGACGAGGTGCCGGGCGACCACGGCGGTGTCCACGGTGCCGCCCGCGGCGAGGATCGCCTCGGCAAGCATGTACGTCTGCTGCGTGTCGTCGGTGACCTGGCCGGCGACGAAGCCGTCCACCACGAAGTGGCCGTCCGGGCCGGGGAGGAAACGGTCGATCCAGCCGAAGGTCGACACGACCCGCTGGCGTGGCCACAGCTCGCCGGGCATGCCCATGGCGTCGCCGAGCGCGACCCCGGCTAGGCAGCCGCGTGCCCGGTCCGCCGTGGTCGCGGTGTCCAGCGTCGCTCGGTCGGTCATGTCGGGTACTCCGTTCATCGGTTCTACAGTGGTCACAACGATCCCCACCCCGTCAGCCGGGCCCAGACGACCACGCCGACCACCGCGGCGGTCGCCCCGGCCACGGCGGGATCACGCCAGGTCGGACGCAGGATGGTCAGCGCGGTGGGTTGCCGGGTGATGCCGTAGCCGCGGTTGAGCATCGCGGCGGCCAACTCCTCGGACATCCGGATGCCGGTGGAAAAGAGCGGCACCATGATGGTGGTGTAGGCGCGAATCGCACCGATCATCCCGCCGTCGATCTTCGCGCCCCGGGCCCGCTGGGCGTCCAGTACCTGGTTGGCCCGGTGCTGCATGGTCGGGACGAACCGCAGGGCGGTCATCACGATGAAGACCACCGGGAACGGCAGTCGGGCCATGCGCATGAGGGCGACGAAGTGCTCCACCGGCGTACTGACGATCAGCGCGGCGGTCAGGCAGACCATGGTGAGGATCCGCAGGCCCAGGTTGGCGCCGTGGGCCAGGCCGCCGACGGTCAGTGGCAGGCCGTCACCGAACCAGAGGTGCACCAGCACCCGGGCGGAGGAGGACGAGCCGAAGTCACCGGGGCCGCGGCTGAGCGCCGCGAAGATCAGAATCAGGGCGACGACCGGGGCCAGGGGCGCCAGTAGCTTGCCCACCTGCCGCCCCGGCACGCCAATCGCGGGCAGGAGCAGCAGCGAGCCGACGGCCAGCAGCGCGTTGGGCAGCGGGTGGGCGAACTGGAAGGTCAACACCACCGCGACCACGAAGACGAGGAGCTTGGTGCGGACGTCCATCCGGTGCAGGAAGCTCGTGCCGGGCCGGTACTCGAGGAACATCAGGCTTCCTCCCACAGTTCGACGAACGCTTCCACGGTGGTGACCGGGGGCAGCCCGAGCCGCCGGGCCAGGCGGGTCACCTGGGGTGCGACGAGTTGGGTCCCGGCGAGCAGGTCCTCGTCGGCGAAGAGGTCGGCCACCGGAAGGTCGGCGCGGAGCCGCCCGGCGTCGAACACCAGCGCCCGATGCGCGTACTCGGCGACCAGGGGCATGTCGTGAGTGACCATCAGGACGGTCCGGCCGGCCCGGTTCAGCTCGCGGACCAGGTCCATGATCGCCCGCGCGCCGCGCCAGTCCTGGCCGGTTGTCGGCTCGTCCACGATGAGGATCCGGGGTTCCAGGGCCAGGACGCTGGCCACCGCCAGCCGCTGCCGCTGCCCCTTACCCAGCCGGAACGGGTGGTGGTCGAGGTGGCCGCGCATGCCCACCATGTCGAGCACCTCGCGTACCTTCTCCTCGATCCGGTCGTCCGTCCAGCCCGCGTTGCGCAGCCCGAACGCGACCTCGTCGCGGACGGTCGGGGCGAAGATCTGGTGGTCCGGGTTCTGGAAGACGTACCCCACGTCGGTGGCCAGGTCGCTGACCGAGCGGCCGTCGGTGGGGCGGCCGTAGACCCGCAACTGGCCGGCGGTGGGGCGGAGCAGGCCGTTGAGGTGCCGTGCGAACGTTGTCTTCCCGGCGCCGTTACGGCCGAGCAGGGCGACGAACTCCCCCTCCCGGACCCGGACGTCCACGTCGGACAGGGCCTGGACCCCGGAGGGGTAGCGGTGGCCGAGGCCGGCCGCCTCGATCACGACGGCCGCGTCCGCCGGCACCGCCGGCTGCGGGGCGCGGGCGCTGGCGCGTACCCGGGCGGTGACCGGCAGCCGGTCCTGGAGCACGGCGACCGCCTCGTCCAGGGTCACCGCCGTCCGGTCGGCGGGCAGCCGGCCGGCCCGCTGGAGCGCGTGGCAGACGGTGGTCACCTGCGGTGGTCGCAGCCCCACCGCCTCGGCCCGCTGCGCGGCGGCGAAGAACTCCGCCGGTGGGCCGTCGTGTACGAGGGCACCGTCGTGCAGGACGATCAGCCGGTCGGCCCACTGCGCCACGAGTTCCGGCTCGTGCTCGACCAGGATCACGGTCCGGTCCCGGTCGGCGGCGGCCTGCTCCACCACCGCGAACACCTGGGCCGTGCCGGCCGGGTCCAGCTCGCTGGTCGGCTCGTCGAGCACGAGGATCTCCGGAGCCATGGCCAGGATGCCGGCGATGGCCAGCCGCTGCTGCTGCCCACCGGACATCTGCCCGGTGTCCCGGTCGGCCAGCTCGCCGAGGCCGACCGCGTCGAGGGCCCGGCGGGCCCGGTCGAGCACCTCGGCGCGGGGCAGCCCGAGGTTTGCCGGGCCGACCGCCGCGTCGTCCAGCGCGAGCCGGCCGGTGATCTGCGACTCCGGGTCCTGCATGACCAGGCCGACGTGCCGGACCAGGTCGACCACGTCGTGTTCGACGGTGTCCAGGCCGACCGCGGTCAGGTACCCGTGCATCTCACCGTCGTGGTGGTGCGGGATGAGCCCGTTGAACATCATCAACAAGGTGGTCTTCCCGGCCCCGGTGGCGCCCATGACGGCGACCCGTTCGCCGCGCCGGATCTGGAAGGAGACGTCGGTGAGCTGGCGCTCGGTGGCCGACCGGTACCGGAAGCTGACGCCGTCGGCGCGCAGCACGGCGCCCGGGTCGGTGCCCTGCGGCTCGCCGCCGGCGACTCGGGTCAGCCCTCGACCGGTCATGGTGCCTCCTCGGTCAGGTCGGCGACGACGTTCACCGGCAGCCGATCGGGGAAGGCGGCCCGGACCGTGGCCAGGTCGGTCGGCCGGCAGCTCACGAGGACGCAGGCCGACGGGCCGGCGGAGCGGTCGACCGGTACGGGATGGTCGGTCCGCCAGTCGACGGTGAGCCCGGCGCTGGCCGCGAGCTGTGGCACCTCCCAGGCCAGGCCCTTGGAGCCCACGGGGAGCGCGTCGTGGACGACGCCGCTGTCGAGCAGGGCCCGCAGGTCGGCGAGGCCGACCAGGTCGGGGTGGCCGGGGACGACCCGGTCCCGGGGCGCCGAGCGGGGCAGACCCAGGCAGACCACCACGTCCCCCGGGCGGGAGGCCCCGGGGCGCAGCGCCCCGTGAGCCGCCTCGCCGAGGACGGTCACCCCGATGCCGGTGGCGACGGTGGGGACGTTGTCCTCGGTCGTACCGGTGACCCGGTCGGCGTCGAGGCCGACCTCGGCGGCGAGCGCGACGACCGCGGCGATCATCTCCCGGCCCTGCGGGTCGGCCTCCACGCAGAGCGTGTTGACCACGAGGGTGGGGGTGGCTCCGGCGCAGAGCACCTCCAGCATCGGCACGCGGGTGGCGAAGTGCGCGGTGGTCGACGCCGGTACGGCCACCGTGTCGTGCGGCTTCGGGCCGATGCCGCCCACGGAGTCGCAGGCGACGACCAGGCAACTGTCGGTGAGGTCGAGTACGGTGAGGTCCCGGATTCGCCGGACGGTGCGTACCGCGTCGGTCATCTGGTCTCCTCCTCCGCGAGGCCGGCGGCGCGCAGGGCCCGGGTCGCGGCGGCAGCGACCAGGATGTTGATGGCCGACCCGACGGTGAGCGGCAGCACGAGCGCGGCGAAGAGTCCGACGCCGCCGATCGGGATCATGATGGCGGCGCCGCCGACCCCGTTGAGCACGATGCCGACGACGATCGCGAGCCAGATGCTCACCCGGCGGGCCAGCAGGCCGAAGATCGCCACGAAGAGGGCCATCTCGGCCGCGACCAGCAGGTGGACGGGGAGGCCGAGCGGGAAGCCGGTGGTCAGGGCGGAGAGCAGGTGCCCGAGCGCCCCGACGATGGACCCTTCGAGCGGGCTGAACGCGGCGCCGGCGAGGAAGGCGGGCGCGGAGTCGAGCGCCACCGTGCCGGTCGGGCTGGGCAGCTTGATGAACGCGCCGACGGCGCTGAGCGCGACGAGGATGGCGATGCGGGCGATCCGGCGGGGGGTGAAGAAGCGCGCGGCGCCGCGACGGCGTTCGACCCTCCGGGCTCCGGCACTGCTCATGCCGCTTCCTTCCTGCGCTCGGAAACCGTCACGAGGCTCATCCGGACCGTGCTTGATCTTTCGCTCGCTCATGGGGGAACCTCCGGTCAGCTTTCAGTGGTGGTGGGTGTGTGCGGGGAACGGGCCGCCTCGAGGTCGAGGTCGGTGCGGATGGTGAACCGGTCGGCGCGCAGGACGCTCTTGACGTACTCGACCGCGCGATCGGCGGCGTCGTAGGTGAGCCGTTCGATCAGGAAGGCGGGGGCGCCGACCCGCTGGTCGAGGCAGGTCGCCTCGAAGTCGTCGAGGATGGTGGCGGTGAGCTGCTCGTGCCCGCGTACCGGCTGGATGCCGAAGGCGCGCAGCGAGTCGTAGAGCGACCGGTCGTTCAGGTCGACGCCGAGCAGGGGGGCGCACCGGTCGGCGGAGAGCCACACCGTCTCCAGCGACACCGGGCTGCCGTCGAGGGAACGGACCCGGCGCAGCTCGATCACCGTGTCCGGGCCGTCGGCGACCCGGAGAACCTCGCAGAGCCGGGCGGAGGGACGGACGGTGCTCATGGCGAGGACCTTCGCGCGGACCCGGTGCCCGCGCCGGGCCAGCTCGGCGGAGAACCCGTGCAGGAACCGCATGTCGTGCTCGACCCGGGGTTCGGCCACGTACGTGCCGTCGCCCTGCCGCCGGTTGACGAGCCCGTCGCGTTCGAGGCGGGTCAGGGCCTCGCGGACCGTGGCCCGGCTCACGCCCAACTGCTCGGCCATGGCCCGTTCTGTGGGCAGCCGGCTGCCCGGGGGGAGGTCCGAGCCGCCGAGTCGCTGCCGCAACGCCTCGTAGACCTGGTAGTACGCGGGTACCGGCCGGGTCTCGTCGACGACGACATCGCTGATGTCGGCGGGCTCGTACATGATCACCTCGAACATTGGGCGGCTATTGGTCCGGAACGGTAGACCAATAGCCGCCCAATGACAATGCCCTGGTCAGGCTGGGATGACCCCGCGGCCATCGGCAACGCCGGAACCAGCCAGCCGGTCCGGACCACCCGCCCCCGGCCGGCGCCGACCGGAGCCGCCGGGCATCATGCGATGGCCGCAGCCGGGGGTGGTGCGGGCCGCGCGCCGACCTGGGTGACGGCGTACGAGCCGGCGGTCACGCCTGCGGCGACCGCGTCAGGGAGGGAGGCACCGGCGGCGAGAGCGACCGCGAGCGCGCCGACGAAGGCGTCCCCCGCCCCCACCGTGTCGACGGCGTCGACGATCGGCGCGGGGCACTGGCCGGACCGGCCGTCCGGGTCGGCGTAGACCGCGCCCTCGGCGCCGAGAGTCACCACGACGGCGCAGCCGGCTCGGCAGGCAGCCGCAGCGGCGTCGGCCGGCCCGGCAACGACCGCGCCGAGCACCACCTGCGCCTCGGTCTCGTTGACCACGAGTACGTCGAGCGCGGCGAGCACGTCGGCGTCGAGCATGGCGGCGGGGGCCGCGTTGCACACCAGTCGCGCCCCGGCTGCCCGGGTCGCGGTCGACAACGCCCGAACCGCCGGTAGCGGTACTTCCAGCTGGCAGACGACAACGTCGCCGGCGCGCAGATCGGCTGCGGCGCGGGCCACGTCGCTGTCGTCGACCGCGCCGTTGGCGCCGGGCGACACGGCGATCATGTTCTGCCCGGCGGCATCGGCCAGGATCAGCGCGATTCCGCTGGGCTCGGTCGGGTCCACCAGCACCGCAGCGACGTCGACTCCGGCGGCGGCGAGGTCGGCCCGCAGGTGGCGGCCGTACTCGTCGTCGCCCACCCGGCCGACCATTCGCACCTGGCCCGCACCGGCCAGCCGGGCAGCGGCGACAGCCTGGTTGGCGCCCTTACCGCCGTTGTGCGTCTGCACGCGTCCGCCGAGCACCGTCTGGCCTGCGGCAGGGAGTGAGGGCACGGTCAACACCAGATCGGCATTGAGACTGCCGAACACGACGATGTCAGGCATGGGACTCCTTGCTGCGCGTGCGGATACGGGTCGGCGTCGTGCTGGCGGGTTGTCTGGCCGAGTGGCCCTGTGGCGTGCCGCCGGTAACGGGCTACCGCCGCGGTCCGGGCGGTCCGGGCGGCGCCCGCCAGCACTCTGCCGCCGGGACCCCGGCGGCAGAGTGCTGGCGGGAGACTGACTACCTACCCGAGCTGGCTACCAGACGACCTCGCCCGCGTGGGCCAGGTCCTTCGAGGACGCCCAGTAGTAGTCCGGTGCCACGATCCGGTGGATCGTGAAGCCGGCCGTGCCGCTGGCCGCCGCCTGCGGAGCCGACACGCCGCTGACCCGGCCACCGGCGTCGGCGGGCATCCACAGGTACTGGCTGGCCGACTTGGTGAAGCGGCCCTCCACCTTCGCCGGCACACCGGCACCGGTACGCGCGTCGACGACCTGCGCCGTGATCCGGATCGTCCCGTCCGCCAGGGTGACGGCGGCTTCCCTGATCACCATCGCGCGCAGCTTGCTCGCCTCGGTACGGGCCGAGGTGACCGCGGACGGCGGTCCTTCGTTGCCCTTCATGTCCACCGCGGTGATCCGGTAGTAGTACCGCTGGTTGGCCAGCAGACCGGTGTCGGTGTACCCCAGGCCGTGGGTGCGTCCGACCAGGTTTCCGGGCACCACCGCGACGTCGTGGCTCTCCGAGCGGTAGATGTTGTAGTGGTGCACCTCGCCGTTGTCGTGGGCGCGCCCGTACCGCAGGTCGACGCGGCTGAAATCGACGGTGGTCGCGACCGGTGCGCTGCTGACCGCGGTCGGGGCCCCACCGCACCGCAACCGCCTGGCCCGGGAACGGCACCGACAACCGCGCCGACGTGCGCTTGCGCGTCGGCGCCGTGCCGTTGCAGGGTCGCTGCGGTTTCAGGAGGGGACGGCAAGTGGGCACGCGGAACGGTGGCGCCGCGACGTGAGCGTGAGGTCGACAAGCCAGAGCAGCAGGGCGAGCGCGGCCAGCGCTGCCCCGATCCAGGTGATGGCGGGATAGCCGTACCCGGCGGAGAGCGCCAGACCACCCAGCCACGGGCCGACGCTGATGCCGACGTTGAAAGCCGAGACGTTGCCCGAGACCACGAGCGTCGGCGCCTTCGGCGCAATGGCGACGACCCGGGAGTTCAGCGCCGGGTTGGTGCTGAATCCCACGAAGCCGAGCACCGCCACCAGGGCAACCACCGGTCCGCTGTGGTATGCCGTCACCGCCAGCGCGACCGAGGCTACGAGCAGCCCGGTGAAGCCGACACCCAGCACCGCATGAGGGAATCGGTCCGCGGTTCGTCCTCCGGTCGCGATGCCGAGCACCGCGCCGAGCCCGTAGCCGAACAGCACGACCGGCACCCACCCGTCATCGATGCCGGTGGTTTCGATCAACATGGCCGCCAGGTACGAGAAAGTCCCGAGCAGTGCCGCGGTCGCGACGGCGGTCATGCCGTAGGAGAGCCAGAGCCTCGGGCGCATGAGCCCACGGATCTCGTCGAAGGCGCGTGGCGCAGTCTCCGGACGAAGCGCCGGCACGGTGAACGCGATTGCGACCGCTGCGAGCGTGGAGAGCGCCGCCACGGCCCAGAATGCTCCGCGCCATTCGAAGTGCTGACCGATCCACGTGCCGGCGGGAAGGCCGAGGACCGTGGCCACCGTCAGGCCACCGGCAACGATGCTCATCGCGCGTCCCCGCCGTTCGGACCCGGCCAGCACCATCGCCGTACTGCCGCCCACGGCCCAGAATCCGGCGTACGCGAACGCGCCCGCGAACCGCATGGCAAACAGCAACGTGTAGCTGTCGGTGAGCGCGCCGATGACGTGGCTGAGGATGAAGACGGCCAGGAAGACGAGCAAGGCATACTTGCGAGGCCACCGCAGCGTGAGCACGCCCAGCATGGGGGCACCGATCAGCATGCCGAGCGCGAACGCGGTGATCAGCAGCCCGGCTTCGGGGATGCTCACGCCGAGGTCGCCGGCGAGGCCGGGCAGCAGCCCGGCAAGCATGAGTTCGCTGGTTCCCTGGGCGAAGATTCCGAACCCGATGACCCAGATCGCGACCGGCATCAGAGCAGCGACCCCCCGCTGGCATCGATCCACTGTCCCGTGACCCACCGTGCGTCGTCGGAAGCCAGGAACGCGACGACATCGGCGATGTCCTCGGGGCCGGCCACCCGGTTCATCGGCGACAGTGCGGCGATGGCCTCGCGCCCCTGCGGGGTGGCCAGCCGGACGGCGTTCATGTCCGTGTCCGTCGCGCCCGGTCCGACGGCGTTGACCGTGATGCCCCGCGCCCCGAGTAGTTTCGCCAGCGTGGCGGTGAAGGCGTCGATCGCGGCCTTTGACATCGCATACGCGATCAGCTCAGGGTTGCGTGCACCGTGGGTGAACCGCGTGGACAGGTTCACGATCCGCCCCCGGTCGTGCAGCCGCGCCAAGCCCTGCTGGACCACGAAGAGCGGCGCCTTCGTGTTGACGGCGAACACCTCGTCATAGGTCGCCTCGTTCAGCTCGGCGAAGGGAACGCGCCCACCGAGCACCCCGACATTGTTCACCAGGATGTCCACGCCCTCGGCGTGCTCGTCGAACGCCGACCACAGGTGCCCGGCATCACCCGGGACACCGAGCGTGGCCTGGATCGCGAACGCCGAACCCCCGCGCGACTCGATCTGCGCCACGACCTGTGCCGCAGCATCGCGGCTCGACCCGTAGTGCACCGCCACCCGCGCCCCGTCGGCGGCGAGTCGCAGCGCGATCGCACGCCCGATCCCACGTGCGGCACCGGTGACCAGTGCCGTCTTGCCCGTCAGTGCTGCCACGACCCACCCCTTTTTGTAGCGATCGCTAGACAATGCGAGCGTAGCACGTTGTGTAGCGGCCGGTATAAAATGGCGGCATGGCGACCTCCAGCACGCGCGGCCGACCCCGATCCTTCGACCGGGATGTCGCTCTCGACCAGGCCATCCGCCTGTTCTGGCGCAACGGCTACGAGGCGACCTCGATCCGCGATCTCAGCGAGGCGCTCGGAATCGGGACTCCGAGCCTGTACAACGCGTTCGGCGACAAACAGGCACTGTTCACCGAGGCCGTCGGCGTCTACGACCGCGAGTACGGAGAGTTCATCGAAGCCGCTCTCGCCGAGGAGCCGACAGCGGCCGCTGCGATCGCTCGCATCCTCTCCGAGGCACCAGCCCGCTACACCCGGCGCGGACTGCCTGCCGGATGCCTCGTCGTCAGCGGTGATGCCGGGTGCACCGACGCCACGATCCGCCGATCACTCCAACGGCTACGCAGCCACAAGACCCGACTCCTGACCGACAAGATCAACGCCGACATCGCCACCGGCCAGCTACCTGAAGACACTGATGCAGCCGGATGGGCCGGCTACGTCATGGTGGTACTCAGTGGCATGGCCCAGCGGGCCCAGGACGGGGCCACCCGAAGCGAACTCACGAAGATCGCACAGATCGCCAGCGACACGGGCCGCATGGGGTGAACACTCTGCGGCGGCGACCGCGTTGAGCGCCTCCACGCGCTCCGCGCCCACCACCTGGACGGCGATCGCCCCCCGCTGGCCCGCGCACCACACGTCTTGGCCATTCGGTCTGACCCGCCCAGCTCGGCGCATTCCGCTCGGACCAACTTCTCTGACAACGGACAACGGTGCGTGAAGGTCGAGGCCGCTGGCGCCGCCACGTGGAGCTGCATGCTCATGCCGATGAGCGGATGGGGCTGTCATGCCGCGTCGACTGCGCGAGGCGGATCACGCCCTAGCCCGGTTGAATCGGGCGCCCCAGCTGTGGATCTGCTCGAGCAGTTCGGGCGGGTCGAGGACGCGGAAGTCGGCGCCGAGCGCGCCCAGTGCCATGGTCGGCCAGTCCAGGGAGTCGGCGGTCATCCGCACCCGGCAGTGCTCGGCGTCGAGCTCCTCGACTGTGGCCCACCGGCCGATCCGCTCGCGCACGGCCGCGGCAGGGGCGTCGACCAAGGCCTCCACCCGGTACGGGCGGGGCAGGTTGCCGAGGCTGGTGCGGACGAAGTCGGCGGCGTCGGCGGCGGGCAGGTCGCGGGGCCGGAACCGGGAGCCGGTGCCGTACGGCGCGGTGAGGCGGTCGATTCGGAAGCTGCGCCAGTGGTGCCGGGTGAGGTCGTAGGCGACCAGGTACCAGCGGCGGCCGAGGGAGACCAGCCGATGCGGTTCGACGTGCCGGTCGGTGTGCTGGCCGTCGGCGGCGGTGTAGGAGAAGCGGAGGTGTTCGTTGTCCCGGCATGCCAGCGCGACCGCGGTGAGCACGCCCGGGTCGACGCCTGGCCGGGTCGGGCTGTCCCAGCCGGCGGGCAGGGTCATCGCGCACAGCGCCTCGACCTGGCGCCGTAGCCGCGCCGGCATCACCTGCACCACCTTGGCCAGCATCCGCACCGAGGACTCGGCGAGGCCCTCCACCGCGCTGTGCGCGGCGGCCTGCAGCCCCACGGCTAGGGCGACCGCCTCCTCGTCGTCGACCACTAGCGGCGGCAGTGCCGCGCCCGCGGTGAGCTGGTAGCCGCCGTCCACCCCGCGCTGCGCCTCGACCGGATAGCCAAGCTCGCGCAGCCGGTCGATGTCCCGGCGCAGGGTGCGGACCGAGACCCCCAGTCGCTCAGCCAGTTGGGTGCCCGGCCAGTACCGGTGGTTCTGCAGCAGGGACAGCAGCCGCAGGGTCCGGGTGCTGGTGTTCGCCATGTCGTTGATTCTTGCGCTATTCAGGTCAGGAAGTGTCCGCAGGGCGGCCTAACGTGGGTCCTGACCAACGGGAACAGGAAAGGGAACCGGAGACGATGAGCGAGACCACCACCGCCGATGAACGGACCACCCACGACCTGGCCGACGCGCCGGCCGCCACTGGCGAGCGGGCCGACCTGCTGGCGACGCTGGCCAAACAGCGGCACTTCCTGCGCTTCACCACCCGCGACCTCACCGACGAGCAGGCCGGACGGCGGACCACCGTCAGCGAGCTGTGCCTGGGCGGATTGATCAAGCACGTCACCGCGGTCGAGCGGAACTGGGTGGGCTTCATTGTGGATGGCCCGTCGACGATGGGTGATTTCACCACCATGACGGAGGCCGACTGGGCCCGGTGGGCCGACGGGTTCCGGCTGCTACCCGGCGAGACACTGGCCGGTGTGCTGGCCGACTACGCCGAGGTGGCCCGCCGGACCGATGAGCTGGTCGCCGCCTTGCCTGACCTGGACGCCACCCAGCCGCTACCGAAGGCTCCGTGGTTCGAGCCCGGCGTGCGGTGGTCGGCCCGCCGGGTGCTGATGCACATCATCGCCGAGACCGCGCAGCACGCCGGCCACGCCGACATCATCCGCGAGTCCCTGGACGGTGCCAAGAGCATGGGCTAACCAGTGGCACGGTGAGGACGTATTACGCCGCTCCCCCACACCACCAGTACGAGGACGCGGGGCGCCTGCCTGCAGAAACGGCGCCCCCTTGAGAGGGCGCATCCTGTCCGCGCCCTGAGCCGCAGCAGGAAGTCAGCGCCGCCGCCGGCCGGGTCAACGCATCTGGCCGGGCCGTTCATCGCGTGGCCGCTGGATACCGCCCGTGACGGACGCACCGTGATCGCCGTCGCCTGATTTGTCCACGGAGGGACCCTGGCTGCGGCAGCGCTGCTCTACCCGCACACCTGGCCGGCGGTGATCGCCGTACTGCTGGCCGTCTCAGGCTTGGTCGGCCCTTGCTGACCGCAGGCATCAGCAGCCGCCTGCCTGCGATCGCCGGCCCCGGGCCAGCGCAGCCAGCGCCGCGCCCAGGGCTGGGACGTCGCCACCTACGGCATCGCCGGTACGATCGGGCCCTCTGTCGTCGCCGCCGTCGCGGCAAGGGGCGGTGAAAAGGGCGGCCAACTCGCTGATCAGCGCGATGTGGGCCCGTTGCTTGGAGATCACCCAGTTGTCGCAGGCGCTCCAACGCATGAGGCCGGTGTGGTCCATCGCCACGTCCTCGACGTCCAGTAATACCTCATCGGTACGTTGCTTGTTCCACACCTGCCACCCGCCGCAGCGAGGGTTGGTGAGGATGACGCGATGGCGCTCTTGGATGTCCTCGGCCCGGTGGCGCTGCCCGGCCGTGTTGCCGGCAGGGGCCTGGGCGGCCCGCGTGCGCCGAGCCCGGAGCGAGGTCCCGAGCGCCCCGTGCATCGAGTACGGCACGCCCGGCTCGGCGTCGCCGAGCAGCACGGTGCCGCCCTCGGAAGCTGGGGAGGCGCCGCCGTCAACCGTTGAACGTCGGCGAAACGCGGCTTCCCCTCGACGTACGAAGGGAGGTGGCGGCCTCGGCCGCCACCCGCAGGACGCTACGAGCCACGCGGTCGGTCTCACGCAGCATCGTGGGATCGGTGCGCGGCATCGGGCTGATGATCGTGTCGCCCATTACCTCGTCGAGGGGGATGCCGGCGACGTGGAACGCGGTGTCGCGCGTGCCGTCGGGACGGACCAGTAGCCCCGTCTGGGGGTCGACATCGAATCCGCCGGTGGGGTGCCGGCGTCCGTCCCGTCCGCGGACGCTGAATGGACGCGTGCGGCCCGCCGCCACGAGCGAGTGGGTGAGGGTATCAGCGCTGGCCGTGACGTCGTGCGCGTGCATCCACGCGTCGATGAGCACGGGACTGGTGACGGCGGAACCGGCGACAGCGGGCGACTCGGCGCGGAAGAGGCCGAGCTCGTCGTCGGCGATGACGTGCGCCGCGGGGCCGATGAACCTGACGAGACCGGCGTCCACGAGGGCCAGCAACTGCCGGCTGCGAAAGGCCGGTGGGCCGCTGCCGACCATGCCGCCGAACGCCTGCAGGGCGCGGAAGCCGCTCGCGCGCGACTCGGCGTCGAAGCCGCCGAACGTTCCGATGACGTTCGCCAGCTGTCGCGCCGCGCTGATCGACCACAGTCCGGCCTTGATGGCGCTGTCCCGTCCCTTCGCCGACTCGGTGAGGTCGTCGGCCATGTAGTCGACGACCCAGGCGGTGAATGTCTCGGGATCGGGGAACGCTCCGCGGACCGGCGACATCGCCGCCGGCAGGTCGAAGCGGTCCGTGGCGTCCGGAACGTGTGGCGCTATCGCGGCGTCGAGTGCCGACGGCAGGCCCTCGGTGGTGTCGATCGTCGCGAGGACCGTGGTCAGTGGGGCGGCGAACGCTTCGGGGCGCACGCGGTGAAGCGTCTCGTAGTAGTCGACGAATGCGTCCTTGACGATGAGCGGCCACAGCTGACGGTCGAAGTCGATGGGGCGTGGGATCGTCGACCAGTCGACCGACCGCAGGTGACGCTGCGGCGCCGAGGGTGGCAGTGAGCCGTAGAGCGACTTCGCCCGGTACGGGACGCCCCGGTGAGAGGTGACGTGCATCTTCGGCTCGCGGCCCGACGGTTCGTAGCGCACGCCCGCCCGCGTCAGCGAGTCGTCGACGAATCGCCCACCGCGGCCGATGGTCAGCAGCGTCATCGCGTCGAAGAAGCCCATCCCGAGCCCGCGTACGATCGCGGTCGCCCCGTCCGGAACATCCCCGAGGGCCTGGTCGATCGGGTTGTCGGGACGTACCCACATCATCTCGCGATGCCTGGCCAGCACCGCCAGGAAGCCGTGCTCCTCGTCGGTGTGGTCGCGCGGCATCCACCCGGTCGCGGCCACGACGGCATCGCACGCGAGCACCTCACCGGTGCTGAGTTCGATGAGCTGGCGCCCGCCGTCCTCGCGTATGCCGACTGCTCGCGCCAGGTGGGTGGCAACAGTCACGCGTTCCGGCATGGTGTTGAGTGCCCGCTCGAAGCACCAGCGGATGTACTCACCATAAAGTGATCGGCTTGGATGGGATGCAACCGTGATCGCCTCAAGCTCGTCGCGGTAGTCGTCGACGAAGCCCGGGCGGACGGCAAGCGAGGCGAACGCGGCGCGGTGGGCCGGATCGATGTCTGCCACCTGGATCGCCGACGACGGCGACGGGTGCGCGGCATCGAGCGCGAGCCGACACCACTCGAACAGCGTGGGCCCGGGTGCGATCGGGCCGGCCATCGTCACGGTGTCGTCGGTGAAGAGCGTCACGGCCCCCGCAAGGGTGTTCATGCACATCTGGCGCGTTTGGTCGGTACGCCAGATGCGACCCGCACCGAGTTGAGTGTCGTCAATGACAAGTATGTCGAGGTGGTCGATATCGGTGAAGTCCGCGAGATTCGCACCGATTCGCTCGAGCAGCGATACCCCCCGGGGGCCTGCGCCGATGAGCGCGATGACGGGGCGGGAGGGGCAGGATGTCGATAGTGGACGGATGTCTATGAACCGGGTCACAGGCCTACCCTACTTGGTCGCTAGGTTTAGTAGAGTTCCGGCATGGTGAAATTGCTGGTCACCCAGCACACGCGAGCAGTGTCGCGGTGTGACGCTGGCAGGACGGACAGTGTGTGCTATGACCCGGCCCCGCCGCCGCGATGTCGGTGAGGTCGGGACATCGGGGGCGCCTTCGGCGAGGGCATAACCTGCCGTCATGCCGGCGGTCGACTTTCCGTCGACGATTTTCGACGGATCAAAAACGGTGTCGGTGACGATGGGCCGCACGAGGTTCAACCAGGGGTAGCTCACCACACCGGCGCGCCGTCGCCTGCCATTTTCCGGATTGTGTCGAGGTTGAAATGAGCGTGGGAAGGAAACGCAGCGACGGTGATCGAGTTCCGCGACCTGAGAAAGTCCTACGGCGATCACGTCGTGCTCGACGATATAAACCTGAATATCGACCAGAGAGAGATCTTTGGTCTGGTCGGCGTGAGCGGCGCGGGGAAGTCCACGCTGCTGCGGTGCATCAACCGGCTCGAGGAGATCGACAGCGGCAGCCTCATCGTCGACGGCACGGACGTACGCGCCATCGGCGATCGGGACTTGCCGCAGTTCCGCCGCCGGATCGGCATGGTGTTCCAGCAGTTCTCCCTGATGGAGCGCAAGAGCGTTTACGACAACGTGTACTTCCCTCTCAAGTGCCAGGGCGTACGCAGATCAGCGGCCGACCGGAAGGTGCGCGATCTCCTCGACCTCGTCGGACTCGGTGAGAAGCTCAAGGCGCTGCCCCGGGAGTTGAGCGGTGGGCAGAAGCAGCGGGTCGCCATCGCGCGGGCCCTGGTGAACGATCCGACGATCCTGCTGTGCGACGAGGCCACCTCCGCGCTCGATCCGAACATCACTGAGGCGGTCCTCGATCTCCTCAAGCGCATCAATGGCGAACTCGGCCTCACGATCGTCGTGGTGACCCACGAGGTGGCGGTCATGAAGTCCGTGTGCACTCGGATGGGCCTGCTCAGCGACGGGCACCTGCGCGCGGAGGGGGCCGTCGAGCACTTCTTCCTGGACAACCCGGAGCTGCTGGGGGACTTCATCCGCGACGCGGGCCGTCGCCCAGAAGTCGCTCCCGGCACCTCGCTCGTCCGGGTCGTCCAGCGGGACGTCGCGGAGACCAGTCTGCTGTCGCAGCTCGCCATCCGCACCGGCGTGCCGTTCGAGATCTCGTGGGGCGGGCTCGACCGCTACCGGGACCGGGTCTCGGGATCGTTCCTGCTTCAGGTGGCCGACGCCGATATTCGCGCGGTGTGCGACGGCCTGACCGCTCTCGGGGCCGACTGGAAGGAGATCTGATGTACCAGTACGAGTTTTCCGAGCTCTTCGAGCGGATCATCCTGCCCGGGCTGCTTGACACCATCACCATGCTGCTCGGCTCGTTCATCACGTGCACCCTGGTGGGGTTCACGCTCGCACTGGTCCTCGTAACGACCGACACACACGGGCTTCGACCCAACCGGACGGTCCACGAGATCGTGAGCACCGTTATCAGCATGCTGCGGTCGGTGCCGTTCATCATCCTCGCCATCTCGATCATCCCGCTGACCCGCCTGGTACTCGGCACGTCGATCGGCGTGTGGGCGGCGGTCTTCGCCATCACATTCGCGGGCAGCCCGCTGATCGCGCGGCTCCTCGAGAGCGCCTTCAAGGAGGTCAATCCGAGCCTCATCGAGGCGGCACGATCCTTCGGCGCGAGCGACCGGCAGATCACCTTCCGGGTCATCGTCACCGAGTCGGTACCGGCGGTCGTCTCGCAGATGACGCTCGGCGTGATCTCGCTGCTCGGCTTCACCGCAGTGGCCGGCACGATCGGCGCGGGCGGCCTGGGTGCCGTCGCCCTGACCTACGGCTACCAGAACTTCAACGACCAAATCATGTACGGCACCGTAGCGATCCTGGTCGTCATGGTGATCGGCATTCAGCTCGGCGGCAACGCCCTCTACCGCAAACTCCGGTAACTCCAGCCCCATGAGTCCCAGCACGAAAGGCAGCACCCCCATGAGAAACCCCCTCAGGAGAGTGATCCCGCTCTTCGTCGTCGGCGCCCTGGCCGTGTCCCTAGCGGCCTGCTCGTCCGGCTCCGGCTCCGGAGGCGACGGCAAGACGGTCAGGATCGGCGTACTCGCCCGCGAGGAGCCCGACCTGAACTTCGTGGCCGAGCATCTGGCTCAGCAGGGCTACACGATGAAGGTCCAGGTGTTCGACGACAACATCGCCATGAATCGGGCCACCGAGGACGGCAGTATCGACGCCAACTTCTTCCAGAACGCAAACTACCTCAAAAGCTACAAGGACAGCAACGGATCGTCGCTCGTCACCTACGGCCCCTGGCTGCAGACCACGGCCGTGCAGTTCGTCTCGAGCAAGCACGACTCGGCCGACGCACTCCCGAACGGGGCGCGCATCGGCATCGCCAACGACTCCGCGAATCGCGCCCGGGAGCTTCAACTCCTCGCCGCCAACGGCCTCATCGAGCTCGCGAAGGGCGTCGAGGCGCCCACAATCCTCGACATCACCTCCAACCCGAAGAACCTCCGCTGGGTTGAGGTCAACCCGCGCAGCAAGGCCGCGGCGTTCCCCGACCTGGACGCGATGACCGCTCCCTCGATCACCGTCTACCTGATGAAGGACCCCTCGATAAAGGCCCTTTACGAGGAGACGCCAGAGGTCTACCGCACCTACGGAGGCACGCTCTGGGTCGTCAAGGAGGGCTACGAGAACACCGCCTGGCTCGATGCGGCGACCTCGTTCATGCAGTCCGCGGACTACAAGACCTGGATCGCGAACACCTACAAGGGCCTCAAGAAGACGCCCTGACTCCTCGCAGCCCCTCGAACCGCAGCCCCTCAGGAAGGAAAACACCATGGTCAGCGTCGTCGGCATGACCGATCTCCCGCTCGACAGGGTCGATCTCCCCACGTTCGTCGACGAAATCGGGCGTGCGGCGCAGACAGCCTTCGAGTTGCCCCCGCACATGCGCAGCGTCTACCTCGTGCCGCTGCCACCCGAGAACTGCACGGTGAAGGACGGCTACGAGATCACGTTCTTCCTGTACACGGCACCCGGCAAGAGCGTGGAGCTCAAGCGTCGGACAGTGAAGGCGCTCCACGATGTCGTCCAGGCCAGTGACTGGGGCGACACCGTCAAGGTGGTGGTCATCATCAAGGAGCATGCCGCCGAAAACGTCGGAGTCGGCGGGATCCTTCGCCTCGACATGACCTGACATCGGCCGACCGTGCCGTTGCCGAGTAGGGGCGTCCGTCAATTGGGCGATGCGGGTGAGGCACCGCAGCCCCACCAGCCCAATTGACGGCCGGCCCATCTCGTTGACCGACTTACTTCGAGAGGAACATCGCATGAAGTACCGCCCGATCGGCCGGACCTCGCTGAAGGCGTCCGTGGTCACCTTCGGCGCCATGGGCATCGGCGGCGGATTCCGCTACCCGGATGCCGACGACGCGGTGTCGGTCCGCGCCGTACGCGCCGCCCTCGACCGCGGTGTCAACGTCATCGACACTGCACCAGTTTACGGATTCGGTCACAGCGAGGAGCTGATCGGCGAGGCCATTCGCGGTCGCCGCGACGACGTCATCATCGCGACCAAGTGCGGGCTGTGGTGGGGCGACGACGAGGGCAGCTACCGCTTCACGTGGGACGGACACGCTGTCAAGCGCAACCTCAGTCCGCGGACCATCCGGATCGAGGTGGAGGAGAGCCTGCGCCGGCTCGGCACCGACCGCATCGATATCTACTACACCCACAACCCGGCGATGCCGCCGTTCATGACGCCGATCGAGGACACGATCGCAACGCTCATCGAGCTGCGCGACGAGGGGAAGATCCTCACGATCGGTGCGTCGAACTGTCCTCCAGAGGACGTCAAAGCCTACCTCGCGCACGACGCGATCGAGATCGTGCAGCGCAAGTACAGCCTCCTTGCCCGCGAGGTACGCGACGACCTCCTGCCGCTGTGCGCGTCGACGGGGCTGTCCCTGCACGCCTACTCACCCCTCGCGAACGGGCTGCTCACGGGCGCGTTTACCAGGTCCGCGCCGCCGGCGCGCGCAGGCACCCGGCGTGACGACCCGCTGTTCGGCGACCGCTTCGGACCGGCCATGGACCTCGTCGAGGGACTGACCTCCGTCGCCTCGTCCCTGGGCACCACTCCCGGTGCGCTGGCGATCGCCTACCTCCTCGCGTCGTCAGACGCCGTCAACGTCATCTGTGGCATCCGGCGCGAGTCGCATCTGGACGACATCATCGCGGGCGCCGAACTCGACATCGACGCGAGCGTCACGGCCGCCCTCGACGAGCTGGCGCAGGATTTCGAGGCTGCGGCCCCGGTGACGGCGTGAACCGATCGGCGCGGGTGGCGGGCCCCGCAGGTACCGTCCTGAGCCGGCTCTGGAGCAGGGGACGGCTGGCTCCGTCGCTGACCGCCTATCACCACCTGCATGCCCATCCCGAACTGTCCGGACGGGAGCACCGGACCGCCGAGTTCGTCCAGGCGCGGCTCGCCGACCTGGGCATCGAGACGTTCCGGTGCGGCGGTACGGGCGTCGTCGGCATCCTGCGCAACGGGGAAGGACCCGTCGTGGCATACCGCGCGGACCTCGACGGGCTCCCGATCCAGGAGGAGTCGGGCGTGGCCTACGCGAGCACCGACAAGGGCCAACTGCCGGATGGATCGGTGTCCGGGGTGATGCATGCCTGCGGCCATGACCTCCACATGACGGTCGCGCTCGCGGCCGCCGGCGTGCTGGCCGAGAACCGGGCCGCCTGGGCCGGCACCGTCGTGTGGATCTTCCAGCCGGCCGAGGAGACGGCCTCGGGGGCGGTGGCGATGGTCGACGACGGGCTGTGGGAAAAGGCCCCGCGTCCCGAGGCGGTGCTGGCGCAGCACGTGACATCCCTGTCGAGCGACCAGGTGCGGATCGGCGTCGGGAACGTCATGAACCTCGGCGACTCGTGGCACGTGCGACTGCGCGGACACGGCGCACACGGGGCCCGCCCGCACGAGTCCATCGACCCGATCGTGCTCGGTGCCCACCTCGTCATCCGCCTGCAGACCGTCGTCTCCCGGCAGGTGGAACCCGGGTCCCCGGCCGTGCTCACCGTCGGCACCTTCCATGCCGGCACCAAGGAGAACATCATTCCCGACGAGGCGACCCTCTCGCTCAACATCCGCACGCCGGATGCCCAGACGCGGGAGACGGTGCTCTCCGCTGTCCGGCGCATAATCGCCGCCGAGGCGAGCGCGAGCGGCGCGCCCGAGCCGAAGATCGAGGAGATCAGCCGCTTTCCCCGGTGCTTCAACGCGCCGGAGCAGGCCGGCGAGGTGGCGGCGGCCCTCGATGCCGTCTTCGGGCCGGACAACGTCGCGCGCGACCTGCGGGCGACCGGCAGCGAGGACGTGGGTTGGCTCGCCGACGCGATCGGCGTGCCGCTCGTCTTCTGGATGTTCGGTGCCTACCGCCCCGGCCGGGATCCCGTCGACATGCCGTCGAACCACACGCCGCACTTCGCTCCGGAGCCCGAGTACGCCATCCCCGCAGGAGTGCGCGCCGCGCTCGCAGCTCTCGGCACCCGTCTCGACGTTCCGTCCTAGCCCCCCGCACCACAGAAAGGACCGCTCGTGTCGGCCAGCACAGACTTCGACGTCGTCGACCATCTCATCGGCTTGCGGCCGAGTGATCGCATCTCGGCCATCCGCGACAACCGGCCGGAAGCGCGCGAACATCTTCAGGGCAGCTTCCGGGCCTTCTTCGAGCCGCGCGACGACTCGCAGTTCACGCTGCGGGAACGCTTCGCCGTCGCCGCGTTCGTCGCCTGCCTCCATGGCGTCGATGCCGCGACGCGGTTCTACACGGACCGTCTGCTCGACAGCGGGGAGGGCTCGGCAACCCTTCTGAACGTCGTCCTCGCCGAGAGCCGCCGCAGTGCGACCGATGGGCCCTACGGACAGTTCCGGCTCGAACTCGCGGGCGAGAGCACAACCGGAAGCGAGTACGTCATCGACTCCATCGGAAGCGTCGACGTACTGGGCGAGCGGCTGGTCGCGGCACTCGAACACACCCACCTCCTGGTGTTCCACCCGCGGGATGCGAGCCGTACCCGGCTACAGGCGCTACTCGACGCTGGGTGGTCGACGACGGGGATCGTGTCGCTGTCGCAACTCGTCGCATTCCTGACCTTTCAGATCCGTGTCGTCCAGGGGCTGCAGGCCCTGAGTGCGAGCCGCGAAGGAGACCTGTCATGAGCGAGACACTCACTCCCGAGGTGGAGATCGTCGAGCCGCCGCGGTTCACCCAGGACGTCCTCGGCTGGCATCCGTGGCTGCATCCACTCGACGAGTCCGAACTGACCGAGGAGCACCTGGAGTCGTTGGTGCAGGCATCGCGGGCCAAGAACCCGTACTTCCGGCTGCTCGCGCGGGATCCTGCGGCGCTGCTGGAACGGACGAAGACCGACTTCGACATCTTCTACAACACCAAGGCCGGTCTGCCACGCGCCGACCGCGAGTTGGCGGCGACGGCGGCGTCGAGGCTCAACGGCTGCGTCTACTGCGCGTCGGTGCACTCGGCATTCGCGTCCCACCACTCCAAGCGCCGAGAGGAGGTCCAGCGCCTGCTCGACGAGGGAGTCGACGCCGATCTCGGCGCACGGTGGAACGCCATCGTCCGCGCGACCGTGGCGCTCACCCGGACGCCGGTCCGGTTCGGCGAGGCCGAGATCGTGGTCCTGCGCGAGGCAGGTCTCGACGAGTTCGAGATCCTGGACGCGATCATGAGCGGGGCGTTCTTCAACTGGGCGAATCGGCTCATGCTGTCGCTCGGCGAACCGACTACCTGACGGCATGGCGGCCGGCGTCCTGCGACGGACAGGACGCTCGCCGCAACGTTGAGGGCGCGCCCCGGCGGGCCGGCGCAGGGCAGAAGCGGGTGCTCCACGCCGCGGCGTCCGGGTGGGTGGGCATCATGGACAGGGCCAGGCCCACTACAACCCCCTCGGCTACCACGTCGGCACCGTCTGGCCATTCGACAACTCACTCATCGCCTGGGGCCTACGCCGCTACGGCTTCCACACCGAAGCCGCCCGCATCGCCGAAGGCATCCTCGACGCCGCCGACTACTTCGACGGCCGACTACCCGAAGCCTTCGCCGGATACCCCCGACACCTCACCCGTTACCCCGTGCAATACCCCACCGCGTCCAGCCCGCACGCCGGGTCCACCGGAACGCCGTTCCTGCTGCTGCGGACCATGCTCGGCCTTGAGCCGTACGAAGACGACCTGATCGTGGAACCGGTGCTGCCCGCCACGTTCGGTCGCATCGAGCTGCTTGGCATCCCTGGGCGCTGGGGCCGAATGGACGCCATCGGCAACGTGGACGTCGGCAACGCAGACCCGTCCGGCGCGTGAAGACCAGCGGCGCTCGCGTGAGGAGGCGGGCCGGCCGGCACCGGCGCCCGCCTCCTGGCGCATCACCGCGGCTCCGCGCGGGGACGGCCATGCGTCCCCGCGCGGAGGCGGTCAGGCCGCCGGCCGGTCAGGCGTCGACGATCGGGCTGGTGCCCACGCGGACGTTGTCGATCGCCCAGTACCAGTTGTTGCCAGCGTTGAAGATCCGGAAGTTGACCTTCGCCGACGTGGCCCCGGCCGGGACGGGGCAGGAGAGCCGGACCAGCCGGTTCTCCTGGTCCCGGCCCTGGTTGGTGTTCCCGGAGGTGGCGCTGCTGTAGTGCAGCAGCTGCACCCTGTCGCCGGTGTCGAACTGCACGGTGACCTCGGCCTCCTGCGGGCTCTCCTGCCGATAGTGGGAGTCGAAGCCCAGGTGGAGCGTGGGGGTGCCCGACGGGATGGCCACCGCCGGGGTGGTCAGGGTCGAGTCGAACCGGCCCCGGCTGGACGGGCTGCCGGTGTCGTCCCAGTCGTCGGGGTCGGCGACCGCGACGACGCCGAGGGACCGGCTGAAGTTGGGGCGGTTCTGCCCGCCGGGGAACCAGAACTGCTTGGACAGGAAGGTCCAGCCCTGCAGTTCCCGGGTGCCCTGCGGCATGGCCGGCGCGTTGCCGACCGTCCAGCCCTCGGGGGTGGTCCGGGTCCAGCCGAGCAGACCGGGCCGGCTGAGGTCGGCCGCCGGGGCGAGCGCGGGGGCGACGGACTCGAAGTCCTCCGCGAGCAGATAGCCGGTCATGACGGGCCCGGTCCTGGTGGACAGGGACGCGGTCGCCTGCTGGACGCTGCCGTTCAGATTCGCCGTGACGGTCGCCTTGACGCTGCCGGAGGCGCGCGCCGCCGTTGCGGGCGCGACGACGTCCCACTCCAGGCGGACGGAGGATCGGGCCGGAACGGACGCCGGCGCGGCGCCCCTGGGGGTGGCGGTCCAGCCCGGCGGGAGGGCCAGCGCGGCGGCCAGGCTGGTAAGCGGGGTGCCGCCGGCATTGGTGACGGCGGCGGTCACGGTGACCGGCCTGCCCGGCGAGATCACGGTGCCGTCGGTGCCGGGCGAGCTCGCCGGACCGGTCAGCGAGACGCTCATCGCAGGGACGACCCGGGAGCGGACACGGGCGTCGGCGAACCTCAGCAGGCCGTTGCCGTCGCCGTGGGCGGCGACCACCAGGCTGCCGGTGGTGGCGTTCGGCGCCGGCGTGACGGTGAACGGCACATCGACGGAGTCCCCGGCGGCGACCACGCTCGGCGTTGCGGCGGTCCGCTCGACCGTCCAGCCGGAGGGGGCGAGCAGGGCGACCGAGAGCTGGTCGAGCTTGGCGTCGGCCTGGTTCCGCACGGTGACGACGACATCGGTCGGGTTGCCCTGGGCGAACGGCGTGTCCAGGGAGGGCAGCGGCTGCGGCAGGGTGATTGCCGCGGCCAGCGCCGGGGCGGTACCGGTCGCCGGGTCGGTGACGCCGGGCCTGCCGTCGGCCAGGCGGCCGGTCATCCGGCGCAGGAACGTCGGGTCCGCCTGGTCGACGACCACGACGTCGTACCAGCCGTGGTCGGGGAGGTGGATCGGCACGGTCTGGATCTCGCCGGGCGCGAGGGTGACGGTCTGGACATGGTCCCCGGGGTTGCGCGGGTAGACCGACTCGCCGACGAGGAGCGTCCGGGTGACGGTGGAGGGGTTGGCGCACTGGACCTTCACCTGGCCGGGGACGGCCTGCTCGACCAGGTGGGCCTCGGCGCTCGCACCGGTGCCGCGCAGTTCCCAGACGGACCAGCCGGGGCCGGTGACCTGCAGGTCGTAGCCGTCGGCGCCGTAGCCGACCGTGTCGTCCGCGGTCCCGCCCGCGGAGACGGCCCACGTGCGTGGGGTGGTGCCGTCACCGGGGTAGGCGGTGAACGTCGCGGCGGTGGTGCCCGCGTTGCCGAGCCGGAGGCGGACGCCGGAGCCGGTCACGTCGGCCCGCAGGGACAGCCGGTACGGAGAGGGACGCGTCGGGCGGGTGCCGGCCTCCTGCTGCGGGAGCGACTGGTTCTTCGGCGGTACGGGGTTCCAGCGGCCGACCGCCGACGGCACCGGGCCGGGCCGCTCCAGCGTGGGCTGCGCGTATCCGCGGTCGAAGTCGAAGGCGGAGGTCAGGTCGCCGAACACGCTGCGGCGCCAGGCGCTGATGTTGGGCTCCTGGACACCGGTCCACTTCTCCAGGAACCGGATGACCGAGGTGTGGTCGAACGTCTCCGAGCAGACGAAACCGCCCACCGTCCACGGCGAGACGACCGTCATCGGCACCCGCGGGCCGGGGCCGACCGGGAGGCCGTTGAACCAGTCGTCGCTGTTGCCGGAGTCCGGCCGGGGCTCGACCGGGGCGGGCACGTGGTCGAAGTAGCCGTCGTTCTCGTCGAAGTTGATGAACAAAGCCGTCTTCGACCAGGTCTCCGGGTCGCTCGCGATGGCGTCGAGGACGTCGTAGATGAGGTTGGCGCTGCCGACCGGGGTGGAGGAGCTGGGGTGCTCGGAGAGCGCCGCCGTCGGAACCAGCCAACTCACCCTCGGCAGCGTGCCGTTCTTGATGTCCGACCTGATCCGTTGGACGAGGGTGTTCGGCTCGGAGCGGTAGGCGCCCCGCATGAACAGCCGGCGTTCCGCCTCGGTCAGCGAGTCGACGCCCTGCTGTAACTGGGCCAGCGCGGCCCTCCGCTGGTCCGCGGTCTTGCCCCACAGGCCGTCGTAGAACTGCTCGGTGGTGGAGTACTGGCCGCTGACCTTGGAGAGGATCTTCCGGCCGATCTCCTTCCAGGGCCGGAAGTACTCCACCGCGTTGTCGGTGAAGTTGTCCCACTCCTGGTAGATTTGCCAGGAGACGCCGGCGGCCTCCAGCCGCTCCGGGTATGTCGTCCAGTCATAGCCCGCGTGGGTGTACGAGTATGCGGCGTTGGTGACAGCCCGGTTGACGCCGTTCGGCTCGTAGCCGGTCGTGCCGGTCCACAGGTAGTTGCGGTTGGGGTTGGTCGAGCCGTAGACCGAGCAGAAGTAGGCGTCGCAGATGGTGAAACGGTCGGCCAGCTCGTACTGGAGGGGAATGTCGCGCCGGTCGTAGAAGGCCATGGTGCTCTGGCCCTTGGCCGCGACCCAGTCGTTCCACCAGCCGTTCGCCCGCGCCTGGTTGGCGTCGGAGAAGCCGTGCGGGAGCGCGCCGAGGTACTGGATGTCGCTCTCGCGGCGGCCGGCGTCGACCGCCGCCTGCCGGGCCGAGAACGGCAGGACCTTGCCACCAGCGGACCGCGGCTGCTCGAAGGCGGTGGCCCCGGTGGGCAGCCGCAGCGGCGTCCGGTCGCCGAAGCCGCGTACGCCCTTGAGGGTGCCGTAGTAGTTGTCGAAGGAACGGTTCTCCTGCATCAGGATGATGACGTGTTCAATCGCATCCATACCCCCGGGAGGCAGCGGCGCGGCCATCGCCTTCAGCAGTGACGGGGGCAGAAGAGAGAGGGCGGTGCCACCGGCGATGGCGCCGAGAAGCCTGCGGCGGGAGATGTCTGACATGGTGCGGAGACTAGGGCGCTCCGGTAGCACCAGGTAACCCTTGCGCGACGAATATTCGTTGACTGTTCAATCATGAACGTGGAACGTTCCGTCGGTCGTTCAGCCAAGTTCTCCGTCGCACCCGTTCGAACGTCAACCACGTCATCGTGGTAGGTGAGGGGACGACCGCGCCGGTGAGCCGCTCGGCGGTGGGGAGTTCGTCCGCTGCGACGTCCCTCGTCAGTCAGACACGGCTGTCGTGCCGGTACTGCGATGGCGACTGGCCGGCGTGGTTGCTGAAGACCCGGCTGAAGTAGAACGCGCTCCGGTACCCGCAGCGCTCGGCGATCGCCTGCAGTGTGGCGTCGGTCCCGGTCAGCAGCTCCCGTGCCTTCCGCAGCCGGACGCTGCGGAGGTATGCGACCGGCGTGACGCCCCGGACGGCTCGGAAGCGTCGGGAGAGCTGCGTTGGACTGATGCCGAGTGCGGCGGCCAGCTCACCGAGCGAAAGGTCCGGAGAGGCGAAGTGGTCCAGGATCAACGCTGTCGCTTGCCGCACCAGCTCGTCACCGGGCGCTGGGCGGCGGGCACGGAGCATCATCAGGACGAGGTCGGTGACGACATGAGCGGCCAGCAGGTCGGGGTGGGCTTCGGCGGCCTCGAGCATTGCCAGGTCGGCGCGGAACCGGTCGACGTCCGGTACGCGCGTACGGCCGATCGGCGGCTCCAGCTCGGTGCTGAAGCGCGCGTGGAAGAAGGAGGTCGGAGTCTGCATCCGGCGCCAGAGCGTGCCGCCCGGCGGGCAGACGACGATGTCGCCGCGCTTCGCCACCCCTTGCGGCCCGCCGGAGACCTCGAAGGTGAAGGCTCCGGTCCTCGGCAGCAGCAGGCACCAGCCGTCGTACCTGTCGAAGCTGAGGCTGAACTGCTCCTGGGACGGGGCGAGCAAATAGCCGTCCAGCGTCACCAAGGCAAAAAAGTACATGCGGACGGCCGGAGTTGCTATGCCCAAGGGGATTCCTCCAGCGGCAGAGTGCATGGTTATGACGAGTACAGCCGATGTCTGTGTCTACGGAGGAACGCCCGCGGGTTGCGTCGCCGCGATGACGGCGCATCAGGAGGGCGCGTCCGTCATCCTCATCGAGCCGAGCCGCTGAGACGAAACTCGGACCTTGGCCATGTGTGCGGCAGCGTCCCGGCGGAGCCGGGACACGTGGTTTTCGGGCACGGTTAGGGGCTTGCCGCTGGTGGCCGGGATGCGGCAAGCTGGGTTGCTGGTGGGGAGAGCGACCACGTTGTCGGCCCTTGTGGCTTGACCTTGCTGGAAACGGCCTTGTCGGCGCTCTTCCCACCGCCTATGTGCGGGGTAGGTCGTTCAGGCGGCGGCCTCGTTGTCGTGCCTGCCGTAGCTGTCGTCTGGTCTGGGCGGTTCACCGTCGTGGTCGGCGAGGATGATCTTCTTGCCGGAGGTCGCTTCGAGCTGGGCGATCAGCCGCCGGGTGTGGTGTTCGGGGTTGACCCGGCGGGTGTAGAAGTCGTGGCCGAGATCGGTGTAAGGCTGCCCGCTGGCCAGCACGCTCCAGATGACCTTGATCAACGTGTGGGCGACGGCGAACGCGGCTTTCTTGCCCGCGGTGTTGTTCGCCCGGCCGCCGAAACGCCGGTGCAGCCGGTGGAAACGCGCCCCGAGCCGAGTCCTGGTCCGCGACGCGGCCAGGGCGGCCTCGATGAGGATCGACTGGACGTGGGTGTTGCCCTTGCGGTGCCGGGCCCGCCGGCGCCGGCCGCCGGACTCGTTGTTGCCCGGGGCGAGCCCGGCCCACGCCGCCAGGTGTGTCGCGGACGGGAACCGGCTCATGTCCACGCCGATCTCACTGATGATCACCGTGGCGACCCGGTCGCTGATCCCGGGGATGCTGCTCAGCAGCTGGATCTGGGCGGCGAACGGGGCGACCAGCCCCATCGGCGCGACCGCCGCACGCCGACTGCCCCCGGCCACACCGGCGTGACCGATCTTCTTCTTGACCTGGTCGATCATCTGGTCGAGGTGGTCGAGCCGTTGCAGGTGGAACCCGATCATCTGCCCGTGGTGGGTGGTGAACCGTCCTGCGAGGGCCAGCCGCAGGTCGTCGGTCTTGTTCCGTAGCACCCCGCGGGCCAGCCCGGCCAGGACGTGCGGGTCACGTTCGCCGGCAACGAGGGCGTCCAGCATAGATCGGCCGGAGACACCAAAGGTGTCCGACGCGACGACCTCCAGCTTGATCCCGGCGGCTTCGAGGACCTTGAGCAGCCGCTGCTTCTCCCTGGACCGTTCCTCGGTCAGCTTCGTCTGATACCGGGTCAGGTCCCGGATCTCGCGGATGTCGTCCGGCGGCAGGAAACTGCCCCGCAACAGCCCGACCTCCAACAACCGGGCCAGCCACTGCGAGTCCTTGACATCGGTCTTCCGGCCCGGGACCGCTTTGACATGCGCCGCGTTGACCACATCAACGGTCAGGTCGGGCCCGCCGGCCTCCCGTAGCGCCACGTACACCGGCCACCAGTAGGGGCCGGTCGACTCCATCGCCACCCGTGTCACCCCCAGCTCGACGAGCCAGGATGCCATCGCCAGCAGATCCGCGTAAAACGTGCGGAACGTACGGGTCTTCTCCTTGCGTGCCACCGGCCGCCGCGGATCCGGTGTCCGCGCCGTCACCGTGACCTGCTTCTTATGCACGTCGATCCCCGCGACATGCGAGTACAAAATGTCCAACCACGCCTCCGTCCCGAACAACCAACCAGGGACGGCGCCGCTCGCAGAGCCCGTCATAAACTCATGACACTGAGACACGTGCACGGGGGCGACAACCTGGGATACCAGGGACGGGCTCCCACACCATTCTGGCTTTCAGGCACCACGAGGGCACCAAGCACCACCGGCGACGGCGAGCGATACCGCCGACCGAGTTTCACCCACCTGTGGGTGGCCCCGCCAGGGGCCATGGTTTTCTGGCTTGATTGACCAACGCTGACACTGCGTGACGCGCTGTTCGGCCGGCGCCGGCCTGCGAGCAGCAGGTCACGTGCGGGGATGGCTGGTGATGCCGTCCAGGATGGTGATCAGGTTGTGGTGGAAGGTTTCCTCGGCGTCGAGGTGGGCGCCGTCGATGACGAGCCGGGCGACGGTGGGATAGCGGCCCGTTTCGAGCATGCGTGTCAGGTAGGGCCCGAGGGTGGCCTGCCAAGCGGACACGTCGGTGCCGGTTGAACGGGCGGTGCGGCGCTCGGTGATCTCCCTGCGGAGCGCTCCGACGATGAACGCGTTGAGGGCACCCAAGGCCCGCTGGAGATCGTCGATGCCGCGCACACCAGGGGCCTGGCTGAGCGCCGCCGCGGTCGATTCCCCCACGGCGAGCGCGTGAGGTCCCAGATGTGGCCTTGCGCCGAGCAGGTCGACGAACCATTCGTGATCAAGAGCCGCCTCACGGGTCCGGTGAACGATGGCCAGTACCGTGGCGCGCCACTCGGAGCGCTGGCCGGCCTCGGCGATCTGGGCATACACGGCGTCGACCATCAGATCGAGCAGTTCGGATCTGTTGGTCACGTAGTCGTAGAGCCGCATCGGACCGACGCCGAGCTCTTTGGCGATCTTGCGTACCGACAGCCCGTCGAGGCCGTGTGCGTCGGCGATCCGGATCGCCGTGGCGGCGATCTTCGCGCGGCTCAGCGGCACCGGCGCCGCCCGCGGCTGAGGCTCGGGCCGTTCCCAGACGGGCAGCGGTGCGCTACCGTACGACGTCTCCATGACATACACCGTACGGTAACGGAGATGATGATGCGAATCGCGATTGCCGGTGGTGGCCTCGGCGGCCTGACGCTGGCCCGAATCCTGCGCCGACACGGCATCGACGCGGTGGTGTACGAACGCGAGGCAAGCCGATCCGCGCGACCACAGGGCGGATCGCTCGACCTGCACCCCGAGTCCGGGCAACGGGCCCTGGCCGATGCTGGCCTCGCCGGCCGATTCCGGTCCGAGGCACGGCCGGAAGGCGAGGAACATCGCATCCTCGACCCGGCCGGACGCACCCTCGTGCACCACAAGCCACAACCCGGCTCATTCTCCGGACGCCCCGAGATCGACCGCAGCGCACTGCGTGATCTTCTGCTCGATTCGCTCCCCGGCGACGCGGTGGTCTGGCAGCACCGGCTCGTCGCGGCGACGCCACGACCCGACGGAGGCTTCGGGCTGACGTTCGAGGGCGGCCACAGCGCCGACGGCGACGTCCTCATCGGCGCGGACGGCGCACGCTCGGTCGTCCGGTCGCTGCTGACCGACGCGGCACTGTCCTCCGTGGCCACTTTGGTCGAGCTCAACATCAGCGACGTCGACCGGCGCCACCCGGATCTCGCCGAGCTGGTCGGCCCCGGAAACCTCTGGTGCATCGGCGTGAACCAGATCCTGGCAGCGCAACGCCTCGGCGACGGCAGCATCCGAGTCGGGATCTCCCTACGCGCGGACGATCGTCACCTGGACACCTACCGCAGCAAGCGCGCTCTGCTCAACATGTTCGATGGCTGGGACCCCAGCCTCACCGCACTCATCGAAGCCGGCGACAGCCCGCCGGCCCCACGCAGGATCGAGGCGATGCCCACCGGCACACGCTGGGCCCATCAACCGGGCATCACCCTCATCGGTGACGCCGCGCACCTCATGCCGCCGGTCGGCGAGGGCGCCAACCAAGCCATGCTCGACGCCGCCGAACTCGCCGCCGAACTCGCCACGCACCCCGCCGACCCCGACTCGGCGATCCAGACGTACGAGGAGGCGATGTTCACCAGAATCCACCCGATCGCCGAAATGTCCGCACGAGTCCAGGCAATGATGCTGTCCCCCACCGCAGCCGACGACATCATCCGCTTCTTCACGCCACGGCCCACCGAGCCGGCACCCGCAGATTGACAACGCGCAACGCAGCCGGCCTCGCCCTGGTAGACGCTCCTGCCCTGGAGGATCGGATGGCCGCTCGTCTGCCGGACCAGGAGTTCGATCGCGACGAGTTCGAGCGGACGTGGGCGGCCGCACGGTGGGAGGACGGCCGATAGCCGCCATCTGTGCCGCGCCGCTTAGTACTGCAACGGCGGGTCGTGGCTTCGGGTGGTAATCGCTCGTTGGCTGGTTGTGGTGGATGCGCAGTTGGTCGGGTCGTGGGATGCCGGGTTGGAGGAGTTGTTCTTCCGGTTCTCGCATCGGTTTACTCGGGTGGAGCCGCGGCGGCGGGCGTGGGCGTATATGCGGGGGTTGCTGGCGCCGTTGGAGCGGCGTAACGGCTGGACCCTCGCGGAGCAGGCTGGGCATGTCTCGCCGGACGGGTTGCAGGGCATGTTGTGCAGCGCGGCGTGGGACCGGGACGCGGTGCGCGATGACGTACGCGACTACGTCGTGGAGCAGATCGGCGATGCGGCCGGGGTGCTCGTCGCCGACGAGACCGGGTTCATCAAGAAGGGCCGCGCCTCGGCGGGGGTCCAACGGCAGTATTCAGGCACGGCGGGCAAGACCGAGAACTGCCAGATCGGCACGTTCCTGTGCTACGCCACGAGCCGGGGCCGGGCGTTGATCGACCGAGAGTTGTACCTGCCCAAGTCGTGGACCGGCGACCGGGACCGGTGCCGAGCGGCGGCGATCCCGGATGAGGTCGAGTTCGCCACGAAGCCACAGCAGGCTCGGGCCATGCTGGAGCGGGCGATCACCGCCGGGGTGCCGTTTTCGTGGTTCACCGCCGACGAGGCCTACGGGCAGAACCCCGGCCTGCGGGGCTGGCTGGAGGAGCAGGACATCGCGTATGTGATGGCCACCCGATGCGACGACGAGGTGCCCTCCGGGTTGCATACCACCACCCGCGTCGACGAGTTGATCGCCAGGGTGCGTGCGGGTGCGTGGCAGCGGTTGTCGTGCGGCGATGGCGCGCACGGACCACGCCGCTACGACTGGGCCCGGGTGCCGATCCGCCGCACCTTCGCCCACGGCCGCCGCGGCTGGGTCCTGGCCCGACGCTCGATCAGCGACCCTAGCGACATCGCCTACTACGTCTGCTTCGGCCCCCGCGGCACCCGACAGCGGGAACTCGTGCGGGTCGCCGGTAGCCGCTGGTCGGTGGAGGAATCGTTCCAGACCGCGAAGAACGAGGTCGGCCTGGACCAGTACCAGGTCCGCCGCTACGACGCCTGGTACGGCCACATCACCCTGGCCATGGCCGCTGCCGCGTTCCTCGTCGTCACCCGCGCCCGCGAAGCCGCAAAGGGGGCGCCACCGGCAGCGAGGGCAGCCTGATCCCGCTGAGCAGCAACGAGATCCGCCACGTGTTCGCCCACCTCGTCCTGACCATCCGCCACCAAGCCAGCCACATCCTGCACTGGTCCAACTTCCGCCGCCTACGCCAGGAACAAGCCCGAGCCGCCCACTACCGCAAACGACTCGAACCGCCATAAGTCACGACCCGCCGTTGCAGTATTAGCGACGTACGGCCGGGTCCGCAGCGAGAGCGGATGTGGCTGTTCCCTCTTCTCTGCTCGGTCTCCTCTGCTCGCCGGGGAGGGGCCACGACTACGGTGGCTGCCGTGACGGTGTGGGAGCTCTGGCGGCAGGACGACAACGGCAACCGAGTTCGGATGGGCGTCTTCGCTGATCGGGTGGAGGCGCTGGCGAAGGTCCTGGCGCTGGAGTCTGGTGTGGTGCACAAGCAGACCTACTGGGTCGACGGGCCACCCGGGCCGGTCTGCCGCACGAACCGCGACCTCTACCGGCGCCTTGTCTCAGAAGGCGAACGCATGAACGCCGCCACGCGCAGTTTGGACGTGTTCCTGCGTGCATGGTGGCGGGTTGCCCGGCCGCTGTGGCCGACTTCGCCGATCAGGGACCGCTGGACGAGTACGCCCGGTTCGGCATTGACGCCCCCCGGACGGCAGGATGTGTGCGAGCCACGGACATCCGCTGGTACAACTTCGACCCGCAGGCGTACCTGGAATGCGGGATGGCCGGAGCACTGGGCGGCTGGAGCGCAGACGACGGCCTACGAAAGCCGGTTCCTGGCCCCGTCGTGTCGTTGGTGAACGAACCGGAGCCGGGTGAGCACACCATCGGCTCCCTCGGCTGGGCCGATCTCGCGGAACTGGCCCGGTGCGGGCAGGAGTACGAGTAGCACGCCGCAGCCGAACTCTCGAGCGGCGCCGGGAACGGATGGCCGCGCAGGCGGCCCAGCTCGGCGAAATCGCCGGGCGGTTGGGGGCTGCGCTGACCGAGCCGGGACCCGTGCGAGGCTGGCTACCCGTGGGAGTCGTAAGTGTCCATGGCGCGTCCACCCCGGCCGACCGCGACGATCGCGGCCGGGAAGCTGCCGGGCCGTCTGCTCGCCGCGACCGTCCACCAGGTGGCTACGATGACATTGCGACCGCGTACCGGTCGCCGGGACGCTGGATCGCCGAGCACGACCGGGCGCCGGCGGACCCGGCCGAGGCGCACTACCTCGTCCCGCCCCGCGCCCGGCGCATCCGCGGCACCGCCCCCGCCAACACCGCACCCACCCCGGCCGTCGGCCGCGCTCCGCACGGAGATCGCCTGGCCGGTCCGGCCCCCGGCCGGCCCATCCGCCCAACAGCCAGGGAACCAAATGATCATCGAGGGTGTGGCGTTCCCCGCCGGCCAGCACTGCGAGACCACCACGCTCGGCGCCCTGCTGCGCCACGAGGGCATCAACCTGTCCGAACCTATGCTGTTCGGCCTCGGCGAAGGCCTGAGCTTCGTCTACTGGGACGCCAAGAGCATGGACTTCCCGTTCATCGGCGGCCGTACCAAGCCGACCGCGATCACCCGGACCGTGGCCGACCGGCTCGGCCTGAGTCTGCGCATCGAGGAGACCGCCTCGCCCCACAAGGCCTGGCGCAACATCGCCGCCGCCCTCGATGCCGGGCGGCCGGTCGGCCTGCAACTGGACTCCTACCACCTGGACTACTTCACCACGAAGATCCATTTCGGGGCCCACAACGTCGCGATGTACGGCTACGACGACACCCACGCGTATCTGGTTGACACCGCGCAGCAGGGCGGTGCCGTGACGACCACGCTGAACAGCCTGGAACGGGCCCGCAGCGCACGCGGACCGGTGACCGCCCGCAACCTCTCCTACACCATCGCAGGCCCCGCCACCCGACCCGACCTGGGCGACGCCATCCGGGCGGCCATCCGCAGCAACGCGCACGCCTTCCTCAACCCACCCATCGCCAACCTCGGCCACCGCGGCATCGGCAAGGCGGCCCGACAGGTGGCGCGGTGGCTGGACCGCTCAAGCGACCCGTCCCGCGACCTCCCGCTGGCCGCGACGCTGATGGAACGCGGCGGCACCGGTGGCGCCCTGTTTCGCAACATGTACCGCGACTTCCTCGCCGAATGCGCCACCATCGTCGACGACGACAACCTCCACCTCGGTCACCAGGCGTACGCCGAGGCCGCCCCACTATGGACCGAGGTCGCCCGCCGTATCGCGACCGCCGGAGAAACCGGCAATCCCGACCATCTGACCCGCGCCTCGAAGACCCTCACCGAACTCGCAGACAAGGAGCGCCTCGCCATGCACATGCTGGCTGCCATCCGCACCAAATAGTTACTCAAGACTGCGCGTCCGCCCCCTCGAACGCCTCACATCGGCAGCGCCGGTCGTCCGAGAGCCTGGTCGAACGCGCGCGTCGCGGCCCGAGCGTACGCTCGCGTCGCGTACCGGGTTCCCCGCCTACGGTCGCCTTGCGATGATCCGGTGGTGACCTTCTACGTGTGCTCATTCTCCAGAACATCATTGGAGGGCTGCTTGGTCATGGGTTCCTTCAGTGGGATCAGCCGCGCGGGACAGTAGCGGCGGGCAGGGTGCGGGCCAGCGGCGCCGCAGCCAACCTCTTGAAAGCGGCAGCTCTCCTGGCTGAAGATTCACGGCGATCGAAAACGCATAAACAACCTGCGCCACATCCCGACGCGTGCCTTTCTGGCGCGATTCGGGAAGAGACGGTGGGAGACCTGCACCTCGATCATGGCGCCTTCTTCGGAGATCCTGTCCGAAGAAATCCATACGGTGGCGATGATGTCGTCGCCATCGAAGCTGACTTCCGAGCCGTCCGGCGTGGTCAGGCAGGAGACAACGAGGGCGGCGCCGTCGGGCAACTCGGGGGTATCGCCGTTAGCGGCCCGTCCCCGTAACGCCGCACGGGCCACGAGCGCTGCATCGGCCTTAGAGCGACCGGCAATAGGCACCCAGGATCCGGACAGGTAGGTACCCCCAGGTACTCGTCGATTCCGATGCGGCCGCCTTCCCGGCCGAGGCCGGACTGCTTGACGCCGCCGAAGGGGGCCGCCGGGTTGGAGACCAGACCGGTGTTGATGCCGACCATGCCCACCTCCAGCTCCTCGCTCAGCCGCAGCGCCCGGTCGATGTCCGAGGTGAACACATATCCGACCAGGCCCCAGTCGGTGTCGTTGGCCAACCGGACGGCTTCGTCCTCGTCGTCGAAGGGGACGACGGGGGCCACCGGTCCGAAGATCTCGGTGGACATCAGCGCAGCGTCGACGGGGACGTCAGCCAGCACGGTCGGCAGGTAGAAATAGCCCGGCCCGGTTGGTCGCGATCCGCCGACCACGACTGACGCGCCCCGGGACACTGCGTCGTCGACCAGCTGCTGGACCGTCTGCAGCCCGGCCTGGTCGATCAGCGGGCCGACCTCCGTGCCCGGCGCCGCGCCGTTGCCGACCGTCAGGGCCGACAGGCGCTGGCCAAGCTTCCGGCAGAACTCCTCCGCCACGGAGCGGTGAACGAGGAAGCGGTTCGCGGCGGTGCAGGCCTCGCCCATGTTGCGCATCTTCGCCGTGACGGCGCCGTCAACCGCCCGGTCCACGTCGGCGTCGGCGCACACGATGAAGGGAGCGTTGCCGCCCAGCTCGAGCGAGGACCTCATCACCTTCTCACTGGCCTGCGCCAGAAGCAGCTTCCCCACGTCGGTCGAGCCGGTGAAGCTGACCTTGCGGGCGATCCCGCTCTTCATCCACAGGCTGACGACGCTGCCCGGCTCCGATGTCGGGACCACGTTGAGCACGCCGGCGGGAAGTCCCGCCTGGGCGAGGATGCCGGCCAGGGCGAGGGAGGTCAGTGGTGTCTGTTCGGCCGGTTTGAACACCATCGTGCAGCCGGCCGCGAGGGCGGGGCCGATCTTGCGGGTGCCCATCGCGAGCGGGAAGTTCCACGGTGTGATCAGGACGCACGGTCCGACCGGGCCGCGGGTCACGAGGATTCGGGTCTTCCCGTCGCCGGTGAGCGTGTGGTCGCCCCCGATCCGGACGGCCTCCTCGGAGAACCAGCGGAAGATCTCTGCGCCGTACAGCACCTCACCGCGCGCCTCGGTCAGCGGCTTTCCCATTTCGGCCGTCATGACTGTGGCCAGCTCGTCGGCCCGATCGAGGATGAGTTCGTACGCGCGGCGCAGGATCTCGCTGCGCTCCCGCGGCGCGGTCCGTGCCCAGTCCCGCTGCCGGGCGCCGGCCACCTCGATCGCCCGTTGCGCGTCGACTGGGCCGCCGTCGGCGACCTGGGCAATAATCTCGCCAGTCGCCGGGTTCTCGACATCGAAGGTACGCCCGGACGCTGACGGACCCCCCATGCGCCGTCGACGAACAGGCCGGTGTTCAACCTCGCCAGCGCTGCCGACTGGTGGTCAAGGGCTTGAGCTGCCATGGTCTTCCGTCTCCCGTGGTGGCTGTCGGACAGGGGTTCATCGGCTCGGGCGTCCGACGCCGGCGCGGCCACCGCCTGGCGAGTGCCGGCAGACGCGGGCGGCGCCGGCCAGCAGCGGCGTGCACCGCTGCACCCACCGGTAGGCCGTGACGTGATCGACCTCGATGCCGCGTTCGGCCAGCAGTTCTTCAACGTCGCGGTAGGACAGGCCGAACGCAGGTACCAGCGGACCGCGACGACGATCACCGCTGCTGGAAAACGAAACCCGGCGAACGAGGACCTCGGAGGTAGCCACGGGCGAGGACGGCCCGACGACTTCACAGCGCGAGTCTTCCCGATCTTGCCAGCGCTCACCGCAACGAAGTCCGGCGGAGGCTCACGTCGAGCCTCGCCGCTGGTCGTTCACAGCGTTGGCGTGTCGGCGATCAGCGCTCGCGTGTAGTCGTCTACCGGACGGTCCAGAACGGCGTCCACGCCTCCCCGTTCGACGATCCTCCCGTGATGCATGACCGCCATCTCCTGCGCGATGTTTCGAACGAGCGCGAGATTGTGCGTTACGAAAAGCATGCTGATGCCGAGCTCGTCCCGGAGCCGCTGGAGCAGTTCGACGATCGACGCCTGGACGGAAACGTCGAGCGCGCTTGTCACCTCGTCGCAGACCAGCACCGATGGCTCGGCCGCCAACGCGCGCGCGATGGCGACCCGCTGCCGCTCACCTCCGGAGAGCTGGTTGGGGTACCGCGAGAGTATCGAGCTGTCCAGCGAAACCTGCTCGAGACTGGCGATCATCCGTGACTCGGCTTGCCTGGCGCTGAGATCGAAGAACTGACGTATCGGTTGCTCCAAAATCATCTTGATCGTCTTGCGTGGGTTCAACGAGCTGTACGGACTCTGGAAGACGTACTGGATCGCCTTCCGTTCGTCGCGACTCCGGGATCGAACGTCGTGCGCCAGGACCTTGCCTTCCAGGCGTATCTCGCCGGTGTACTTCGAGGGGTGGAGTCCGGCGATGCAGCGCGCGAGTGTGGTCTTCCCCGATCCGGACTCGCCGACAAGAGCAAGACAGTGATGACGCTTCAGAGAGATCGAGACGTCGTGGAGGATCTGGCGCTCGCCATAGAACGCCTCGAGCCTCGGCACCTCGAGGCAGGCATCTTGCCCGCGTGGTGTGTCCAGGACGGTGCTCGCCACCGGGCGGGCGGGGGCGTTCGACTGCTGACCACTGAGCTCCTGCCAGCGCCAGCATCTGACCTCACGTCCCGATTGCGGCTGGGTGACCGGCGGGGCGTCGGTCGCACAGCGCTCCACGGCGAGATCGCACCGGGGCGCGAACGCGCAGCCGGGCGGGCGCTGACCTGGCCGCGGCGCCTTGCCATCGATCCCATGCAGCGGCCGGCGACCGGACAGGTCCGGGATCGCGGCCAGCAGGCGACGCGTGTAGGGGTGAACCGGTTGCTCGAACAGGTCGGCGCGCGGTGCGAACTCGACGATGCGTCCCGCGTACATCACCGCGACGCGGTCGGCGATGTTGGCAATCACGGCCAGGTCGTGGGTGACGTACAGCGCGGCAATCCGATGCACGCGCGTCACATGACGGATGGTCTCGAGTACGTGGGCCTGCGTGGTCACGTCCAGAGCCGTCGTCGGCTCGTCAAAGACGATGACACTGGGTCGGCACGCCAGCGCCATCGCGATGGCCACACGTTGCTGCTGGCCACCGGACAGCTGGTGCGGGTAGCTGCGCAGGAAGGATCGATCGGCGGGCAGTTTGACCTCTGCCATCATTTCCACGAGTCGGTTCCGGCGATCTTCCCGGCCGGCGCCGAAGTCATGTGCTTCCAACGTCTCGCGTAGCTGCGTCCCGATGCGGAGCGCCGGGTTCAGGGAGGCGGACGCGTCCTGAGGTACGTACGCGATGCGGGCGCCGCGTATGCGCCGGAGCCGTTCCGGGGACGCTGCGAGCAGGTTCTCGCCGTCGATCCTGATCGCGCCCGAAACAATGCGGGCGCCGCGACGCTGGTGCGCGAGCAGGCTCGTTGCGGCCGTGGTCTTTCCCGACGCCGACTCCCCGACGAGGGCCACGATCTCCCCCTCGCGAAGCGACAGGCTCAATTCCTCGTCGACCACGGTTCCGGAAGGTTCGAGGGCTACGCAAACATTGTCGACGGTGAGCACGGTGGCCCCAGCCACAGATTCCGGGGTGCGATGCACTTTGGCGGTGGTCATGATGCTCCCGTGTCGCGATCGATTCCGATGAGAACTCTGTCCAGGCCATCCGCGATGAGGTTGATCCCGACGGCCAGCACAGCTATGAGCAGGACCGGTACGGCCACCGCCCACGGCTGAAGACTGATCCCGATCCGGTTCTCGTTGATCATGAGCCCCCAGTCGGCCGCCGGCGGCGCCATACCGAATCCGAGGAACGACAGGCCTGCGATGGTCGCGATCGAATAGGTCCAGCGAAGCCCGAACTCGACGAGTAGCGGGCTCGTGATGTTCGGCACGTCGACCGCCGCGGCCCGGCATGCGTGCGCGATCTCGCACGCTTTCCGGGGCTGAGCAGCGTCTGCCGCGAGAACGGTGCGCTCATCCTGGCCGCACCGCCGTGCGAGACGCCCCGCCGCTGGACGTACCGGCCTACCACCCGTCCACCATGGGCCTCCACTGAAGCTGCCAGCAGATCGAGCTTCGCGCCGAACTCCCTGTTCTTCGCCGAGAACAGGCCTACGAGCACCCGTTGGCGCCCGCCAGCACTGAGGCCGGTGGCCCGGTCGGATCTCGCCCCACGGGGTTACGGTGCCAGACTCCCGCGGCCATCCGCCATCGGCCGTCCCGGGAGCCTGCCGGCGGTGCGCTGCCTCGCCGGCTGGCGGCGTACGGGCCAGGGCGCAGCGGCGGGGCCCTATCGCCGCAGGTCAGCCGCGCAGGGAGCCGATGCTCTTGCCAGCGGGATCTATTGCGATGCAGGTGACGTCATGGTCGCCTCTGGTCCACGCTCGCTGCGTCGGATAGAGGACGAAGAGCTCAAACGAGTCGAAGTCCGCCCTCGGGGCGTAGGACTCGAAACGGTCTTGGCAGCCCTGGTCCGCCTTCTCCAACACGTGCCCCTCGCCGGGCCACTCCCTTCCTGACAACGCGAAGGCGGCGAAGACCTCGCCCTCGTGTGGTTGTGCGCAGGGAACCGCCGGCAGACTGAGAACGTTGTTGCTCTCTTCGAGGTCGTTGACACAGTCGCCAGGACGCAACTGCCGGGCGCTCACCGAACCTCCGTCGGTCACCTCACCGGAGGGGTCGCGCTCGGCACCCGACGCGATGGCCACCACGATCAGTACGGCCAGGCCCAGCGCCCAGACACCGGAGAGCACCAGGCCCGCGATCGCCAGCCCCTTGCCGCGGTAGGGCCGGGTACGCATCTGGACGAGCGCGACAACGCCGAAGATCACGCTGAGCAGGACACCACCAATGACTCCCAGTACCAAGGATGCCACCGCGAAGCCGTTGACGCCCGGGGCGGGCGTCACCGGAGGGTCATGCTGGTAGTGCGGATACGGCTGGTAAGGCGACCTCTCGTCGCCAGGCGGCGCCGACGGGTAGGGCGCCAGCGCGGACTGACCGGGCGGATCGAGTTGAGCCACGCGGGAACCATATCAACGATCTTGGACAGGAGCAGGCCCATTGCCCTGTGCTGCTACGTGCTCTTTAGGTCGAAGGCGTCGATCTGCTCGACAGAAAGGTCAGGTGGAGGCGCCCTATCGGCGGCATGAGCGGACGTCCGGGCACTACTCGTTGATGAGCTGCTCTCGAAGAATGTCTGCGTGCCCGCAGTGCTGGGCGAGCTCGCGCAGCACGTGGAGATACACCCACCGCAGCGGAAGCGGGCCCCGACGGTGCCCGTGAAGGATGTCGTCCAGACCCAGGGATGACGTCGCATGGCGTGATGCTTCGCAGGCTTCTCGGTGTGCGTGCTGGACGGAGGCGATCGTGTCGTCGTCATCGAGGATGAACGACTCGTCCGACGTCGCAGGGATGCCGATCTCAGCGCGCGACCGGCATGTGACGGCTTCGTCGAACCAGACCCTCTCGACGAAGGTCGCGTGCTTCACAAGACCCAGCAGCGTGGTCCGGGAGGCCACCAACGATCGGCGCGCCTGTTCCTCTGTCAGCCCGTCCAGGCAGCCATTGAGCGCGCCGCGGTGCTCGTCGAGGAAAGCCTCGAACTGGGCACGGGCCGGCAGTGCGACGACCTGGTCGGCGAAGGTAGGCGGGTAGGAAGGCATGGGCGAAGCATTCCAGACCATGGCCCAGGAGCAACTGACGGACGTCGGCACGACCGGTCGGTTGACTCACCGGTCTCGCAGGTGCGGCCCCCTGACGCCCGATCGGCGGCAGATGAGGGTGCCTTTCCCTCAATGGACATGTGCATGATGTGGGCCTGTTGGTGGATACGCTGACCGCGGGTGGTGGAGCTCCACCAGAAGCGCGGGCACGACGTCACCAAGCTCTCCGACCTGCGGCGCCTCGACCTCGAGCAGATCCACGCGGTCCGCGGGCGGGCTTTGAGCTGGTACTACCCTGCTACCGCCGCGGTCTCGGGGATGGGTGCGGGGCTGGTGATCTCGGGAGGCGAGCTGGCTACCGCGGTCTCCGGCGGCGCCGCGGCGGCGCCGTCGGGAGGTGCCATCGTCAGCGCTTTCGCCGGCGACGCCGCCGTCGTCATCGGACTCGCATCCCGCGCGGTCGGCCATGTCTCGCTGCTGTACGGCTACGACCCCGAAGAGCCAGCCGAGAAGCTCTTCGTGCTGTCCGTCGTCAACGCCGGGACGGCCGCGTCCGTCGGCGCGAAGAGCGCCGCCTTCGCCGACATCTCGCGCCTCACCCAGGCGCTCGTCCGCGGTAAGACGTGGAAGGTTCTGAACGATTCGGTCGTCGCCCGGATCGCCAAACGGTTCGCGGAGGCGGTCGGGCACACCCTCACGAAGAAGGGCCTCGGCAAGGTCGTGCCGGTAGCCGGAATCCTGGTCGGCGGCACCCTCAACTGGACCACTCTGGAGGGAATCGTCGACACCGCCGAAATGGCGTACCGGCGCCGGTTCCTGCTGGAGAAGTACCCTCAGCTTCTGGACGAGGGACCAATCGAAGCCTTCGTCGTTGAGGACACGGACGACCCGGACGACGTGGTCGACGACGGGTTCAGCGTGCTCGGCGAACTCGCCGTGGAGGGCGGACCCGACCTGCGCTGAATCCGGAGCGGGCCGCCTACGGCATCCCGCAGCCCTTGATCCTGATCTTCTTCCCTGGACGAGAGGAATGATCGATCAAGGGCTGCGGCCATGATCGCCCGGGGGTGATGCAACCGACCCCGGGTTGAAGACCAAGTTAGACCTGATGCGCCCCCGGCCGCCCGGATTCGACGAAGAACGATCCGAACGTCGACTCCGGCGCGTCCGCCCGGCTCACGGTGGTCACCATCTGCAGGTCCGTCCGCATGCCCAACGCGTCCAGCTTGCAGCGCACGTAGCCGCGGCGGTCCCCGTCGAAGAACTTGATGTGCGGATTGAAGCCGATCATCGGACCGTAATAGGGGCCGTAGACATTGCCGTCGCCGTTGCTGGAGATCGACGTCCCGACGAACTCGGTCGCCACCACCGGCGACTGCGGGTCGTCGAAGTCCCGCAGGATGTCGTTGACGAACGTGGAATGCCAGTCACCGGTCACGACGACGGGGTTCGACACCTGGTGGCGTACCCACGCCTCGGTGAGCCGGTTCCGTGCGGCCGGGAAGCCGTCCCACGCGTCGTGCCACAGCCGGTCGCCCGCGGGCCCGTCGTGGTCGAGGCGCGCAAGCATCACGTTGCTCGCGAGCACGTTCCACTGCGCCGACGACGCCGCCAGGCCGTCATAGAGCCATCGCTCCTGCTCCGTGCCCAGCATCGTCACCTCCGGGTCGTACGCCTCGGCGCAGGCGTCCGCCTCGCCCCACCCGCACGGCGGGATGCTGCGGTACTGCCGCCCGTCGACGACGTCGATCTGCGCCAGCCGGCCCCACCGCAGCCGACGGTAGATCCGGGGACCGTTCGGGCCGGGAGCCGCGGGCGCCCGCACCGGCTGGTGCTCGTACCAGGCCTGGTAGGCGGCCGCACGTAGGGCGCCGATGTCACCCTCGTACTGCGACTGCGTGTTGGCGTAGTCGTTCTGCACCTCGTGGTCGTCCCAGGTGACCGCCCAGGGGAAGCGCGCGTGCGCGGCCTGTAGATCCGGGTCGCTCTTGTAGAGCGCGTACTGCATCCGCCAGCGCTCCAGCTCGCGGGGCGCGTTGCGCAGGATCGACGGCGTGGGCGTACGCCGATAGCCGCCGTTGGCGGGGATGCCGCCCTCGTAGACGTAATCCCCGAGGTGCAGGACGAGGTCGAGGTCCTCCTGCGCCATGTGGCGGAAGGACGGGTAGTAGCCGCTGGTCCAGTTCTGGCAGGACGCGAACGCGAAGGCCAGCGACCCGACCGCGGCGCGGACGTCCGGCGCGGTCCGGGTACGGCCTACCGGCGACACCTCGCCGCGGTAGCGGAAGCGGTAGAAGAACTCGCCGTCCGGGCGCAGTCCGTCGACCTCGACGTGCACGGAGTGCGCCAGCGACGGCAGCGCCCGCGCGACGCCCTCCCGGACGATCCGGCGGAACTGGGCGTCCTCGGCGACCTGCCAGTCGACGGAGACGGCCTTCGGCGGCATGCCGCCGCCCGGCTCGAACAGCAGCGGGACGAGGCGGGTCCAGAGTACGAAGCCCGAAGACGTCGGGTCGCCGCTGGCGACGCCGAGCTGGAACGGATAGTCGGCCGGGCGGGGCGCGGCAGTGGCCTCGCCCGCGGACAGCTGAGCGAACGCGGCGGCGCCCGCCACGGTCGCGACACCCGTGAGGAAACGTCGCCGGTCGACGGACGCGGCCTGGTCATGCAGGTGGGAACGGCTCATGCCGGATAGGTGTAGCGGATCGCTGTGGCCAACGGGTGGCCGTCCGGTGAGCATCCGGCGGTCCCAGCGCGGCGCCACTGTTGAATGCTCACCTGGCGAACCGCCGTGGTGGCCGGCAGGTTCGACAGCCAGTACGTGGCTGATCGCCGATTGGCCGGCCGGCCAATCGGCGATCAGCCACGTCTCGGGCAGGTCGTGGTCGCGGTGGGCGGCCAGCAGGACCCGACCGGACGGACGCGGAGGAACACGAACCGGAACGCATCTTCACCGGCTTGCCCGCGCGAGTGCGGGAACCGTCCCGCCAGGTGACCGTCCGGGCTGCGTCGGGGCCGACGGATGCGATCAGGTCTCTGACCGAGACGACCCCGTCCCGGTAGCGCCGTTTCGATCGTCGTCCCACCCCACGGTACGGGGGTGCGGTCCGCACCGCGCTCCGCCTCGCGAACATCCACATCGGATGCGACGAGTCAATTCCCCGGACGGCCACCAAACTAGAGCGAAGCGTGACAAAATACTACTAGTTGCCGCCGCGGTTCAGCCAGGCGCGGACTGCGCCGCCGTCGTAGACGACCAGATAGTCGGCTTTGCCGTCACCGCTGATGTCGGCGAACTGGACGTACTTGCGGGGATAGTTGGACGCGTAGGCCCAGTTGTAGCGGGCCTCGAAGCTACCGTTGCCCCCGCCACCACGGTTGAGGAAGGCGTGCACCGCGCCGTCAATGCTGACCTGCAGGTAGTCGGCCCGGCCATCGCCGTCGCCGTCGGCGAACCGCACGGCTTCCAGCGATGAGCCCTGGGGGCCGCCGGCCCAGTTGAGCCACAGCCGCCACTCTTGGGGCACTGGATCGGTGGAGGTCCACAGGTTGACGTACGCGTGGACCGCTCCCTCCGCGCTGACCCGCAGGATGTCGTCGCGCTTGTCCCCCGTGACGTCCGCGAAGCGGAGGTTGTTCCGGTTGAACGACGCCTCGCTGAAGACGATTCCCGCGTGGACGAACCTGAGCTGGTTACCCGACCCGGGGTAGTTGAGGAAGGCCCGTACCTTGCTGTCGGAACTGACCGCGAGGTAGTCGTCGCGTCCGTCCCCGTTTATGTCGGCGAACCGGACCTCTTCCCCGAGGACGTCGACCGTTCCGGCTCCCGGGTCGTACGTGCCCACGTCCACCCAGTCGGGTTGCCCGGGTGTACCGACGGTGTTCACCGATGCGCGGAACTTGCCGTCTTGACCGACCTGAAGGTAGTCGGCCCGCTGGTCGCCATTGAGCTCGGTGATGATCGTGCGGCCTAGGTTGACACCGTAGCCGGGGGCGATCACGCCCAGCGCGCGCCATCCCTCGCCGAGAAAGGCGTCGCAGACGGCGGGGGCCTGCTCGGCCAGCGGGGTCTGAAGCCAGCCCTTGGCGTTCGCCTCAAGTACGGCTTCGTACCAGGCGTCGGCCATCTTGGCGTAGCCCGCGTCCGTCGGGTGTGCGTCGTTCTCCAGTCCGTCGCTGACCAGCACCCGACTCATGTCCACCAGCAGGACGTGCTTGCCCTCGCGCTGCAGGTCGTCCACCACGCCGGGCAGCGCTGCGTTGTATGCGTCGATGCGCGGCTGCAGCCCGGCCTTGCCGGTCGGGATGAGCTTGGCGGCCAGCACCGTGGCACGGGGTGAGTCCGCCAGCGCCTGGTTGATCAGATTCTTGAGCCGGGTAGGCGCGGACGACAGGTAGTAGTCCTGATTCATGTCGTTGGTGCCGGCGTGCAGGGTGATCACGTTCGGCTGATACTGCGGCACGCTGCAATCGGCGAAGGCCGCGATCTCGTCGATCCGGTCGCCCGGGTGGCCCTCGTTGTCGGGGTCACTCATCGAGCCGGCCTGCACCGACCCGACGAAGTCAACGCCCTGCGCGCTGTTTTTCAGGTAGTTGTACAACTCGTCGCGGTAGCCGTTCCCGTCGGAACTCTCCAGACCATAGGTGATCGAGTCGCCGAGCGGCATCACCCGCAGCGTGACCGGAATCTGGCCCGTCAGGGACTGGGACGCGTCCAGCGTCAGGGTGACCGACTCCTCCTCCGCAGCCAAGGAGAACGTCCCGATGGAGCTGGTCGGCACGGCGAGCAGCGGCTCCGCCGCCGCTGTCGCCGGGGGTGTCAGGCTCAGTAACGGAGCCGCCACGATGGACATGACCAAGGCCGCGCGGCTAGTCGTTCTTTGAGTATTCACGTACACCTCCACTTTTGGGAGTTGAGTGTCGCCAGCCTAACTTGATCTTCAAGCCGGGAAGCAGGACCAAGGGCTGCGGGATGATCAGTGTGCATGACGCCGGCGTGGAAGCGCGGTGGGGGACCTCGCGACGTTCCGTACGAAACTACATCGCTGTCTGAGCGCCAGAGCTGATGCGTTGTTCGAGTTGGCCTACGCGGTGTTGTGCGCGGATGGGCCGGTACGGTCGCTGCCGGCCTTGTCCCTGGTGACGGAGCGCCGAAACCCACCCGACCAGGACCCGGCCACCCACCCGGACGACCCAACCGCCATCCCACCCGCCGCTACGACGTCCACATCGCCACCAGCAGCGCGACCGGGAAGACAACCTCTTCGAAGAAGAAAACGGCCAATCCCCGGCCGCGCCACACAGATTGAAAATCAAGCTGGGCCGCGTTTCAAAGGCGGGTGCGCTGGTGGGTGCGGCCGTGGCGTATCGTTGATCGATAAGTACTGATGTCTACGGCGGCTAGTTCATCGACCAAGAAGAACTTCAGACCGGAGACCTCGCGGCCACCATGCCGACGAGGCGGCACGACCTGACCGACCGGCAGTGGACGGCGCTGCAGCTGTCCACTTGACGGCCCCGCGTGTCGTAGGCCCTCCACGACATCCGGCCCGGCGAGGTGAACACTTCCCGCTGCACGGCATTCCGGTCTGGGCCTCATCCCCTGGCGCCCGCTCGCAACCGGCCTGCTCGGCGGAGCGCTGTGCAAGGCCAGTGAGGGCCGGCGAGCCAGGGAGCACATGCTGCAGCAGATCGACCAGCACCGGTCACCACTGCGGGCAGACAAGCGGCTGTGCCGCGAACTCCACGAACGACCGGCCGACGAGGTGTCGCCGAGGGCGACCGGCGGCAGATCGCCAGTCACGAACGGTTACTGCTCACCGGCGCCCCATCACCCTCAGCACCTGGTCGCGGTCTCCGTCGGGCAGCGCCGGTCGGTGCGGATCGACCGCCTGGCTCGCTGGGATCCGCCCTTCCTCGGCGGCGATCCAGAGCATGCGCTGCACGTACCCGTCCATCGGTTCGGTGAAGGTGACCCCGGCGAGCCGGTCGAGGTCGGCGGCGGCGACGACGAACTCGTCGTACCGCTTGTCGGCGAAGGCCCGCAGCACCACAGCCGTGACCGGGACCGCGGCCGCGGCGAGGCCGACCAGGGCCGCCTCCGCCCCCCAGAGCAGCGACGGTCCGAACATCCGGTCCTCGCCGGTGACCGCGAGCCGGTCGGCCCGGTGGGCGGCCGCCAGGGCCGCCTGGCAGGCGAGCGCGTCGTGCAGCCGGGCCACCTTGACCCCGGCGACGCCGGGATGCGCCAGCAGCGCGGCCAGTTTCGCCGCCGGATACGGCCGGGTGTAGAGGTCGAAGGCGAGCATCGGCAGGCCGGCGGCCCGCCAGACGGCGTCGTGGTGGGCGACCGCGTCGCCGTCGACGGGGAAGACCAGGACGCCGGCCGCGCCGTGGGCGGCCGCCCGGGCGGCCTGGGCGGTGACCTCGTCGGTGTGCTCCCCCGGCCGACCGCCCACGCCTACGATCACGGGCACCCCGGTGTCGACGGCGCACCGGATGACCAGGTCGCGGGTAGCCAGGTCGAGGTAGGGGCCGCGCCCGGTGTGGGCGCAGACGGCGAGGGCGTCGGCGCCGTCGGCGACCAATCCGCGCAGGTAGCGGTCGAGCACCGCCGGGTCGACCACCCCGCCGGAGTCCATCGGGGTGGCGGTGGCGGCGATCAGCCGCCAGCGCAGCCGGTCGCGCAGCGCGGCGGCGGCCGGGGCGATCACGCCGTCACCGCCGCCCGCACCGCCCGGGAGACCTCCTCGACGTGCTCGTCGGTGTGCCGCTCGCTCCAGTCGATCACCGGCAGGGTCTGGTCGACCATTCGCTCGGCGGTCGGGAACGCGCCGGGCCCGTAGGTCGGCGGCACGGTGAGCGGGAGGCGGGACGCGCCGTGGCCGGGCACCCCGGCCTGCGCCGGCGCGTCGAGCGTGCCCGACTGGAGCACCCGGGTGACCATGGCCAACTCCTCCGCGCCGATGGCATGGCCGCGAGCGGTGGCCACGCTGGGATACGACAGGCGCCCTTCCGGGCTACAGTATTACCGGACCCGACCGTAATCTTGAGCTGCGGGCAATGCAACCCCCGACAGGAGGCAACGGTGACCATCGAGATCGGGGTCGTCGGGCCACACGACCTGGTCGACGACGTGGCCGCTACCTGCGAGGAGCAGCCAGGCGTCACCGCCCGCCGGCTACCCTACGACCACGAGTCGCAGGCCTCGGCGATCGTGGAGGCGCACGGCGGCCAGGTGGAGGCGTGGCTGTTCACCGGCGTGGTGCCCTATGCCCTGGCCCGCGAGGCGAACGTGCTGCACCGGCCCGCCGCCTTCGTCGACTACACCGGGGCGACCCTGCTCCAAGCCGCGGTGCGGCTGCTGTGCGACGGGCACGACGTGACCCGCGCCTCCATCGACACGGTCACCAGCGCGGACGTCGGCGCGACCTTCGGCGAGGCGGGTCTGTCCATGGACCGGATCCGCTCCCTGCCCTATCGCAGCGGCCTCACCTCCGACGATCTGATCGCCTTCCACCGCCGCCAGCGCAAGGCCGGCGCGCAGGTCGCGGTGACCTGCGTCAGCTCGGTCTATGAGGCGCTGCGCCACGAGATGCCGGCGTTCCGGCTCGCCCCGTCGAACCATTCGGTCCGCACCGCCCTGCGCCAACTGCTGCTGCACGCCACCAGCCAGGCTCAGGAGGACGCGCAGATCGCACTCGGCCTGGCCCGCCTGCCCGGCGACGACGGGCTGCTCCGGGAGGTGGCCACACTCGGCGGCACCCTCGCGCGGTTCACCCCAGACACGTACCTGATCGTCACCACCCGCGGGCCGCTGCACGACGCCACCGGCGGCTTCACCGCTCTGCCGATGCTGCGCCGACTTGCCGACCGGCACGACACCGTGCAGATCGGCTTCGGGCTCGGACGCAGCGCGGCGGAGGCGGAGAACCTCGCCCGACGCGCGCTGAGCCGGGCCCGTCGGGTCGGCCCCGCCACCGCAGTGCTCTCCCTGCGCGGCGACACCGACATCGTGCTGGAGTCGTCCACGCCGGCGCCGCAGCCGGCGGAGGTCAATCTGACGGTCATCGCCCAGCGGGTCGGCCTGTCGGTGCCCACGCTGCTGCGGCTGCGCGAGGTGCGCACCGCCGCCGGAACCGAGCCGCTGACCAGCCGGGAGGTGGCCGACCAGCTCAAGGTGCAGCAGCGCACCGCCCGGCGGATGCTGCACCGGTTGGAGTTGGCCGGCCTGGCCGAACGCACCGGCCAGCTTGCCGCCGGCACCAGCGGCCGCCCGCTGACCCTCTACCGCCTGACCCTGTGACGCGGGGCCCGGCCCGCGACGAAGGCGCGGGCCGGACCGTCTCAGCGCAGATCAGCTCAGCCACTCGTCCAAATGCTCGGCGACGAAGTCGTCGTCGCGCAGATGCGGGTACGCCCGGTGCACCCGGTCGAGTTCGGCCAACTGCCCCGGCGAGAGTTCCTCGGCCGGGTCGAGGCACCAACGGCCGGCCAGGAGGCCCTGCCGGCGCAGCACCTCGTGGATGCCGGGGATGCAGCCGTGGTAGCCGTTCGCGGCATCGAAGATGGCGGCGTTGGCGTCGGTGAGGTGGCCATCGAGGGTGAGCAGCCGGCGCAGCGCGGCGTCGTCCCCGGCGCGGGCGTGCCGGGCGTCGTCGAGCAGGCCGACCGCGGTCTTCGCCCAGACCGCCCACTGGCCGAGCAGCCCGCCGACGAACTCGACCTCCACCGGCCGGCCGTCCACCATGACGCGGTGCGGGGCGACCAGGTCGGCGAGGATGTGGTCGTCGTTTCCGGTGTAGAGCGCCAGGTCGCCGTTCCGGCCGCCGGCGCAGACGCCGTGCAGGACGTCCAGGGTGCGGTACCGGTCGAACGGCGCCACCTTGATCCCGACCACCGTCTCGAGTGCGGCCAGCCGGGCCCAGAAGTCGCGGGACAGCGTTCGCCCGCCGACGGCGGGTTGCAGGTAGAAGCCGATCACCGGCAGCACCTCGCCGACCACGCGGGCCCGCTCGACGAGACCGTCCTCGTCGAGGCCCGAGTACGGGGACAGCAGCAGCATGTGGTAGCCGAGCGAGGCGGCCAGTTCGGCCTCGGCGACCGCCTGGGCGGTGTCGCCGCAGGCGCCCGCCACCAGGACGGCGTCCGAGCCGGCTGCGGTCTCGGCGGCCAGTTCCAGCACCGGGGCGAGCAGCCCCACCTTCGGGTCGTGGATGGCGAACTGGGTGGTGTGCACCCCGACGGCGACTCCACCGGCGCCCGCAGCGAGGTAGTAGCGGGTCAACGCCCGCTGCCGGCGCTCGTCGAGCTTACGGTCGGCGGTCAGGGCGAGCGGGTGGGCGGGGATGACGCAGCCACGCTGGAACCGGGCCAGGGCGGCTGCCTGCCGGCTGCTCGATGCGGTCAACACGGTCTCTCCTAGAAGTTGCCGTCGCGGCGCTGAAAACCCGTCGGCTTGCCCAGCAGGGGAAGGCCCTCGGCGACCCAGTCCGCCGTCAGGTCGATCAGCTCGGCGACCGGAACGTCCGGGTAGCCGAAGAGCCGGTGGCAGAGCTGAGCGTTGGACAGCAGCGCGGTCGGCGCCTCGGTGCCGGTGAACACCGGCTCGCGGCCCAGCCGGGCGGCGAGGGCGGTGGCGGCCTGACGGACCGAGACCAGCTCGGGCCCGGTCAGGTTCAACACGAACGGCGGTGTCCGCGTGTGGTGCAGGGTGCGCAGGGTCACCTCGTTGGCGTAGCCCTGCCAGACGATGTTGGCGTGCCCCATGGTGAGGTCCACGGGCTCGCCGGCGTGGACAGCTCGGGCGATGTCGACGAGGACGCCGTAGCGCATCTCGACGGCGTAGTTGAGCCGGACCAGCGCCAGCGGGGTGTCGTCTCGCACCGAGAAGTGGGTGAAGATACGTTCCCGGCCCAGGCACGACATGGCGTACTCGCCGACCGGCTGCACCGGGGTCTGCTCGACGCAGCCTCCGGAGGTCACCGGCACCAGCGGGTAGACGTTGCCGGTGCTCAGCGCCACCAGCCGGGCCCCGGCGAAGCGCTGCGCGACGCGTCCGGGTAGGTAGGCGTTGGTGGCCCAGGTGGCGTGCTCCCGGCCGGTGGTGCCGAACTTCGCGCCGACCAGGAAGACCACGTTCGCCGCGTCGGGCAGGGCGGCCAGTGCGACGTCGTCGGTGACGTCCGCCTCGACCACCGTCGCGCCCTCGTCGCGCAGCGCGTCGGCCAACCCCACCTCGGAGAAGCGGGACACCGCGATGACGCGGGCGCCGGTGCCCGCCGCCGCCACGCCGCGCAGCGCCAGCCGGACCAGGCTCGGCCCCAGCTTGCCGCCTGCTCCGAGGATCAGGATATCGCCGTCGAGCTTGCGCAGGTCGTCCACGAGGACGTCCCGCGGACGCGAGAGCCGCTCCTCCAGCTCCGCCACCGTACGCATGCCACCACACCCCTTCCGGATTAACGGTCGTGACCGTAACCTCCGGCCGCAGGGGCGTCAAGCTGCGCCCGGCGCGGATCGGTCGACGGGGCGACCGGCGGCGAACGTCAGGCCACGGCGCGAGCGGTGGTGAGGATGTCCAGCACGGCGCGGGTCTGCGGCCACGGCACCGGGCTCGGGGCGCCGCCCACCATGCTGAGGAACGCGTCGATGGTCGCGTGGTAGCCCAGCTCGTCGGCGCCGCCGCGCAGCACCACCCCCCGTTCCCCCGTGGTGGTGTGGACGGTGACCTCGTACGCCTCGCCGTCAGCGACCCCGAGGACCTCGACGGTGCCGGGAACGCCGTCGTCCCACTGCATGGCCAGCACACCGGTGTCCTCGGACCGCAGCGTGTGGTGCCGGCGACGGGTGGCCGCGGCACCAACCAGACGCACCGCCGGACCGAGCAGCGCGACCAGCAGTTCCACGCCGTGCAGACCCATCATGACCAGCGTGCCACCGCCGACGGTCGGATCGTCCTGCCAGGGGTTGTAGCCGGTGGCCCAGAGGCCGACGTCGTGGCGCACGGTGGCGCGGACGGACAGGATCTCCTCGCGCGGGACGTCGAACGCGACGAACTCCGGCGCGAAGCGGAGCACCGAGGAGGTGAGGACCAGCTCCGGCGCCCGGGCCACGACCCGCTTCAGCCGGTCGAGCTGCTCGCGGGTGGCGGCGGCGGGCTTGTTGACGAAGCAGGGCAGCTTCCGGTCGAGCACCCGCGTCAGGGCCTCCGGCACGTCGGAGGTGGGCACGGTGAGCACCACCCCGTCAGAAGCGGTGGCCAGCAGCGCATCGAGGTCCGGGGCCACCTGGGCGTCGGGCTGCTCGGCCCGGAAACGGGCCAGCCGCTCGGGGTCCGGCTCCCACACCACCAGCTCCGCCGCGTTCCGCAGGGCCCTGGCGTCGACGTACGGGTGGCTGGTGGCGAGTCCGGCGATGGCGATGCGCATGAGCGCAGAGGCTACTCATCCGCTCCGCCGCCACGCTACCGCAGGTCAGCGACGCATTCTCCGCCAATTGTGGCGTCGGTCCGGACGCACGTGCGCCGCGCCCGGGCCTCCGGCACGGCAGCTCCTCGGGTACGGGCCGCCGGGAGCCGTCGTTCGAGCCGTTGAGCCCGACAGCGTCGGGTGATACGGTCAGGGCCGGAATACCGTCGCCGCCATGTTGGCACGCGAGGAAAGCCCACCGTAGACGTACGCGGCGAGCGCGCCCGACGCCTTCTACCGCCGCGACCGTCGTCAGCGGCACGACTCTTCCCGGTTCGAGCCAGCACCCCCAGTCGAAGGATCATCGTTGACGATCGCGATCGTGCCGCAGCCCGCCCTGGTTGACGAGCTGCCCGGCTACTTCCACCTGGTCCCGGATGCCCGCATCGGCGCCTCGGCGGAGGCCACGCCGCTGGCCTGGCTGTTGCATGACGCGCTGCGCGGCAGCGGGCACCGGCTCGCCGTCGTCTGCGCGGAGGACCCTGCCGCGGTCATCCGGCTGGGCATCGACAGGGCGATCGACGACAGCGCCGAGGCCTATCGGCTCGTCGTCTCACCGGAGCGGGTCGAGCTGGTCGGCGCGACCGCCGCGGGGCTGGCCCGCGGCGTCCAGACGTTGCGCCAGTTGCTGCCGGCGCATGCCCTGCGGACCACGGCGGTGGGCCGGGATCCGGTGTCGATCCCGTGCTGCCGGGTGCAGGACGCGCCGCGCTTCGAATGGCGGGGCGTCCACCTCGACGTCGCCCGGCATTTCATGCCCAAGAGCTTCGTACTGCAACTCATCGACGCCGCGGCGCTGCACAGACTGAACGTGCTGCACCTGCACCTGACCGACGACCAGGGCTGGCGTCTGGAGGTTCCCGGTCATCCGCGGCTCACCGAGGTCGGCGGCTGGCGGACGGAGACCGTGATCGGCGCGGATCCCGTGGCGCCGAAGACCTTCGACGGTACGCCCCACGGCGGCTTCTACAGCATCGACGACCTCCGCGAGATTGTCGCCTACGCCGCCGACCGTCACATCACCGTCGTGCCGGAGGTGGACGTGCCGGGACACGTTCGGGCGGTGCTGGCCGCCTACCCACACCTGGGCGTCACAGGGGAGACGGTGCAGACGGCACGCCACTTCGGCATCTTCGACGACGTGCTCGCTCCGACAGATGCGGCCATGGCCTTCGCCCGGGACGTTCTGGAGGTGGTCCTCGACGTCTTCCCGTCGCGGTTCGTGCACCTCGGTGGCGACGAGTGCCCCCGCACCCAGTGGCGGAACAGCCCGCTCATCGCGAAACGCGCCGCAGACCTCGGCCTGGCCTCGGTGGACGAACTGCAGAGCTGGTACCTCCGCGAACTCACTGGCTACCTGACCGATCGCGGTCGCCGGATGGTGGGCTGGGACGAGGTGATCGAAGACGGCGGCGTACCCACGGACGCGGTCGTGATGGCCTGGCGCGGGATGGAGAACGCCCGACTGGCGTTGAAAGCCGGCCATGACGTGGTGATGACCCCGCACCAGAGGACGTACTTCGACAAATACCAGGTACGCCATCCCGACGAACCACTCGCGCAGGCGGGTGTGGTGAGCCTGCGGGACGTCATGACCTTCGACCCGTGCCCACCCGACCTTCCGGATGCCGGCCGGGTGCTGGGCGTGCAGGGCCAACTCTGGACGGAGTACATGCCGACGCCGCAGACGGTGCAGTACATGGCCTTTCCCCGCCTGTGCGCCCTCGCAGAGGTCGCCTGGACGCAACCCGAGCGGCGCAGCGTCGACGGACTGTTGGCCCGCCTGCCCGCGCATCTGCGCAGGCTCGATGCGCTCGGTCTGGACTACCGCCCGTTGGCCGGTCCACGGCCATGGCAGACGGGTGGCACCGGTCGCCGGCAGGGTCGCCCCCAGGACCCCGGCTACTGACGGCGACCACCGCGCGGTCCGCGTCGGGGCCCGGAGCGGCTCAGGCCATCCGGGTGAGGGCAGCGGCGTCGACCTCGTGCTCGAGCGGCCTGCCCTGAGCGAACCGCTCGATCTCGTCCACCACGATGTCGCCGAGCCGCTGGCGGCTCTCGATGGTGCCGGCCGCCTGGTGCGGGGTCAGCAGCACGTTTGCGAGCCGGCGCAGCGGGCTGTCGACCGGAAGTGGCTCGTCGTCGAAGACGTCCAGCGCGGCGTCGAGCCGACCGGACGTCAACTCGGTCAGCAGGGCCGCCTCGTCCACCAGCCAGGATCGCGCGGTGTTGACCAGCCCCGCGCCGTCCGGCATCAGCGCGAGTTCGCGCGCTCCGATCATGTGGCGGGTCTCCGGCAGGGAGGGTGCGTGCAGAGCCACCACCTGACTGCCGCGCAGCAGAGGGTCGAGATCCATTCTCCGCACGCCCAACTCCCTGGCCGCGTCGGCGCTCAGGAACGGGTCGTACACCACCACGTCGGCGCCCAGCGCACGCAGCATCCGGATGTAGGCGACGCCTGTTCGGGAGGCACCGACGACACCGATTCGCGAAGCGGCGAGCTCGTGCCGCACCGGTGCCTCCTGCGCCTCGTTCCACGGATCGCCTCTGCGCAGGGCGTGATCGAATCGGTGCACGCGATGCAGCAGCGACAGGGTGAACGTGAGCGCCACCTCGGCGACGGGAGCTGCCATCGCCTGCCCGGCCTGGGTCACCCGGATCCCGCGGGCGAACACGTCCGACGTCAGGAAGGACTTGACCGAGGACGCGCTGTGCGCCACGAGCCGCAGAGCGGGGGCGTGATCGAGCACCCGCGAGTCGAGCGGCACCGCACCCCACGACGTCACCAGCACGTCGACGTCGCCGTCGCCGAGCGCACCGATCAGGTCGTCACGCATTGTGGAGTCGTCCAGCGAACGTACCGACCCCACCGTACGCAACCGCTCCCATGCCGCCGGCGTAAAGATCATCTGCCGCACGTGCGGTGGGACTGCCAGGAGGATGCGTGGGCCCGTGGCAGGCTCAGTCATGGCGTCAACGAGCACAACACTCCCCTATCCCTTGACTCCCGAGGAGGTGACGCCCTCGGTGAAGTACCGCTGGGCGAACAGGTAGGCCACGAAGATCGGCAGAAGGGCCACCACCGAGCCGGCCAGCGCCACGTTGAGCGGCTGCTTCTCCTGCATCAGGCCGGCGATTCCCGTGGTCAGCGTCCGCATCTCCGGTGACTGCCCCACGATCAGCGGCCACAGGAAGTCGTTCCAGTGCCACAGGAAGACGAACACGCCGAGGGTCGCCAGCACCGGCTTGCACAGCGGCAGCACGATCCGGAGGAAGATCCGCAGGTCCGAGGCACCGTCCACCCGGGCCGCGTCGATCAGCTCGTCCGGAATGGAGCGGATGAACTGACGCAGCAGGAAGGTCGCCTGCGCGTTGGCCAACGTCGGGATGATCAGGCCCCAGTAGGTGTTAACGCCGCCTGCCTTGGACACGATGATGAAGGTCGGGATCAGCGTGATGTGATAGGGGACCATCAGCATCGCGAGGAAGGACCAGAACATGGCCTCCCTGCCAGGGAAGCTCTTCTTCGCGAAGGCGTAGCCGGCCATCGCGGCGAGCAGCAGCACGAACACGACGCTCGTGACCGAGTAGACGAGCGTGTTGAGGAACCAGCGCGGCACGTTCCTGGCCTGCAACACCGACGCGTAGGTCTCCAGCGACAGGTCCGTCGGCAGGAGGCTGTCCGGGAGGACGAGCGGCCCGATCGGTTTCAACGACATCAGGACCATGGCGTAGAAGGGAAACAGCGTCACCAGCGTCGCCACGACGAGCAGTGCGCTGATGGCCAACCGAGCCGGGCCACGAGGTGTGAACACGTCACGTCTCGAGCGACGCCTCGGCTTGGTGTCCGTCGGCGCGGACCCGCCAGCGGTCCTACCGCTCACCCGGTCCGTCACTGTCGCCGCCATCAGTCCTCCCTGTCGAAGATCCGGCGCTGCACGAGCGCGAGCATGAGCACGATGACGAACAGGACCAGCGCGACCGCGGAGGCGTAGCCGAAGTCGAAGTATCTGAAGGCCTGGTCGTAGAGCATGAAACCGAGGGTGTAGGTGGCGTTGCCCGGGCCCCCGCCCGTCATGATGTACACCGCGTCGAAGACCTGGAACGAGCCGATCACCTCGATCACGCTCAGGAAGAAGAACACCGGGCGCAGCTGCGGGAGCGTGACGCTGCGGAAGCGCTGCCAGCCGTTTGCGCCGTCCATCATCGCCGCCTCGTCCAACTCCCGTGGAATGTCCTGTAGCCGCGCGAGGACGATGAGCATGTCGAAGCCGAACCGCCCCCAGACGGAGACGATGGCGACGGCGGGAATCGCCAGCGTCTCACTCGTCAGCCACGACTGCTCGGTGAGTCCGAGCGCACCCATCAGGCGCGGCACCGGCCCGCCGCTGTTGAAGATCCAGACAAAGATGATTCCTGCGAGCACCAGCGAGGTGATCACGGGCAGGAAGAACACCGACCGGAAGAAGCTGACCCCGCGGAACTTTCGTCTGACCAGCAGTGCCATCCCGGTGGCGACGGCGATCAACAGCGGGACGGAGATGACGGTGAAGATCACGGTGACGACGAGCGCCTGCCAGAACAGCTTGTCCTCGGCCAGCCGCTCGAAGTTCGCCAGGCCGGTCCACTCGATCCCGCCGCCGAGGGTGTACTCGGAGAAGGCAAGCACGAGGCCGCCGAGGAACGGGCCGAACCGGAACAGCACGAACAGCACGAACATCGGCAGGACGAATGCCAGGCCGATCGCTGCCCCGCGCCATCGGGCCCGGTGGTGGACCGGCCGCCGGCTACCACGGACTGTAGTCGTCACGCTTACTCGTCTCTTTCTGTCGGGCCGGGTCCGCACGGACCCGGCCCCGTCAACAGATCATCGGCTGCTGGGGGCCGCTTCAGCGTTCCAGCACACTCTTCGCGGCCTCCGCCGCGTCCTTCATCGCCTGCTCGGCTGACTTGTTGCCGAGAACGGCAGCCTGCACCTCGGGGGCGATGACGCCCTGTACCTCGCGAGCGTGCGGAACCTTCGGTCCGACATCGGCCAACTCGAGATACTTGGCAACCTCAGCCTGCACACTGCCCGCGGGGAACTCGACCGTGGCGTCTTCCCTGGGTGGGTAGTAACCGGCCATCTTGTCGACGTCCGCCATCACCTGCGGCGTGGTGATGAACTTCAACCAGGCCGCCGCGGCCTTCTTGTTCTTGGAACCCTTGAGCATCGCGTACGAGCCGACCGTCCCGTACGCGCCTTCCGCCTTGTGCTTGAGTGGCGGCGCCACCATCGTGTCGTCGCCCCACACGTCGTTCTTCATGATGATGGGGTCCATGTAGTACACGCACCCCACCTCACGTCGCCCGATCGGCGACTGCTCGGCCGGCAGGTTGACGGTCGCCTGGTCCTTGTTCACGTAGCCCTGCTTGACCAGTTCGCTGATGAACCTGGTCGCCTCCACCATGGCCGGGCTGTCGATGGTCGGCTTGCCCTGGTCGTCGAAGGGGGCCCCACCGGCCTGCCACACCCATGGGTAGAAGCTGGTGTTCAGGGTGGCCTCGTTCGACGCCACGACGTGGGTCACGTACTTGCCCTTTGCCTTGAACTGCGGCGCCATCGCCATCAGTTCGTCCCACGTCGTGGGCGGCTTGTCGACGCCGACCTCGGCGAGCACCTTCCTGTCGCAGGCGCCGGGGATGACAGTCATCAGAATCGGTGCGCCGTAGAGCTTGCCGTCGATGGTGGCAGCCTTGAGCGCGTTCTCTCGGTACCCGGTGGTGTCGACCACGCCGTTCAGCGGCTCGAGCACCCCCTGGCCCTCGAACTGGGTCAGTTCGTCGGGGATCATGTAGACGAGGTCCGGGGCGACGCCGCCGGCGATGGCCGCGACCAGGGAGCGTTCCCGGTCCTTCCACGGCTGAATGTCGATCTTGACGTCGACCTTTGGATGCTCCTTCTTGAAGGCCGCGATCTGACCGTCCCAGAAGGCCCTGTCCTTGCCCTCGTCGACCAGGGGGTAGACCCGCATGGTGACTGGGCCGCTCACCTCGCCCGAGGCGCCGCTCGAGTCCGAGCCGCAGGCTGTCGCCAGCAGACCGGTTGCCACGAGCGACGCCACCAACATCGTTCTGCGTGACGACATCGCGCTTCCTCCATTCCGAAGTTACGGACAGGACCGTAGCCAGCGACAGGCGCTGAGTCAACGCGTCAGGACCTGGAGACCTCTGCCCATCCCCTGAGTGTTGACAGGCCACCGAAGGGACTATTACGGTCGGGGCCGCAATCCGTGCGAGATCGCGGCCGCCACGGCGGGCAGGGCGTTGGGCGACACGGACGGCGACACCGGCGAAGGTCCGTCCGCCGTCCAGAACCCGGCGAGGTTCCCTCCCCTGCCGGGCCACGCGGATCAGGCGGAAGCACCCCAGCCACCCGTGGTCGGCCGACGACGACCTCGTCGACGAGCGCTTGGACGCATGGTCCGCCTGACCCGCCAGACCGCCATCGCACCGCTGTCACCCGCACCGCTGTCAACCCGCACCGCCGACGCGGGGGACGCACGTTCAGGCCGACCCACAGGGCGGACCCGAGCGAACCTACCGGCAGTATCGGTGAATGCCGATTGGCCTCCATGCCGGCACGGGCCGGCACCACCGGGGCCCGCGACCGATGCACCGCGACCGCAGCGTCAGCGCGTCCGCCCAGGCTACCCACGTCCGAGCATCCAGCAGCGGGCCCGGCAAATTTCTGCGCCTCGACCATTGATACCGCCGCTCGGCCGTATTACGGTCTGGCCCGTAAGTGCGACCAGGAACCCCGGGTCGCCGCGAACGTGGGACGGGAGCAGCTATGCGCAAACCACGACGACGTACCGGTCGGGCAGCACTGACGGCGATGGTCGCCATCAGTACGACGGCAGCGGCGTCCCTGGCGACACCCGCCGCGGCAGAGGCCACGACCACGCCGGAGAACGGTGGGTTCGAGGCCCCCTCCGGCGACGGCAGCGTGCCCGCCTGGAGCCAGACCTTCGGCGCGGCCCCGTCCTTCAACCTGGTCGCCGACGCATTCGACGGAGCGCAGGCGGTGCGGATGGTGGACGCGAGCCCCGATCAGCCCGCCGGACTGCAGTCACAGATGTTCCCCGTGGTCGCCGGAACCCGTTACCAGGTCGACGCCGCCGTCAAGCGGGAGTCCGGGCTGCCGGGAATCTACCTGCTGTTCTTCAACGACTCCGGTAGCCGCGTCGGCGACGGGCAGCAGTTCTCCTCCACGCCGCAGGGCAACTGGGACTGGATCACGTTGACCGCCGCGGCACCGCAGGGCGCCACCAAGGCAGCCGTGCTGCTGTACTCCAGCGGGTACCAGACCACCACCGCGACGTGGGACTCCGTCACGGTCGGGCCGGCCCAGACAAGCACCTGGCACGAACAGAACGTGGCAGACCCGATCCACAACGTCGCGGTGCTCGCGGCGGGCTTCGGCACCACCCCGCAGGGCCGGCACCTCGCGTACCTGCCGATGTCCGGCACACCTGGTGCGCTCTCGGTCGCCGACACGCTCACCGGCGAGGTGCTGGGCACCTACGAGCTGCCGGGTGCCGAGGGATCGTGGGGGGTGACGACCACCGCCGACGGTACCGCGTACGTCAGTGGCTGGCCGAACGGACGCCTCTACCGCTACCGGCCCGGCGCCGACGCCGTCGAGGACCTCGGGCAGCCGGTGCCCGGCCAGAGCTTCCTGTGGAAGTTGGACGTCGGTGACGACGGTCGGGTGTACGGAGGCACCTACCCCGGCGGCGCTGTCTTCAGCTACGACCCGGCGACCGGTGCGACACGCAACTTCGGCCAGGTGATGGCCGGCTCGCAGTACGTCCGCGACGTCGCGGCCGGCAACGGCAAGGTCTACGCCGGACTCGGCACGGTGCGGGCACGCGTCGTCGAGATCGACACCGCCACCGGCGAGCGTCGGGAGATTCCCCTGCCCGCCCCGTACGACTCCGAGGGCACCGTCTACGACGTCGACCTCGTCGACCAGCGGCTGTTCGTCCGTGTCGAGCAGACCAGCACCCTGCTGGTGCACGACCTGCGTACCGGTAAGTGGGTGGCCAACCTCGGACAGGTCAAGGGTCTGCAGGTCTCCGAGCCGGACCGGGCCGGGCGCGTCTACTTCGCCTCCGCCGACAACAAGCTGCGCAGCTACCAGCTCCACTCAGGCACGGTGACCGACACCGGGCGCACCGTCCCGGGCTCGACCCGCGGCTTCTCCTGGGTGCGGCTGCCCGACGGGACGGGATTCCCGGACCAGACCCTGGTGATGGGAACCTACTCGGGGGCGCTGTGGATGTTCAACCCGGCCACCGGCAACACGAAGGACATCGTCCCCGAGCTGCCCGGCCTGCCCGTGCCGCTGCGGTCGCTCGCCCAGGGCCCGGACAAGCGCATCTACACCAGCGGATACCAGTCCGGTGGGCTCGCCGCCTACGATCACGCCACCGGGCAGGCCGAGCGGTTCCCCCGCGGGACGGTCGGCCAGGTCGAGGGTTACGGGACGGCCGCGGGCAAGCTCTTCTTCGGCGTCTACCCTGGCGCGCACCTGTTCGAGTTCGACCCCGCGAAGCCCTTCGACTACGGCACCAACCCTCGTCGACTCGCCTCCCTGACCGCCGACGGGCAGGACCGCGCGGTGGCCTGGGCGTCGAACGGTGACCAACTCGCGGTCGGTTACATCCCGACGTACGGCCAGCTCGGCGGTTCGGTGAGCCTGATCGACGCCACCACCGGCGCCGTCCGCTCCTTCCACGACGTGGTGCCCGACGCGAGCGTCTCCTCGGTCGAGTTCGTCGACGGCATGCTCCTCGGGGGCACCACCGTCTGGGGCGGCCTGGGCTCGACCCCGACCCGGACCGAGGGGTCGATGTTCCTGCTCGACCCGACCAGCGGTGAGGTCGTCTGGGAGGGCGTCCCGGTCCCCGGCGAGAAGGCGGTCACGGCACTGCGGCGGGCGCCGGACGGCACGGTCTGGGGCATCACCGCCGGCACGATCTTCCAGTTCGACGTCGCCAGCCGGCAGGTGCTGCGCACCCAGAAGATCAGGGACGTCGACTGGGGCGGCATTCAGCACCTGTGGACCTCCGGTGAGATCGCCTTCGGTGGCCCCGGTGAGATGTTCGCGCTGATCCGTGGCGAGCTCTACCTCATCGATCCGGCCACGCTACGGCGCGAGCTGGTCGCCTCCGCCGTCGAGCACTTCGTGCGGGCCGACGACGGGTCGGTGTACGTGATCCGCAACCAGCACCTGGTGCGGGTCACCCGATGACGCGGCTGGAATCGGGCACGGGCAGCGACCACGCGGCGACCCGCGCCCTTCCGCCCGGGCTACTGTTCGGCACCGCCACCTCCGCCTACCAGATCGAGGGCAGGGCCGCCGACCGCGGAACGACCGTGTGGGACACCTTCTGCCGGCAACCGGGCAACATCCGGGACGGCTCGGACGGCGACGTCGCCTGCGAACACCTCGACCGGATGACGGAGGATCTCGACCTGCTCGCCGGCCTGGGCGTCGACGCGTACCGGTTCTCCGTGGCCTGGTCCCGCGTGCAGCCGGACGGCACCGGCCGGCCCAGCGAGCAGGGCCTGGCGGTCTACGACCGGCTCGTGGACGGCCTGCTCGAGCGGGGAATCCGGCCGTACACCACCCTCTTCCACTGGGACCTTCCACAGGCCCTGGAGGACGACGGGGGCTGGCTGAACCGAACCACGGCCGAACGATTCGCCGAGTACGCGGAGCTGGTGGCCGACCGCATCGGTGACCGCGTGGACACCTGGATCACCCTCAACGAGCCCTACTGCCACACCCATCTGGGGTACGGCACAGGCGTCCACGCGCCGGGACACCGGCTGTTCGGCGCAGCCTTCGACACGGCGCACCACCAGTTGCTGGGGCACGCGCTGGCCGCCCCGCGGCTACGCGGACACGCTCCGGTCGCTGTCGCGAACAGCTACTCCACCGCGTGGCCGGCGTCCCCCAGCGGGGAGGACGCGGCGGCCGCACGTCTGCAGGAGGCGTGGCACAACGCCGTCTACACGGACCCACTGCTACTGGGCCGCTACCCCGATGAGATCGAGCGGGTGCCGGGAGTCTCGCTCGACTGCGTACGCGACGGCGACCTGTCCCTGATGCGGGGCAGCCTGGACGTGCTCGGCGTCAACTACTACACCCTCAACCGGGTGGGGGCGCCGATGCCCGGGGCAGCGTGGCCCTGGACCGAACACGGCCTTCCCGAGCGCGAGCACACCTCGATCGGCTGGCCAATCGTGCCCGAGGGCCTGCCGGAGATGCTGCGCTGGCTGCGGAACCGGTACGGCGACCTGCTGCCGCCGCTGGTGGTGACCGAGAACGGCTGCTGCTACGAGGACGAGCCGGTCGCCGGCCAGATCCACGACGACGACCGGATCCGCTACGTCGGTGCCCACCTGCGGGCTCTGGCCGACGCAACCGCCGAGGGAATCGCCGTCCGCGGGTACTTCTACTGGTCCCTGCTCGACAACTTCGAGTGGGCCGACGGCTACACGCGCCGGTTCGGGCTGGTGCACGTGGACTTCGCCACGCAGCAGCGCACCCCGAAGAGGTCGTACTGGTGGCTTCGTGAGCAGTTGGCCACCCACCGACAGCGCCGCGAGGGCCTGCCGTATCCCGCATCCACCAGCGCTGAAGGATCACGTTCTCCTCAGGGAGGCTGATCGACACGAGGCGTCGTGACAACCCCAACCTCACCACGGCGATCCTCAACCCGCGCAGCCCGAGGTGCTGGCACCCGCACGACCGGTAGCTCATTCGCTGATAGGGGCATTCATAATCGACTGCCCCTACCAGCACCGGGCGATACTGCGAGACGAGCGGCCTGGGCTCGGCCACTCGACGGCATGAATGCGCTGATTGTCGGAGGCGGAGGCGAAGGAATCGGCCGGGCGATCTCGCGTGCGTTCGCCTCGGGTGGCGCAGCTGTCGCCGTCGCCGACATTGATCCGGCCCGCGCACGGGATGCCGTCGAGGAGTTGACCGGATCAGGCGCGCCCAGGCTCTTGCGCTCGCCGGTGATGTCCGGTCCCGATCAGCTGTAGACGACTTTGTTGGCGCAACCGTCGCTGAGTTCGGTCGACTCGACACCCTCGTGACCGTCGTGGGAGGGCAGCTCGCGTTCGTGCCGGCGGTACGGCTGCACGAGATGAGCGACGACGACTGGGATTTCGCGTACGAAATGAACCTTGGCTATGTGGTCCGCGCGGCCCGCGCGGCAATCCGCGCCTTCCTGATCCAGGGACAGGGTGGGTCCATAGTCAGCGTCAGTTCGGTCACCGGGGTCATGGCCGCGCCCATGCAGGCCAGCTACGGCGCCGCCAAGGCCGGCCTCGTAAGCCTCGCCAAGACCGTCGCCGCGGAGTACGCCGGCGAAGGGATCCGCATGAACGTCGTGGCTTGCGGCGCCATCGCAACGGCGGTAGCAAACTCTGCCCAGCCCGCCGACGAGGTGCCCGAGATTCCGATCCGCCGGCTCGGTGTTCCCGACGATGCCGCCGCGGCCGCCGTCTATCTGGCCTCACTGCTTTCGTCCTACGTGACTGGGCAGAGCGTTGTGGTCGACGGGGGTGTCACGGTGCGAGGCCCCTTCCCCGAGTGACTCGTTCTGGCGCAACCCGGTCGCGATCGCGGCGCCGAGCTACCGGTGATCTGTATCCGCACATCGGCTGGATCCGCACTGCACGCCGCGACCGGTCACGCAACCCTGGGTAGCGCGCGGTTCGCGGCCAGATCCGGACGCTCACACGTCGACGCCGGCGCACACCTCGGGTGTTGCGGCCTGCGTGGCCTGTTGAAAAATGGATGTCGTAGCGGACATCGAGGCCCGACGTCGCTAGCGAGAGCAACAGCGTGCGGAACAGCACGGACGCCTGCGTCCGGATGTCGCCCAGGGCGCCCTTGAGGGGTTTGCGCTGGTTCGCCCCGACGGGTCCCTGACAGCCGCGGTCGTCCACGTGCAGTGGATGGACAACCATCCAGCAGGTCCTGACACTCACGTGATGGTGTCGTTCGCGGACGGGGCGAACGTGGAGTTCGCGTTCGACGTTCCAGTCGTGAAGATCCGAGCGGCCGACCTACGGGCGGTGACCCCGGACGAGGCGCGTTCAGCGGCGCCATGCGGGTGGGGAGCCGACGCCGACCGCTGGCACGAAGTCTGACCTGCCGCGCCGAGCGCGCCCCCCGGCAAATTTGGAGTACTAACCCCGACCGTTCCAACCCTCTGCAGCGTTGCTGCGCTTGCCTGCTGTGCTGAAACCTCAGTTGTGGCAGCGGTGCCGCCGGGAGGATGGTCCTGCCAGAGCCCCGTTAGGGTCCTCCACCCGCCGCCAGGTGCGAGAGCGGCCCCCGACCAGCAGAAGCGCGGTCGGGGGCCGATCTTGTTGGTTCCGCTCGGTCCGATGACCGTTCTTCCTACCTGCGCCCGGAGGTGTTGATGCCACCCAATGTGCTGCAGCCTCGCCAGACGGTGTTCGTGGACCCGGGCGGGTTGAGCGTCAGGTTGCCGGCGTCATCGTGCTCGAGGAAGAACCGGTAGTCGCGGAGATCCTTGAGCGCGGACAGCGCGCGGGTCCAGTCGATGTCGCCCTTCCCGACGTCAGCGAACCGGAACTTCCGGCCTCCCGCGCGGGTGCCCGCAGCCGCCGTGCGGTTGCCATTCGGGTCCCACTTGATGTCCTTGATGTGGAAGGCGATGAAACGCTCCCCGTGCTCCTTGATCCACCAGTACGGGTCCTCGCCGGCGACCGAGACCCAGCCCAGGTCGACTTCGAACTTGACGTACCGGGGGTCGGTGTACTCGAGCAACGTGTTGTAGACCGGGACGCCGTTCTCGAGGGTGAACTCCCTGTCGTGGTTGTGAAAGAAGAAGCCGCCGAAGCCCTGCGAAACGGCGTGCTCACCGCACTCGTTGAATTTCTCTGCCATGGCCTTCATGTCGTCGCTGGTCGTCGCCCCAGCACCCGGGAAGCCGAAGGAGCTGCCAGTCCCGAGGTAGGGGAACCTGCCCAGCGTCTGGGCGTCCTCGAAGATCTGCATCCTACCGTCGTAGGTCATCCACGGGTTCGGCGCGCTCGCACTACGAGGCCCGAAATGGTTGCTCACGATGCGCAGCCCGTACGACTGGACGAGGGCCTTGAGCTCGGCCGTTGTCTTTGCGTAGTAATCGCCGGCGAGCTCCAGCTCTCGGACGCCAGCGTCGTAAACCGCCTCCAGTGCGATCTCGAGGTTCGTGTAGTCGCTGCCAATCAGCTGGCGAACAGTGAAGATCTGCAAGCCGATGCGGTCGGCCGGAATCACGTTCGGCCCACCAGCGGGCTGGCCCTGTGACGAGGACGCGGCTGCGGAGGCTGGGCTCGCCATGGCGGCGAGCGCTCCGGTGGCCAGAAGGCCGGCGCCAGCGCCGAGCACGGCGCGACGACTTGGCTTGTTTTCCACGGGTTCTCCTTCCGTCTGCGCGCGGTCCTACGGCCGGCGCCTTCCCCCGCTGCCTCCGGACCATACGGTGACGACGGAACTTTTAACAAGAGTGAGACAGAAGTCTGTAGGTTGGGGTGCACAAGTTGTCAGGCTGACGGCAGTAGGCAGCGTCGATGCGACTGACCTCGATGTTCGTCCGAGCCGTTGATCTGAGGTGGAGCGTCTGAGGGCTCGTCCGGACGACGGGACGGGCCCCGGAAACGAGGGCTCGGATGCCGACGGCCTGGCGGGGGCCGCCGAGGGCTCGTGGGCGCCGGCGTCGACCTCGCCGAGGACGATGCCGCCGCGCCTCGATCAATCTTCTTTGACCTTCGAGCACAGGTGCTGCTGGGACAGCGAAGTCGTCTCTTGCCGCCGTTGTGTGCTTCACTTCGACCGTGCCCCAGTCCGCATCCGCGCCACGCGCGCCTGTCCATCGCGGCGCGGCGGCTCCTGGCGGGTTCACCGGATTCGGCTCTGGGGCTCCCGGCGCGGGCGAGTTGCTCCAACTACTTCGCGACGGGCAGCCCCGGACCCGTGCTGAGCTGGCGAGACTGACCGGGCTTGCCCGGTCCACCGTCAGCACTCGCGTCGACGCCCTGCTCGCCAGCGGTCTGCTTGCACCCTCCGGCGAGGCGGTCTCCACTGGCGGCCGCCCTCCTGTCAGGTTCGCCTTCAACCCGCAGGCTCGGGTCGTCGTCGGCGCCGACCTCGGGGCGACCCACGGCAACGTCGCGCTCACCGATCTCACCGGCCAACCCCTGTGCTCGGTCGCCGAGCGCGTCGACATCTCCGCAGGGCCGGTCGGGGTCCTCGACTGGGTTGTCGAGGCGACACGGCGGCTGCTCGACGAGGCGGGCCGGGATGTCGAGGACCTCGTCGGCATCGGGATCGGCCTGCCGGGCCCGGTCGAGCATTCGAGCGGCAGGCCGATGCGCCCGCCCATCATGCCGGGGTGGGACGGCTATGACGTGCCCGGGCACGTACGCCGCCACTGGGACGTACCGGTCCTCGTCGACAACGACGTCAACATCATGGCCCTCGGCGAGCACGTGACGGCGCACCCGGAAGTCGAGCACCTCCTGTTCGTCAAGGTCGCCACCGGGATCGGTGCCGGCATCATCAGTGGTCGTCGCCTGCTCCGAGGCGCGGTCGGCGCCGCCGGTGACCTCGGGCATGTGGCGGCGCCGCACGCCCCCGACGTCCTGTGCACGTGCGGCAACACCGGATGCCTCGAGGCCGTCGCGAGTGGCCGTGCGATCGTCAAGGACCTCACCGCGGCCGGGGTCCCGGCAATGACGAACAGCGACGTGGTCGCGCTCGTCTGCGCGGGCAACATCGCTGCGGCACGGGCGGTTCGACAGGCGGGACGCACGATCGGCGAGGTCCTCGCAACGTGCGTGAGCCTGCTCAACCCCGAGCTCGTCGTCATCGGTGGTTCACTCGCCCAGGCCGGTGAGAGCCTCATCGCCGGGGTACGCGAGGTCGTCTACGGCCGCTCGCTTCCTCTCGCCACCGGCCATCTGCAGATCGTTCCGGCAACGACGGGCACTCAGGCCGGCGTTATCGGCGCGGCCACGATGGTTATCCAGTACGCCCTCGCCGCCGATCGTGTAGACGAGGAACTCGCCAGCACGTCATCGCCTCCGATTCGGCCGGCGGCTGAGAGCTAGCTGGCGATCGATGCGGCCATCACTCGTGGAGCGATAGCTGGTCTCTTACCTCGGGTAGGGAGCGATTCGCGGCAGAAGCGTGCACCCGCCCGTAAGCGCGGGCCCAAAAGGCGGCCGGGCAGGTAGGAACGAGTGGTCTGCGATGCGGTTCGGCTGAAGCAGCGTCTACCGGGCGTTCGAGGGGCGCGACGCGGCGTCGTCCAGGTGGAGAGCCAGAGCCGTCACTCATATCCCATGGCCTGGATGACCTTGCCGAGTGCTTCTTCGATGAACTCGCGAGTTTCGTCGTCGAATTGGTCGTTGCGGTGCGTCAGCTTGTGCGACTGGAACGTCGAAGGGGTAGCGAAGTCGTCGACGCCGAGCCGTTCGAACAGGGCGCGGCGCTGCCCGGGCCAGTCGGCTGCGAGGTCTTCTGCTTTCACCTCGATGTATCGCCTGCCCGTCAGGTCGACCGTGTTCTTCCAGGTGAGCCATCGGTGGTAGACCGGCTTGAGGTAGGCGAGCGCGCCGTCGACGGTGGGCGGTGCCCATGGCTGGGCCAGGTGGGATGCGAGCACTGAGACCGGGTGACGCTTGATGTGCACGATGGTCGCTTCGGGGACCAGTTCCCAGAGGAACTCCATGCACAGCAGGTTGAACGGTGTCTTCTCGCACCAGGTCGGCTTGCCCGCGTCGGCGGCTGCTCCGCCGAACATGGTGTCGATCAGGCCCCGCAGGATTCCGAGCAGTTCGCCCCGGTCGCTGAAATACGGCTCTTGTGATGTTCTCGTGGGTGGGTTGACGCCCTGATCAACAGGGCACGCCGTGTCCCGTCTAGGTTTCTGGCTTGTCGAAGGTCAGAAACT
>NZ_JBICUP010000032.1:0-84129 GCF_043198215.1 Micromonospora sp. NPDC048830
TCCACCATCATCAGTGACGAACGGGGACGCCTGTTGTGGTGCGGGGCCACCCGCCCGGGACGGATGCACGACGTCACCGCGCTGCGCACCGAAGGTGTGGAAGACCTGCTGCGGCAGTACCCGAAGGTCAAGGCCCAGGTGGACTCCGGCTACCAGGGCCTGGCCCGGGACTTCCCCGACCAGGTCAGCGCCCCACCGAAGCGACCACGCAAGGACGCCGACGAAACCCAACACGCCGAGTACAACATCGCCCGGCACGCCCAGTCATCACAACGGATCTGCGTGGAACACGCCATCGCGGAACCGAAGCAGTGGCGACCGCTGCAACGCTACATCGGACGCCGAGAACACTTCGAAGACACCATCCTCGCCATCGCGGGACTGGTATCCGACCGCTGCGCGGAGCGGTGACCCCAACCAACCGAACCGCCCAGACAAGCACGCCCCGGCCTCAATCGTGCATCACGTCGTAACCGGTCGGCCCCGACGCTAACCGGTCGGCCGGCGGCCGGCCCGCCCGGCACGTCCCGCGTACGGATCCGCGGCGGGACCGCCCGGCGGGTTCGCTCCCGGCCCGTCCGCGTGCCACGATCTCTTCCATGGGTCAGGTGCTGCTCCTGCTGGTCGTCGCCCTCACGGTCGCGGCGGTGGTGTTCGGGGTGACGGTGCTGGTCACCGGCCGTGATCCCGGCCTCGTGCCGGCCGAGCCCGACGGGCGGGCGGTTCCCCTGCCGGCCAGCCGACCGTTGCACGAGTCGGACATCGGGGGCGTTCGTTTCGACACGACGCTGCGCGGGTACCGGATGGCCCAGGTCGACCAGGCGCTGCGCCGGGCGGCCTACGACATCGGGTACAAGTCGGAGCTGATCGGCGTGCTGGAGGCGGAGGTCACCGCGTTGCGCGAGGGGCGTGTCGCGGACGCCGACGCGCTGCGCCGCACCCGCGAGCAGGCGGCAGCCGTCGCCGAACCCGCCGCCCCCGCCCCCGCCCCCGCCCCCGCCCCCGCCCCCGCCGCCGTGGCGGACGCGGCCGGGGCCGACCGGCGGGACGCCGGGTTGGCCGCCGAGACATCCGCGGACCGGGAGGCGAACGCCGCCGACGTGCCCGCCGGGGCCGAGACGCCGCCGGGTGCGGAGGCGAACGCCGTGGCCGAGGCGCGGCCGGCTGCGGAGGCGACCGCCGTCGCCGAGACGCGGCCGGGTGCGGAAGCCGACGTGCCCGCCGGGACCGAGGCGCGGCCGGGTGCGGAGGCGAACCCCGTGGCCGAGGCGCCGCCGGGTGCGGAGACGAGGGTTGCGACCGGGACGCCCGCCGAGGCGGAGGCGCCTGCCGTGACCGAGACGGCCGCCGGTGCGGAGGCGCCAGCCGAGGGCGTGTCCGACGCGGCGGGCGGGCGCGGGCCGGCGGTCCGGCCGGAGCCGGCGTGACGGGGCCGGCCGACGCCGACGGCCTCGGCGAGGCCGCCCATCCCGGGGCCGGCGAGGTCACCGCCACGGTGATCGTCAACGCCCCGGCAGACCGGGTCTTCGCCGCCCTCACGGCCTGGGAGCGGCAGTCCGACTGGATCCCGTTCACCACCGTCCGAGTGGTCGAGGGGGACGGCGGTGAGGGCAGCATCGTGGAGGCGGTCACCGCGATCGGTCCCGCCGTCCTGCGGGACGAGATGCGGGTGGTCCGCGTCGACGTGCCCTACGAGGTCGGCGTGGTGCACTGCGGCAAGCTGCTGCGCGGGCCCGGCGTGCTGCGCTGCACCCCGATCGAGGGCGGTCGCACCCAGGTGGTCTGGCACGAGTGGTTCCACCTGCCAGGGGGCACGGCCGGGCGGGTGGCCTGGCCGGTGCTGTGGCCCGGCTCCAAGATCAGCCTGAACCAGGCGCTGCGGAAGTTCGGCCGGCTCGTCGAACAGGGCCGCCTGCCCTGACGGGCGGGCCGCCGGCCGGCGGACGGGGCGCCAGCCGGCGGATCACCCCGGTCCGGCGACGTGGCGGTGTCCCGGCGGGTCGGACACCCCCACATGACCGCCACGGCGACCCGCTGTCGGTGTCCCGCACTAGCGTGTACGCCGTGACTGACCTGGTGATCGGCGCCGACGGGCTGTCCCGCTGCGCCTGGGGGGCGAGCACCCCCGACTACGCCGTCTACCACGACAGCGAGTGGGGCCGGCCGTTGCACGGCGACGACGCGCTCTACGAGCGGATGACCCTGGAGGCGTTCCAGTCGGGGCTGTCCTGGCTGACCATCCTGCGCAAGCGCCCCGCCTTCCGGCTGGCCTTCGACGAGTTCCGGATCGAGAAGGTGGCCGGCTACGGCGAGGCCGACGTGGCCCGGCTGCTCGCCGACGCCGGGATCGTCCGCAACCGATCCAAGATCGAGGCGGCGATCGCCAACGCCCGGGTCGCGCGGGAGTTGCCCGACGGTCTCTCCGCCCTGCTCTGGTCGTACGCGCCGCCGCCCCGCGCCGCCCGGCCGGAGTCGTTCGCCGACGTGCCGGCGCTGACCCCTGAGTCCACCGCCATGGCCAAGGCGCTGAAGAAGCGCGGCTTCCGGTTCGTGGGTCCCACGACGGCGTACGCGCTGATGCAGGCCACGGGGATGGTCGACGACCACCTGGCCGGCTGCCACGTCGCCGCCGCCGGGCCGGCGTGATGGGATTGGGTGCATGACGGACACCGACCACCGCGTGAGCGGCGCGAGCCCCGCCCGGGGCGACGGTGGGCGGGGCGACGGCGCCTGGGCCGTGCTCCTCCCCCCGGGCCGGTACGACGCCGAGCAGCTCGTCCACCACGACACGCTGGAGCTGACCGGGATCGAGGCGCCGGGCGGGCCGTCCGGCCCGGGCCCCCGCCCTGGTGACCCGGTGGCGGTGCTGGTCGAGGAGCCGCTGCGGCTGGTGGCCCTCGGGCGGGTCGCCCGGCCCACCGTCGAGCGCCGGGAGGACCCGGACGACCCGCAGTCCGACCCGGCCCCCGGGGCACTCGTGGTGACGTACACCCGGCGGGTCTTCGACGAGCCGGTGTCGGCCGAGGGGCTGGCGCCCGAGGGGCCCGTCTCCCCGCTGCCCGCCGCCGCGTACCGGGAGTTGGCCGAGCGGCTCGGCCCGCCACCGGCCCGCCGGTCCTGGCTGGTCAGCGTGGACATCCCGGTCGAGGCGGCCACCCGGGCGGAGGCGGTCCGGCTGTTCTGGTCGTACGTGCGGGATCTCGGCCCGCGGGAACTGCCCGCGTTCGTCTCACCGGCCGGGGACGAGCTGGCCATGCAGGCGTACGTGCTGGGCGAGGAGGCGAACCAGGACCCGGAGGAGGACAACTAGCCGGGTGGCCGCCGACATGAGGCGGCCGAGCAGACCATCCCGTGCGGCAAGCAGCGCCTCAGTCTCAGGCCAATCGATCGGCTTTCCGGCCTCAGCCCGCGCTACGGCCCGCGCGATCGCCTTCTCAGTTGGCTCGTCGGTGACTGTCACACCTCGACACGCAGACCCGAGACGGACACACCCGAGTTCACCTTGTAGTACTTGTTGATGTTGATCAGAACCGCGGTCAGTGGCTCGAGCTGGTGGGTCAGGCGAAGGGCGCCCGCACGGATCCCGACCTTGCCGGTGACCGATGCGGCAAGCACCATCACGGCCTCGACAGCTTCGGCATCGTTGCCAGCGACGAGGATGTCGTCGTGCCGGAGAGGACCGTCGTGGTGCCAGAGCAGTCTGGCCGAAACGTGATGGAAGGCGCCAACGACGCGAGCGGTCGGTGCCAGGCGCTGGAGCTGTTCCGCGGCCGATTCAGGCATCGGTAGGCCGTAGGCGCCGGCCTTGTCAAACCCGAGCGGGTTCACGCAACTGACCACGATCTTCCCGGCCAGCGCGGGCGCGATTGCCGCGATGGCATCTTCGTGGCCGTCCCAGGGAACGGCTACCTGCACAAGCTCGGCGCGGGTAGCCACGTCCAGGTTCCCGCCGCCCGTCGCAGCCGGGACGCCGAGTCGATCATTGATCTCGTCCGCGGTCCTCTGGGCGTTCTCCGGTTTCCTCGAGCCGATCAGCACCTTGTGGCCGGCGAGCGCGAAGCGGTACGCCAGCCCCTTGCCCTGCGCGCCGGTTCCGCCGATCACGCCGATCTCCAACGCAGTCATTCACACCTCGCATGTTAGATATCAGATGCGAAGCTGATCCTACGACGGGATGCGGGTTCCGCACAGCCCTGGAGCTGAAGACCGGTGGGAGCCGGTCACGTGGGCACCCGGCTCGCCGTGTGAGTGCACGGCAGGTCACGCATCAGATCGAAATTTTGTGTCCATGGGTAGCGCTCGGCTGTGAAGCTCGCTACATTGAATATCAGATCTCAAACTTAGGTCTACCCCCCGCCTTCGGGGCAGAAGGGACCACCCACATGACTGACGCCATCGACGCCGCGGCCCGGAAGGCTGTGGACGCGATCGACTATGAGCGGCTGAACGAGCTCGTACAGGAGGTGTGCCGCATCCCGAGCATCCTCGGAGATGAAGGCCCCCTTGCGAACTTCCTCGCCGACTACATGAAGAACGCCGGCTTCGAGAACGCCGGCCTCCAGGACGTCATCGACGACCGGCCCAACGCCATCGGCGAGCTCAGCTTCGGCAAGGGCAAGCGCATCGTGATGACCGGCCACATGGACACCAAGCCGGTCTCCATCGGCTGGAGCAAGACCGACCCGTTCTCTGGCGAGATCATCGACAACGCGATCTACGGCCACGGCATCATGGACATGAAGGCCGCGCTCGTCTGCCAGATCGTCGCCATGGAGGCACTGCGCGACTCCGGTGTCGCGCTCAACGGCACCGTCGGCATGGCGGCCGTCTCCGATCACATGGGCGACCAGCTGGGCTCCATCAAGTACTTCGACGAGTACGACGCCGACCTCGCCGTCCTCGGCGAGCTGTCGGGCAACGAGATCTTCCTCGGCCACCGCGGTCGCTACTACTTCGACATCACCGTGCAGGGCAAGTCGGCGCACACCTGCCACAAGCCGCTTGCGGTGAACGCCAACATGCTCGCCGCGCACGCGATCATCGAGCTGGACCAGTCGCGTCTGACCCCGGCTATCGAGGGCTGGGTCACCGACCTGTTCGGCGAGGAGACCTACATGGCGCCCGGCCGGGTGTATGGCGGCCTCCCACCGGGCGGCCCGTCGATGATCCCCGACGAGTGCGTCATCCGCGTCGACTGCCGTCCACAGCCCGGCGTCACCGTTGACGAGGTCCAGGCCGAGATCGAGCGCTGCTTGGCGGCCGCCCACAAGCGCGAGCCGCGCTTCCAGGCCAAGCTCGAACTGGTCGACGTCAAGAGCGGCTACCTGGCCAAGCCGGGCGACGAGGTCGTCGAGCTCATGCGCGCCTCGGTCAAGTCAGTCCGCAACGGCGCCGAGCCTCCGCTGCAGGCCGCCGGCTGGCTCGGCGACACCGCGAGCTTCGGCCACAAGGTCCCGACCGTCATCTTCGGTCCCGGTGGCGAGCCGGTGTACTGCCCCGACGAGCACCTGTCGATCGACGACATCGTCGAGGCGACCCGGGTCTACGCCGAGTTCGCCGTCCGGGCGCTGGGCCCTCAGGCCTGACCATGAGCAAGGCCGACGGAACTCGCCCCAGGGTCATTCTCGCGAAGCCGGGCCTCGACGGGCACGACCGCGGCGTGAAGGTCGTGGGAATGGCGTTACGTGATGCTGGAGCCGAGGTGATCTACCTCGGTCTCCAGCAGACGCCGAAGCAGATCGTCGCCGCAGCCGTTGCCGAGGATGTCGACGTCATCGGGCTCTCGGTTCTCTCCGGAGTCCACGTCGATGCGTCCCGGCAACTGCTCGCGGCGTGCAAGGAAGCGCACCTCGGCGACGTCGCAATCGTCGTCGGCGGGACCATCCCGCCGAGCGACGTCGTCCGCCTCCGCGAGATGGGCGTCCGCGATGTGTTCCCGGTTGGAACCTCCATCGACGATCTCGTCTCCCGCATCTTCGCCATCGCATCGGAGGACTGACCAGTCATGACCGACGAAGCCGGCATCGTCACCACCGACTCCGGAATTCCGCTCGACCCGATCTACTTCCCGGACTCGGTGCGACCCGGGCTTGAGGATCGGCTCGGGCTGCCTGGACAGGCGCCCTACACCCGCGGCCCTTATCCGACGATGTACCGCGAGCGCCTGTGGAGCATGCGGCAGTACGCCGGATACGGATCGGCCGAGGACACCAACGAGCGCTACCGGTTCCTGCTCTCGCAGGGCCAGACCGCGCTGTCAGTGGCGTTCGACCTGCCGACTCAGCTCGGCTACGACTCCAGCAACGAACAGGTGGCAGCGGAAGTCGGCCGAGTCGGCGTCGCGATCGACACCGTCGAGGACATGGAGACGGTCTTCAACGGCCTCCCCATCGACAAACTGTCAGTCAACTTCACGATCAACGGAACCGCGCCCATCATCCTCGCGTTCTACCTTGTCGCCGCTGAACGTCAGGGCGCAGACATGAAAGACGTTGCCGGCACGCTCCAGAACGACATCCTCAAGGAGTTCCTGGCGCGCAAGACGTTCATCTTCCCACCCGAGCACTCCGTCCGCCTCGTGGCCGACGTCGTCGAGTACGCGTCCGAGCACCTGCCGCGGTTCAACGGCATCTCAATCACCGGCTACCACGCCCGCGAGGCCGGCTGCGACGCCATCCAGGAACTCGGCCTCACGATGGCCTCCGCGATCGCCTACACCGAGGCGTTCATGGCACGCGGCCTCGACTTCGACTTCTTCGCGCCTCGCCTGTCGTTCCACTTCTCCAGTCAGCTCGACCTGTTCGAGGAGGCGTCGAAGGTCCGCGCAGCCCGCCGCATGTGGCACCATCTCGCCACCACCAGGTTCGGTGCGACGAAGGAGAACTCGGCCCGACTGCGGTTCTTCTCCGGCTGCTCCGGCGCTACGTTGACCGCGCAGCAACCGCTGAACAACGTGGTCCGCTCGACCCTCCAGTGTCTGGCTGCGGTACTCGGGGGTGCGCAGTCGATCCACGTCATGGGGTACGACGAAGCGCTGGAGATCCCGACCGAGGAATCGGTGACGCTGGCGCTGCGAACCCAGCAGATCATCGCCCACGAGTCAGGTGTCTCGAAGGTCATCGACCCACTCGCCGGCTCGTACTTCGTCGAGGCGCTCACCGACGAGCTCGAGGCCCGTGCTTGGGACCTAGTGAACAAGGTCGAGGAGGGCGGAGGTCTGATCGAGATGCTCGCCGAGGGCATCCCACAGCGCTGGGTCGCCGAGTCCGCTTACCAGTACGAGCGCGACATCCAGTCCGGCCGCAAGATCAAGGTCGGCGTGAACAAGTACGTCGACGACGACGAGGTCGCGCCGCCGCTGTTCGAAGTTGACGAGACAGCGGCCGACCGTCAGCGTGAGAGGCTCGCCAAGCGACTCGCGTCCCGCGACCAAGCTGAAGTCGGGGTTGCCCTCAAGGCGCTGCGCGGCTCGCTGGTCAACAACACCAACAGCATGCCGCACATCATGCAGGCCGGCCGGGTCGGTGCCACCCTCGGCGAGATCGCCGACACGATGCGCGATGTCTTCGGTGTCTACCGGGAGCCGCAGCCATGGTGAACCAGACCCGTCCCCTCGAGGGAGTCCGCGTCATCGACATGACCCGGTTCGTGTCCGGTGCTTATACCGGCACGCTCCTCGCGATGCTCGGCGCAGACGTCATCAAGATCGAAGTGCCGACCGGAGGTGACCCGTACCGCAACCAGGGCACCGCGTTCGTCGACGGCGAGAGCGGCCTGTTCACTGCGCTCAACCTCGGCAAGCGATCGGTGATGCTGGACCTCAGGTCCGTCGACGGGCTCTCGGCACTCGAAGCGCTTCTTTCCACAGCCGATGTGTTCATCGAGAACGGCAGGCCTGGATCGCTGAAGAGGCTGGGACTCGACTCGGCGAGCGTCACCGAACGATACCCGCGCCTCGTCTACGGCTCCATCTCCGGCTACGGCCAGCACGGTCCCGACGCCGGGCGCGGCGGCTTCGACCTCATTCTCCAGGCCGAGGGCGGTCTGATGAGCGTCACCGGCGAACCCGACAGCGGACCCGTCAAGGTCGGTGTGCCCGCTCTCGACATCGGCAGCGCAGTCTCGTGTGCCCTTGCGATCGTCGCTGCCCTGTACCGGCGTACGTCCAACGACGGCACTGGGGCGGTCGTCAGCTCCTCTCTGCTGGAGTTCGCCGTGTCCACCTTCACGAGCGTCGCACCTGCCTACTTCATCAATGGCGACGTGCCCGGGCGCATCGGCAGCCACTCGCCGACCTTCGCCCCCTACGGTGCCTACCGCGCCAACGACGGGTACGTCGTCCTGGCCGGCGCCGGTAGCGAAGACCTGTGGCACCGACTCTGCGACGCCATTGACGCACCCGAACTGATCGGGGACAGCCGGTTCGTGACCAACGCAGACCGTGTTGCGCACCTCGAGCACCTCATCGCGGAACTCGAGACCCGCTTCACGCAGAACAGCCGCGCCTACTGGATGGCGAGGCTGTCGGAGTTCGGAGTCCCCGCGGCGGAGGTGCGCGACCTCGGGCAGGTCCTCAGCTCGCCGCAGGTCGAAGCGCTGGGCCAGGTTCAGGTCGACCCGGCCAACCCCAACGGTCAGAAGATCATCGGCGCGCCGATCCAGATCGACGGCCCGCTGCCATTCCCGGGACCGGCACCACGTCTGGGTGAGCACACCAGTCAGGTTCTCGCCGAACTCCACGTCGTCAGGAGGGCCGGACGATGACCGCCGAACCTCACCAGCCCGACCGCGACCTGCTCGCCGCCTGCGAGAAGATCGCGCCCAAGGTCCTCGAGCGCACCTTCGAGCTTTCCGAGATTCCGGCACCCCCGTTGGACGAGGTAGACCGTATCCGCCGCGTCAAGGAGTGGTGGCACGCTGACGGCCTGACCGTCTCCGAGCACGCCGTCGGGAACCTGTGGACCCGGCTACGCCCCGGTCGCGTCGGCTCCGGGCCGGCCATCGTCGTCGCCGCCCACCTGGACACGGTCTTCAGCCGCGACGTGCGGCACGGGCTTCGCCACGAGGCTGACGGTCGTGTCGTCGGCCCCGGCTGTGGCGACGACACCGTCGCTGTGGCCGCGCTGTCAGCACTGGACGAACTCCTTCCGGTGGAGATCCCGGTTCCGGTATGGGTCGTTGCGACCGTCGGCGAAGAGGGCCTCGGGGACCTCGCCGGTGCCCGGGCCGCTCTGGCGAACCCACCGTCCGAGGTCGGCACGTTCATCGCTCTGGAGGGCAACTATCTTGGCCGCGTGAACACCATCGGGGTCGGTTCCGAACGACGCCGCATCCGGCTGACCAGCCAAGGCGGGCACGCCTGGGAGGAGTCGACTGCCCCCAGCGCCGTGCACGCCGCCGCCGCGATGGTCCACGCGATCGAGCAGATCCAGATCGACCACCCCGCCAAGACGTCCCGCAACGTCGGTATCCTCCACGGGGGCGAGTCGATCAACTCGCGCGCGATCAACGCCAGCTTCGACCTCGATCTGCGCTCGGAGGACCCCGACGCGCTCGCCGAGCTCGTCACCAAAGCCGAAGGCATCCTCAACGCCACGTACGACGGCATCGAGGTCGGCATCGAGCAGCTCGGGTCCCGACCCGCCGGCCGCATCGACAACGACCACAATCTGGCTGTTGTCGCGGCCGAATCGCTCGCCGAACTCGGGATCGAGACCCGCTTCACCGCCGCCAGCACCGACGCCAACGTCGCCTACGCAGCCGGCATCCCCGCAGTCACCCTGGGCATCACCTACGGCGACGGCACCCACACCGAGGACGAGTGGATCGACCCCGACGCCATCGGCTTTGGTCTGTACGCGCTCGTTCGCACCCTCATCAAGCGATCTGCCTGACCACCAGAAGGAGAAACAGTGCTCAGTGGCGTTGCGCTCCAGCCGGTCGACCCCCCAGTCGAGTTCGAGAACGTGGTCGAGGAGATCGAACAGTCGGGCTTCGACGAGCTCTGGCTCACTGACTCCTCCCTTCACGCCCGGTACGTCTACTCCTACCTGACCCTGGCGGCTCGCCGTAGCAGCCGGCTGCTGCTCGGCACGGCGGTGACCAATCCGATCACCCGTCACCCCGCTGTCACGGCCACCGCTGCCACGACCATCGACGAGGTCAGCGAAGGCCGCTTCCGCCTCGGCATCGGCGCCGGCGACCGGCCCCTCCTTGCTCTGGGTTCGAAGCCCGCCACCCTGGCCAGGCTGGAGTCCGCCATTGACGTGATGCGGCAGCTGTGGACCGGCAAGCACGTGACGATGGAGGGCCCGGGATTCGTCGTCGACGACGCGCACATGCGCGAGCCCGCCGAGCGCGAGGTACCGATCTACATGTCGTGCAGCGGCCCGAAGACGCTGCAACTCGCTGGACGGGTCGCCGACGGCGTCATCCTGCTGGCCGGCCTTCACCCCGAGGGTCTCCAGTGGGCCATCGACCACATCGACCGCGGCGTCGAGGCTGCTGGCAAGAGCGAACGGCCCAAGATCACCGTGTTTGCCTACGGCGCCGTCGATGAGGACGAAGAGGCAGCGTTCGCGGCTGGCCGTACGATCGCCGCCTGGTTCCCGCAGACTGCGCCCGGGTACTGCGAGATGGCCGGTCTGTCGCCCGAGCTCGTCGCTCAGGTTCGCAAGATGTACGAAGGAGGCGAGTTCCAGGAGGCCGAGGAGGCAGCCAAGTTGTTGCCCGACGAGTTCGTCCATCGCATGGCGCTGGCCGGCGGACCCGACCGGGCGCGTCAGCACATCGAGAACATGATGGACCTCGGCATCGACTGCATCTCTGTCTTCCCGCTCGGCGACGACCGGTTCACGACAATGCGGAACTTCAAGAACGTGTTCGACGACGTTGCCAAGGCGAAAAATGCTTCCTGAGCAGACCCTCGCCACCGTCCTCGACCAGTGCCTCGGTGTGTCGAAGACCGAGGAGGTCGTCCTCCTGATCGACGACGAGACCGATACCGACGTCATCGAAGGCCTGGTACGCGGGTTGGACGACCGGGGCTGCATCCCGGTCGTCACCCGCATGCCGCGCTACGAGGTGCCGGGCAGCGAGCCGCCGGCCGCCGTCGCCCGAATCCTCGACGGTTCCAGCGCCGCGATCGAACTCACGTCGACCTTCATCGGGTCCAGCAGGGCGCGTCAGAACGCGACCGCGCACGGCAGCCGCTACCTGTGCATGCCAGGTGTGGTCGCCGACACGTTCCGGATCGGCGGTCCTCTCGATGTCGATTTCGACGAGCTTCGAGCGGTGACCGAGGCTTTGTCTGCCGCCTGGGAACGCGCTGACATCTACCGGCTGACGACCCCGGCCGGCACCGATCTCTCGGGGTCCGTTCGTGGCCGCAAGGGACGGGCGCTTTTCGGAATCGCTCGCGAACCCGGCTCCTACATGTGCCCACCCGATGTCGAGTCCGGCACGGCACCCGTTGAGGGCAGCACCAGTGGCGTCGTCGTCATCGACGGTGACTTCCTGTTCATGGGACCCGGGCCGGTCACCGAACCCGTCGTGCTCCACATCAAGAACGGAGAGTTCAATGCTGCTGAGGGGGACGAGTCGGCACGACTGCTGGAGATGATGAGACGCTGCGGCGATCCCCGCATGTCGAATCTCGCCGAGGTCTCCATGGGGCTCAACCCCAACGGACGAGTGTGCGGAGTTCCGATGGAGACCGAGTCCACCCTCGGCAGCGCGCACATCGCGTTCGGCAACTCCATCGCCTACGGGGGCTCTGTCGACGCGGTCGCGCACCTGGACTGCGTCATGCAGCACGCCACGTTGGAACTCGACGGACGCCCGGTCCTCGCGGACGGCGAACTTGTACTCAATCGACACCGGGTCGACGCAAAACATCCCGGCTACCCGTCAGGCGGTTGAGTCTGGAATATAGTATGCGATCTGAACCTGGGCGGGTCGTGCCGATACGCGGCCGATCCGAAATGAAACGAGGGGCCGGGATGAGTTCGGACGTCCAGCCGGGTGGGGAGTTCCAGCATCTCCAACTCAAGGACCGCGTGTACGAGTACCTCCGTCGAGGCATCATCAACGGAGACTTCAAGGTCGGTACAGCACTGCGAGAGGTCGACATCTCGACGTCGCTGAACGTCAGCAAGACGCCGGTCCGAGAAGCCTTCGTCCGCCTGCAGAAGGACCGCTTCGTCGAACTCATCCCGTACCGCGGCGCGATCGTCGCCGGCTATACCAGGCGTGACCTGCGCGAGGTGTACGAGGTCCGCGAACTCGTCGAGGGGCGGTGCGCAGCGCGTGCTGCAGAGTCGCGCAACGACGAGCTCTACGAGGCTCTCCAACGCAACGTCCGCGAGACCCGAAAGGCCATCGACGAGGGCAAGATCGACGAGGTCATCTCCCTGTTCGAGAACTTCGACCGGCTCATCTACTCGCAGTGCGACAACAAGTGGATGAACGACATCATCAACGATCTGGAGGGCCACCAGCGCCGGATCGGCCGACTGACCGTCGACATCCCAGGGCGCATCGAGCACTCCCTCGAGGAGCACGAAAGGATCTGGACCGCCATCGTCCGCCAGGACGCGGCGGCCGCCGAGAAGCACATGCGCGCGCACGTCAGGTCCGTGATGGGTGACCAACTGGAGAACTTCGTCGGCGACGAACAGAACTCCTGACTCACACCGATCGGAGACGGGGGCCAACCAGCCCGTTACGCAACCTGGGCCGGCACGCACCGCCGGCGCGATCCCGACTACCGGCTGGGTCGCGCCGGCCGTCGTGCCGGCCCTCTGGCTAGCAGCAACAACTTGTTGAGAAACCTTCGAAGAAGTCATTGACCGTGGCCCTCGACACGGTGCTAGATTCCACACATCCGACATCAGATATCAAATCTGAAAGTTGAGAGGCGGCGGAGAAGTGACCCAGGACAACGTCGAGCCGATCGAAGTAGACGTCGTCATCGACGGCGGCTGGATCGTCACCGTGGACCCGGAGCGCAGGATCTTCCGGGACGGATTCGTCGCAATCGACGGCACGAAGATCGTGGCGGTAGGACAGCGAGCTGACCTTGCGCACCAGTACCGCGGTCGCAGGACCGTCGACGGTCGCAACAAGGTGACCATCCCCGGCATGTCGAACGGCCACCGCCACCTCCTGTGCTGTGCCAAGGGCGCGATGCCCGAGGGTGGCACCACCCTCCAGGCGCTTCGCAGCTTCATCTACCCGTCCTTCTCCCGGCTCACGGAGGAGGACATGCACACCTATGCCCTCCACGCCACCGCGGAGATGATCCGGTTCGGCACCACCAGCTTCCAGGAGCCGGGCTGCAACCACCTCGAGGCCGTCCTCGAGGCCATTGCCGCCTCCGGTATGCGCTGCCGGACCGGACCCTGGACCTGGGACCAGGCCGGCTCCGCGGGCGACGCGGACCTGCCGAACTGGCTTCGGTTCACGGCCCCGGAGGCAGTCAAGCGGCTGGAGTGGGGCGTCGAGACCGTCCGGAAGTTCAACAACCCCCGCATCCGGGACGCCGTCACCATCGAGGGGGTCGGCACCTGCTCCGACGAGCTGACCGTCGCCGCGGCCAACCTTGCTGTGGAAGCGGACTCGCTGATGGTCCTCCACAAGTCCACCAGCGAGCGCGAGGTGGCGCTCGAGCAGCAGGCATTCGGTCACCGGCCGATCGAGCACATGCACAAGATCGGCGCGCTCAACGATCGCGTGTTCATGAATCACGTGACCAGCGTCGCCGATTGGGAGGTGCGATTGATCGCCGACAGCGGAGCCCGGATCTCGAAGAACCCGAGCACCGCACTGAAGCTCGCCAAGGGCACGACCCAGTTCGGCAAGTGGCCCGAACTCCTCGCCGCGGGCGTCCCGGTCATGCTCGGGACCGACGCCGAGAACTGCTCGAACCACCAGGACATCACGCGGGCCATCTACTTGGCTGCCCTGCTCCCGCGTGACGCTCGGCAGGACCCGAACGCGGTCTCTGCTGAGCAGGCCGTCGAGATGGGCACGATCAACGGCTCCCGTGCGCTCGGGTGGGACGACGTTGTCGGTGGCATCGAGGTCGGTAAGGAAGCCGACATCACCATTTTCGAGGCCGAGGACTTCGACTGGCGCCCGCTGCACAACCCGATCGCGAACCTCGTCTACGGCGCGACCGGCCACTCCGTGCACACGGTCCTCATCGCCGGCGAGGTCGTGCTCGACAACAAGCAGCTGACCAGGGTCGACGAGCAGTCACTGCGCGAGGAGGTCGAGGCCATCGATCGCCGCGTGCTCAAGGAGATCGGAATCGACCCAGTCCCTGCCTGGCCAGTTCTCTGAGCCAACCCTGAGCCTCTGCCGAGAACCAACCTCGGCATCGGAGAAATGGAGACGTCAGATGAGAATGCTCTCCCTGGTCGCCGCCACTACGGTTGCGACCCTGACCCTGCTCGGAACTGCCGCGTGCGGCAGCTCCGACGACAACTCGCCCGGCGGCAGCGACGGCGACGTGATCAAGGTGGGCGTCGCGCTCGCGGGTCCGCGGAACGACGGCGCCTTCTACCAGACGTACCTCAAGGGGGTGCAGGCGCTGGAGGAGGAACTCAACCTCAAGATCTCCGTCGTCGACAACCTCACCGACCCGTCCGACATCTCCGACGCGCTCAACAACCTCGCTGCCGACAACGACATCATCATCGGCGGCGGCAGCGCCCTCGTCGCCGGTGCCAACAGCGTCGCGCCGAACCATCCGGACACCACCTTCGTGATGAGCGGTGTCGTCAAGGAGGGCATCGACAACCTCCACGCCTACATGATGCTGCAGGGCGTTCCCGCGTACGTCGCGGGCACCATCGCGGCCCAGGAGTCGAAGACCGGTCACGTCGGATTCATCGGCGGCGCGGCCATTCCCCCGACCAGCCAGTCGGACATCGACTTCGAGGCGGGCGCGAAGGCCACCAACGGCAACATCAAGTACGCCCACGTCACCGTCGGTGACTTCAGTGACGCAGCGAAGGCCAAACAGGCGGCCGCCGCCCAGATCGCAGATGGTGTCGACATCATCTACGCCTTCGTCGACGCCGGCCTCCCGGGTGTGCTGCAGGCCATCAAGGACTCCGGCAAGGACGTCAAGGTGTTCAACCCGACCACCGACCGATGCGAAGAGAGCGACCAGATCATCGGGTACGACTACCAGAACAACCAGAAGCTGGTGGAGACGATCCTGAACGACTACGTGAACGAGCAGCTGCCGGCGGGCACCAAGAAGTACGCCCTCGAAGATCCGGCGATCCAGAAGCTCACCATGTGCCCGAACAGCACTCACCTCCAGCCCCTTGCGGACCAGGTCACCGAGAAGATCAACTCGGGCAAGATCACAATGCCGGAGGGTGGCTGACCCATGATTGATCCCGCGTCCGTCGACAACCGACGAGCCACGCCGTGCGTTGAGCTCGTCGGCATCCACAAGACCTACCCGGGCGTTGTCGCAAACAACGACGTCAGCCTCCAGATCTTCGAGGGCGAGGTTCTCGCCCTGCTCGGTGAGAACGGTGCCGGAAAGTCCACCCTGATGAAGATCGTGGGTGGTGTCGTTTCGGCGGACGCGGGATCTATCCACGTCCGGGGGCGGGAGGTGAGGATCCGCCGCCCCCGGGACGCCCAGAGCCTCGGCATCGGCATGGTCCACCAGCACTTCATGCTGGTCCCGGACATGACCGTCGCCGAGAACGTCGCTCTCAGCATTCCCGGAAAGCTGGCTGCGAGTTCGCAACTCGATCAGGTAAGGGACCGTATCCGGGAACTTGCAGAATCCTACCAGTTCGGAGTGGACCCCGATGCACTGGTCGAGGACCTGTCTGTGGGCGAGCGTCAGCGGGTCGAGATCCTCAAGCTGCTGTATACCGACACCGGCATCCTCATTTTCGACGAGCCGACCGCAGTTCTCACCAAGGGCGAGTGGCAACACCTTTCCAAAGTGCTCCGCTCGATGGCGGACGTTGGCCGCACGGTCGTCCTGATCACCCACAAGCTCGACGAGGTCTTCGACGTCGCCGATCGCTGCACCGTCCTCCGGGACGGCCGGCTCATCGGTACTGTCGCGACGCGAGAGACCACGCCCGCGGAAGTAATCAACATGATGGTTGGGCGTGAGGTCCGTCTTCGCCAGGACCGCGCACCTGCGGCTCTCGGAGCCCCGGCACTCACCTTCACCGACGTGTGCGTCAACGACCGCGACGGCCGACCGCGGCTGGAGGACGTGTCACTCGAGGTGCGAGACGGTGAGATCCTCGGAATCGCCGGGATCGAAGGCAATGGTCAGTCGTACCTGGTGGACCTCGCCTGCGGTGTCCGAGCCGCCGACTCGGGGAGCGTCGTGTTCGCCGGCCATGAGGTCGGCCACCCGACACCAGCCGACCTGGCAGCCCGTGGCGTCGCCGTCATTCCCGAGGATCGACACCGCAATGCGGTCGCGCTCACCCTTTCCGTATCGGAAAACCTTCTGGTGAAGGAGCTCAACAACCCCAGCCTGTTCCGCCGTGGGCTTCGACGCCGTCGAGCCATCCATGAGCGCGACGAGAAGCTGGTCGCTGAGTACGACATCCGGGTACCGAACGCCGATGTTCGAATGCGGCAGCTGTCCGGCGGGAATCAGCAGAAGGCCGTCATCGCTCGCGAACTCAGCCGCCAGCCGCGCCTGGTCATCGCCGCCCAACCGACTCGTGGCCTCGACGTCGGAGCGATGGAGTACGTCTACCGCGCGCTCAACGCGCACAGGGCGAGAGGCGGGGCAACGCTTCTCGTCTCATCCGAAATGGAGGAGCTCCTAATGCTCTCCGACCGTATCGCTGTGCTGGTGCGAGGTCGCATCGTCGCTGTTCTCGACGCGGCAGAGGCGACGGTCGAGCGCCTTGGACACCTGATGATCTCTCACCCCAACGAGGTGCCGGCGTGAGCCCCCGAGTCCGGGAGGCACTGACCTCCATCGCGATCTCGGCCGCCGCCGTCGTCGCCGCCCTCATCGTCTCGATGACCATCGTCGCCGCGGCGGGCAAGGCGCCCGGTGACGCCATCAACGCGATGATCGACGCAAGCTTCGGTAGCGAACGACAGTTCGGCGCGATGCTCGCCAAGGCTGTGCCGCTCACGCTTGCCTCGCTCGGCTGGGTGCTCGCGTTCTCGGTGCGACGAATCAACGTGGGCTTGGAGGGACAGATCCTGGCCGGTGGAGCGGTCGCCACGATCATCGGTCTCAAGCTCACCGGCCTCCCCGCCGTTGTGCACCTCTCCCTGCTGGTCATCGGCGGCATCGTCGGCGGCGCAGCCTGGGCTGGGATCGCGGCTTGGCTCTGGGCCAAGCGACACGTCAACGAGATCATCTCGACCCTGCTGCTGAACTTCGTGATGATCCAGATCATCAGCTGGCTCGTCACTGGTCCGCTGGAGGAGCCAACTCACACCCTCGGACAGACCTCACCGGTCGAACAGTCGGCACGGTGGCCTCTGATCGAGGCGATGAGGCTCCACTGGGACATCGTCCTGATTCCACTGGCAACGATCGTCGTCGCGTGGGTGCTCTCCAGCACCCGCATCGGATACCGTCTCCGGTTTACCGGCGCGAACAAGGACTTCGCGGCGTACTCCGGAATCTCGACCACCAAGGTTGCAGCCCTGGCGCTGGTTGCCTCAGGGGGGCTTGCAGGTCTCGCCGGCTCCTCGTTGATCTCCTCGAGCCCGGCCGGGAACATGGCGGACAACTTCTCGGCGAACTACGGCTTCGAGGGCATTGTCGTCGCGCTTCTGGCAAGGAACAGCCCACTCGGCTGTGTTCCGGCGGCTCTGCTGTTCGCCTTTCTCAAGCAGGGCGGCGGACTGATGGAAGCCCGCGTCGGGGTCCCGTCCGGTCTCGTGCTGGTGACCCAGGGTCTCGTCATCGTGCTGGTCGCAGGCTCGACCTTCTTGCTTCAGAAGTCCCATTGGCGTCGAGTCGACGCGACCAAGCAACCCGCGGCCAGGCTCACCGCGGCGGAGGTAGCCTGAAGATGAGTCCCTTTGACGCAGCACTCCTCGGCGCCGCCGTCGCGCTCGCAGTGCCAATCCTTCTCCCCGCACTCGGAGAGCTGATCTCCCAACGCGCCGGAGTGATGAACGTCGGACTCGAAGGGATGATGCTCTTCGGCGCGTTCTTCGGTTTCCTCTTCGTCGAGCGAACCGGATCTCCGTGGCTTGGCCTGCTCGCCGGTACAGCAGGTGGCATGTCCCTTGCACTTGTGATGGCGATTCTCTCTGTGACGTTCCGTGCCGACCAGATTGTTGTCGGCGTCGGCATCAACCTCATCGGCGCCGGCGTCACCATCTTCCTCAACCGCGAACTGTTCCTCGACCGGGGGCAGGTGTCGATCGACCGCATGGGTCTGGTCTCCATACCCGTGCTCTCCGACATTCCAGGCGTTGGCAAGCCCCTGTTCGACCAGACGATCGTCACGTACCTGACGTATCTGCTGATCCCGGCCATCGCATGGGCTCTGTACCGCAGTCGTTGGGGACTTGCCGTCCGTGGATCCGGTGAATTGCCGGAGGCGGTCGAGACTGCTGGCATCAATGTCAACGTGGTCCGCTACTCGGCCGTCTTGACCGCAGGTCTTCTCGCTGGCCTTGCCGGCGCCTTCCTGACCGTGGTACAGGTCGGCATTTTTGTCGAGGGAATGACCGGTGGACGCGGATTCCTCGCGCTCGCCGCCGTCGTTTTCGGGAAATGGACGCTGCGTGGAACCATCGGCGCCGCGATGCTCTTCGGCGCGGCGGACGCCCTTCAGCTACGCCTCCAGAACGCATCGGAGGTACCCGGAAGCGTCTGGTACGTCCTGGCCACGATCATCCTTGCGATCGCGCTGGTCCTGGCGAGCCGCCGCGGGTTCATCGTCAAGAAGGCGGTGCCACCGATCGTGATCGCGCTCATCATCGCGGCCATCGGAGTCTCTGGCGCAAGCCTCACGGTCCCTGCGCAGCTCTGGCTGGCGCTTCCTTACCTGCTCAGTCTCGCTGCGCTAGCGGGCCTCGTCGGTCACGCACGCGTCCCGACCGCCCTCGCGGATCCGTTCGACCGGAAGGCCATCTGACGTGCTGAACCCGACCCGGGTGAAGGGGCTTCACCATGTCGCCTTTGCCGAAGGCCAAGGTGCCGAACTCGCCGAGACATTCCAGCGCACCCTTGGTTTGCCGGTGACCAGTGTCGAGCGTGTACCTGGCTTCAACGAGCGAATGCTGGATCTCGGTAATTGCTCTCTTCAGGGACTCGAAGTGACTGGGGAAGGCGTGGTCAAGCGTTCCGTCGACCGCCGCGGGCCCGGACTGCACCACATCGCCTTCGAGGTCGACGACATCGCCGCCACCATGAGCGAACTGCGCGATCACGGCATCGACTTCATAGATCCGGAGCCCCGGACAGGCGGCGGCGGACATCTCATCGCCTTCGCGTACCCGAAGTCTTTCGGCGGCGTTCTCGTGGAGTTCGTCGAAGTGAGGAGCGAGTTCTGACAGGAGAGCTGTCTCGCCCTTTTTCGGTCTCCTGACGTTGCCGGGCATCCCCACCCCGGACGACGTGGCCGGAGTCGTGCTCTTCCTCGCCTCCGACGACGCGGCCTGGATCACCGGCCACACCATTCCGGTCGACGGCGGCTACGTGGCCCGCTGACGGCGCCCGCCCGCGAGAGCCGCGTCCGCCGACAGACGAATGCCGCTGACCGGCCGCATACCGACGAGGGTGGCCGCGTGCCGCTGACCGACCGGGTGCCAGCGACGGTGGCCGTGGCCGCTGACCGGCCGCGCGCCGGAGCCTGCAACGGCTGGGCGACGGGCCTCAGTGGCCGGCGAAGGTCGGCTTCTGCTTGTTGACGAAGGCCATCGTCGCGTCGCGGTGATCCGCCGTGGCGCCGCAGATGGACTGGGCCTGCGCCTCGGCGGCCAGCGCGTCGGCGAGGGTGCCCGCGTCGGCGATGGAGAGCTGCCGCTTGATCGCCCCGTACGCGACGGTGGGGCCCGCGGCGAGCCGGGCGGCCAACTCCTGCGCGGTCGGCAGCACCTGCTCGTCGTCGTCGACCAGCCTGGTCAGCAGGCCGAGCCGGTTGGCCTCCTCGGCGCGCACCGGCTCGGCGAGCATCAGCAGTTCGACGGCCTTGGCGTGACCGACCAGCCGGGGCAGCGTCCAGGAGGCGCCGGTGTCGGCGGCGAGTCCCACCCCGGCGAAGGCCATCAGGAAGCGCGTGCCCGGCCCGCCGATGCGGAAGTCGGCCAGGAAGGCCAGCGACGCGCCGGCCCCGGCGGCCATGCCCCGGACCGCGGCGACCACCGGCTTGGGCAGGTTGGCCAGCCGGGCGGCGATCGGGTTGTAGTGGGCCCGCACCGTCCCCAGCGGGTCCGGCGTCCCCGATTCGAGGGTCTGCACGTGCTCACGCAGGTCCTGGCCGGCGCTGAACGAGCCGCCCGCGCCGGCGAGCACCACGGCCCGGCAGGCCCGGTCGGCCTCCAGTTCGGCCAGGGTGTCCCGCAGCGCCGCCTTCAGCGCCACGTCGAGCGAGTTCATCGCCGTCGGGCGGTTCAGCGTCAGGGTGACGACGGCGTCGGTGCGGTCGACCAGCAGCGGCTCGGTCACTCTCTAACGACCCTTCTGTCGGGCGATGCGGTTCGTGGCGTCGAGGCACCGCTCGACGTACCGGTCGGCGGCCGGACGTAGCCGGGCCGCGTGCCGGTCGAAGAAGCTGGCCGCGGCGGTGCCGGGCCAGCGGTCGGGCAGCAGCGCCGGCGGCAGCTGCGGATCCCGGAACAGGAAGGTACGCCACGCGTGCACGAGCCGGAACCGGGCGGCGTACGCCTCCTCGTCGCTGCTCCGGGCGGTCACCCCGGCCAGCAGCGGGCGCTGCTCGTCGACGAACCGTTCGTAGGCGTGTCCGATCTGGGCGAGGTCCCAGGCCCGGCGGACCACCCCCATCGCGCCGGGGGTGCCCGCGGCGTGCGCCGCGGTGAACCGCTCGTACCGCACGCCCGCCTCCTCCAGCAGGACGTCGATGTCCTCGGCGGGGCGGGTGCCCACCCAGGTCTGCTCGTCGAGGGCGCCGTAGCCGAGGAAGCTCAGCATGGCGGCGAGCCGCTGCCGGTCCCGCCGCGGGGTGGGGGCCTCCAGGACGAGCAGATCGAACCGACCGTCCCAGCTGATCCGGCCGGTGCGGTAGACGCGGGCGGCCGCCTCGTCGAGCCGCCGGGCCGCCTTCGCCGTGATCGAATATCCCGGTCCGGAGGGCAGGCGGAGGGGGTCCAGCCAACCCTGGCGGACCATCCGGCTGACCGCCGTCCGCACCGCCGGGGGTGCGATCCCGAGCGGCGCGAGCAGCTTGACCAGGGCCGCGACCGGCGCGCGGCCACCCCGCGCCCGGAGGTGGTCGCCGTACAGGTCGAAGAGTGCCGACCGTGCCTGCATGACCGCACATTGTGACAGGCCTTCTCAAGATATGCTAGGTGCTGTTACATCAATGCTGCTTCGGTTTGGGTCCGGCGGTGTTCATCAGGGAAAATCGTTGGTCGGCGCCCCCGCACGTTGCGGCGGGTGTTGCGAAGAGGCTGTGGGGCAACCCACCGACCCTGGTGTAGGTCTGAGGGGAGACAACATGGCGGCGATGAAGCCGCGGACGGGCGACGGTCCGCTGGAAGTCACCAAGGAGGGCCGGGGCATCGTCATGCGGGTCCCGCTGGAGGGTGGTGGCCGGCTCGTCGTCGAGATGACTCCCGACGAGGCCAACGCGCTCGGTGACGCGCTGAAGGCAGCCGCCGGCTGACCGAGAAGCGGTCCGGGCGGCGTTCGTCGAGCGGACGGTCCATACATCCCTGAGCCACCGGCCCGGCCGGTGGCTCAGGGCCTTCACCGCCGCGGGCGGCCGGCCTGGTGGGCGAGCCCCCGCTTTTTTCGACTTTTCTGGAGGTACGGTCCAGCGTGTTGGCCATCCGTCTGGTGACCGCGCCCGAGCGGCCCGATGCTCTGGTCCTGCCCATCCGGCCCGCCGGGGACGCCGAGGGCGACGGTCCCCGGGCCACGCTGGAGTCGAGCCTGCCGGCCGTCGCCGACGAGCTGCTGGCCGAGGCGGCCGCCCTGGTTCCCGCCGCCCGGGCCACGGGGCGGGCCGGCGAGGTGCACGTACACCTGCGACCGGGGCGCACCCCTGGCCGGCTGCTGCTGGCCGGGGTGGGCGAGGCGGACGAGCGCGGCTGGCGGGCGGCGGGCGCGGCGCTGGCCCGGTCGGCCGCGGATGAGACGCACGTCACTGTCGCGGTGCCGGGCGGCGCCCCGGCCGCCTCGGTGCGCGGCCTCGTCGAGGGGCTGCTGCTGGCGTCGTACCGGTTCCGGCTGGGGGCGGCCGACGAGGCGCCGACGCTGACCGGCGTCGACCTCGTGGTGACCGACCCCGCCGCGTACGACGAGGCGGTCGAGGCCGCCGTGGTCACGGCCCGGATGACGCGTCTGGCCCGGGACCTGACCAACACCCCGTCGTCCGTGAAGAACCCGCAGTGGTTCGCCGAGCAGGTCGAGGCGGCCGCGGCCGGCGAGCCCGACCTGCACCTGCGGGTCCGGCAGCCGGACGAGTTGGCGGCCGAGGGCTTCGGCGGCATCCTCGCCGTCGGCGGCGGCTCGGCCAGCGGGCCGCGGCTGGTCGAGCTGGACTGGCGGCCGGTGGGGGCGCGCACGCACGTGGTCCTGGTCGGCAAGGGGATCACGTTCGACACCGGCGGCATCTCCATCAAGCCCAGCGACGCGATGAAGCTGATGCGCAAGGACATGGCCGGCGCCGCCGCCGTGGTCGCCGCGACGCTGGGCGCCGCCGCGCTGCGGCTGCCGGTCCGGGTCACCACCCTGACGCCGCTCGCGGAGAACATGGTCAGCGGGTCGGCGTTCCGCCCCGGCGACGTCGTCCGGCACTACGGCGGCGTCACGAGCGAGACCACCAACTCCGACGCCGAGGGGCGGCTGGTGCTCGCCGACGCGCTCGCGTACGCCGTCGCCGACCTCAAGCCGGACCTGCTGATCGACCTGGCCACCCTCACCGGCGCGAACGCGATCGCGTTGGGCACGCGGACGGGCGCCCTGTACAGCGAGAACGACCAGTTGGCCGCCGATCTGCTGGCCGCCATCGACGCGGCCGGCGAGACGGCGTGGCGGATGCCGCTGCCGGCCGACTACGTCCAGTACCTGCGCAGCGACATCGCCGACCTGTACAGCGCCCCCACTCAGGGAGCGGGGTCGGTGGTGGCCGCGCTGTACCTGCGCGAGTTCACCGGCGACCTGCGGCAGCGCTGGCTGCACGTCGACATGTCCGCGCCGTCCTGGGCCGAGCGTGACGACGCGGAGCTGAGCCGGGGCGCCACGGGCTGGGGGGTCCGCGGCCTGCTCCGCTGGCTCGCCACGCTCACCTGACCAGGAGCATTCCGGGGCGGGTCAGCACTTGACGGCGGCCAGGAGGCCGTGCCCGAGGGGGAGTAGCGCGGGGATCCAGTGCTCGGACTCCCGGATCGCCTTGATGGCCTCCCGGACGGTGACCGTCTCCACGTCCCGCGCCGCCGGGTCGCCGATCCGGCCCCCGGCCAGGGCGCCGTTGAGGACGAGCACCCCGCCCGGGCGCAGCAGCCGCAGCGCCGCGTCCTCGCAGGCGTTGAAGTTGGTCGACTCCGCGTCGACGAAGACCAGGTCGTACGCGCCGTCGGCCAGCCGGGGCAGGACGTCCAGCGCCCGGCCGGTGATGATCCGGGTACGCCCGGCGGGGAAACCGGCCTCCGTGAAGATCCGGCGGGCGATCCGCTGGTGCTCCACCTCGACGTCGATGGTGGTGAGGACGCCGTCCGGGCGCATCCCGCGCAGCAGCCAGACACCGCTGACGCCGGTGCCGGTGCCGATCTCCACCACCGCCCGCGCGCTACCGGCGGCGGCGAGCAGCCGCAGCGCGGCGCCCGCGCCGGGGGTCACCGCGTCGAGGCCGACCTCGTGGGCGAGGCTGCGGGCGGTCCGCAGCACGAGGTCCTCGGTGACGTACGACTCGGCGAACTGCAACGCCTGCGTCGGCGAACTACCGGAACTGGCGGCCGTGGCGATGGGACACCTCCGTCAGGGGCGGGCTGGCGCTATGAGCCTAGAGGCGGGGCCGGACGCACGCCGCCGCGAGTCCGGTGCCCGACGATCATCGGCGGAACGAGCCCGGCCGGGGTGGTTTGCGGCCCAACGATCATGCGGACAAGCGCTGACTGCGCTCGGGGCATTCGTGCAATCCTGGAGGCGGCATCCCCGTCGTCGGGACCGGCCACCCGGGCCGGGCGCGTGGCGAGGGATGCGGGGACGACTGGGAGGCACGACGTGACCGACGGCTGGGACTGGCGCCAGCCAGGGGGAAGCCCGACGCCGCCGGCGTCGGGCGCGGCGCCGGCCGAACGGCCGACGGCGTTCCCGGGCGCCCCGAGCGGACCGACCTCGCCCTGGTGGTCCGACGCGCTCACCGATCCGTGGCGGGACCCGCGCTCCCCGGCGGCGGTGATCGTCCCGGGCCCGGTCGGTGCCCCCGGTACGGAGCCCGAGCCGGTCACCGACCCGGACGCGCCGGGCCGGCCGCGGCTGCGGCAACTGCTGCTGATCCCGCTGGTCACCGCGCTGCTCGCCGGCGCCCTCGGCGGTGCCCTGGGGTACGCGTTCGCGGTGCGCGGCGGCGTGACCGGGCAGCCGGTGCTCGGCGCCGACCCGGCGGACCCGCCCGCGCTCGCCCAGCGCCGGCCGGAGTCGCTGGCCGGGGTCGCCGAGAAGGTGCTGCCCAGCGTGGTCACCGTCCGGGTGGCGAGCCTGGGCGGCACGAGCGAGGGTTCCGGCTTCATCGTCAGCGCCGAGGGGCACGTGGTCACCAACGACCACGTCGTCGCCGGCGGCACCGGCAAGGCGACGGTGGTGTTCACCGACGGCAGCACCGCCTCGGCCAGCGTCGTGGGGCAGGACCCGGAGTCCGACCTCGCGGTGATCAAGGTGACCCGGACGGGCCTGCGGCCGGTGGAGTTCGGCGACTCCGAGGCCCTGGCCGTGGGCGACCCGGTGCTGGCGATCGGCTCGCCGCTGTCGCTGGCGAACACGGTGACGGCGGGCATCGTGAGCGCTCTCGACCGGACGATGCAGGCCGGCGAGCCGGGCGGCCCCACGCGCTACTACGCGGCCATCCAGACCGACGCCGCGGTGAACCACGGCAACTCCGGCGGCCCGCTCGTCGACTCGGCCGGCCGCGTGATCGGCGTGAACTCGACGATCAAGTCGCTGGTGGCCGACGGGCAGGAGGCCGGCAACATCGGGCTCGCCTTCGCCATCCCGATCAACCAGGCCAAGCGGGTCACCCAGGACATCATCGGCACCGGCAAGGCCCGCCGTACGGTGATCGGCGCGCAGGTGGGCGGCACCGGCTCGGCCACGGGCGCCGGCGGCGTACGCCTGGCGGCGGTGGAACCGTCGGGGCCCGCGGCCGGGGCCGGGCTCAAGGCCGGGGACGTGATCCTGCGGCTCAACGGCCGCCCGATGACCGATCCCACCGACCTGATCGCCCTGGTCCGCAAGTTCGCGCCGGGCTCGGTGGTGACCGTGGAGTATCGGCGGGGTTCCGCCCGGCTGAACGCCTCCGTGACCCTCGCCGCAGACGCCAAGTAGGGAGCCGGCCACCCCTCCCCGACCGGCTCCGACGTGCGTAGTCTTGGCGTGACGGCGACGAGGAGGCCAGCGGCGTGTTCGAGAACCTGAACTGGTGGGAGATCGGCGCGCTGCTGCTCCTGGCGCTGCTGATCTTCGGCGACCGGCTGCCCAAGGTGATCGGTGACGGGCTGCGGCTGGTGAGCAACCTGCGCAACATGGCGCGCAACGCCACCAGCGACCTGAGCCGGGAGCTGGGCACCGACATCCAGCTGGAGGACCTGCACCCGAAGGCGTTCATCCGCAAGCACCTGCTCAGCGAGGAGGACGAGCAGGCGATCCGGAAACCGCTCCAGGGGGTCTACGACACCCTGAAGGCCGATGTCGGCGGCGTGCACAACGACCTGAAGGACGTGGCCAGGGCGGCGGACATCCGCAGGCCGACCGGCGGCCCGACGACCACGGCCACCTCGGGCGGCGGCGCGCCCGCTCCCGCCCCCCGGACCGCCGGCTACGACGACATCACCTGAGCCCAACCCCAGCCGGGACCCAGCAGGGGGTCCGCTCCGGACGGAGCGGACCCCCTCCTCGTACGCGAATGGGGTAGGGGTCGCCCCCAGAACCGCGACGGACCGACGGACAGCGCCCGGCACGAACCGGGTGGGGCCCGCCGTGACCGGCGGAGGGATCAAGCCTGACCGCCCGGAGCCGGTCACGGCGGGCCCCACCCCACCGTAACGACCCGCCGTCAGCGACCCACCCGTCAGCGGCCGGCCGGCTTGAGACCCAGCGGCTTGCCGAGCAGCGACTCGCGGCGCACCGCCAGCCGGTCGGCGACCTGGTCCAGGGCCTTCGCCGCCGGCGACTCCGGCTCGGCGAGCACGACCGGGTTGCCGGCGTCGCCGGCCTCCCGGACCCGGGTGTCCAGCGGGACCTGGCCGAGCAGCGGCACCTCGGCGCCGATGGTCCGGGTCAGCGACTCGGCGACGGCCCGGCCGCCGCCGGCGCCGAAGATCTCCATCCGGGAGCCGTCCGGCAGCTCCAGCCAGGACATGTTCTCGATGACACCGACGACGCGCTGGTGAGTCTGGAGCGCGATCGCACCGGCCCGCTCGGCCACCTCCGCGGCGGCAGCCTGGGGCGTGGTGACCACCAGGATCTCGGCGTTCGGCAGCAGTTGGGCCAGCGAGATGGCCACGTCGCCGGTGCCCGGGGGCAGGTCGAGCAGCAGCACGTCCAGGTCGCCCCAGTACACGTCGGCGAGGAACTGCTGCAACGCCCGGTGCAGCATCGGGCCGCGCCAGACCACCGCCGCGTTGCCGGCGGTGAACATGCCGATCGAGATGACCTTCACGCCGTGCGACTGCGGCGGCATGATCATGTCCTCGACGCGGGTGGGGCGGCCGTCCGCGCCGAGCATCCGGGGCACGGAGTGGCCGTAGATGTCGGCGTCGACCACGCCGACGGAGAGCCCCCGGGCGGCCAGCGCGGCGGCCAGGTTGACCGTGACGCTGGACTTGCCGACGCCGCCCTTGCCGCTGGCCACGGCGTACACGCGGGTGCGGGAACCGGGCTGGGCGAACGGGATGACGGGCTCCTCCGTGGCGCCGCCGCCGCGCAGCTTCGACTGGAGCGCCTGGCGCTGCTCCGGGCTCATCACCCCGAACTCGATCTCGACCCCGGTCACCCCGGGCACCGCGCCGACGGCGGCGGTGATGTCCGTGCGCAGCTTCTCCTTCAGCGGGCAGCCCGCGACGGTGAGCAGCAGCTCGACCCGGACCACGCCGTCGTCGCCGACCTGGGCGGAGCGGACCATGCCGAGGTCGGTGATGGGCCGGCGGATCTCCGGGTCGTCGACGGTGGCCAGGGCGGCCTGGACGGCGTCCGCGACGGTGCTGACGGGTGCTGACATGCCCGCAATGCTACGTCGGGGCTGGTCCGTGCCGGCCGCTGGCGGGGCCCGGTGTGAGCGAGTCGATCGGCAAGGTGCCGGGCGGCTCAGTGCTCCCGGACCGGCCCCTCCGGGCGACCGTCGCGGGGGAGGTCGCCGTCCAGCTCGTCGCGCGGCTCGTCGAGCGGCTGCCCCCCGCCGCGCGGCGGCGTCCGGTCCGGCTGCCGGCGCTCCAGCCGCTGCCGCCGCTGGTTCGCCTCGTCCAGCTCCTCGGCCAGCCGGGCCAGCTCGGAGCGGAGGAAGTCGCGGGTCGCCACCTCGCCCATCGCGATCCGCAGCGCGGCGATCTCCCGGGCCAGGTACTCGGTGTCGGCCTTCTGCATGGTCGCCCGGCGCCGGTCCTCCTCCAGCGCCACCCGGTCCCGGTCGGCCTGCCGGTTCTGCGCGAGCAGGATCAGCGGGGCCGCGTACGACGCCTGCAACGACAGCACCAGGGTCAGGAACGTGAAGGTGTACGGGTCGAACCGCCAGCTCGCCGGGGCCAGGGTGTTCCAGGCGAACCAGATCGCGATCACCAGCGTCATGTAGACGATGAACATGGCCGTGCCCATGTTCCGGGCGATCCCCTCGGACCAGCGGCCGAACGCCTCATGGTCGATCCGGGGCAGCTTCAGGCCCCGGGGCTCGCGCGGCTGGTCCAGCCGTTCGGCCCGGCGCGGCTCACTCATTCCCACCGTCCAGCAGCTCGTCGCCGGGGGCGGGGGCGGTCGCGGTGTCCCGCTCCCGCCAGTCCGGCGGCAGCGAGTGGTCCAGCACGTCGTCCACCGTCACGGCGCCGACCAGCCGGTTGTTCCGGTCCACCACCGGCATGGCGACCAGGTCGTAGGTGGCCATCCGGCGGGTGATCTCCGGCAGCGGGGTGGTCGGGCGCAGCGGGTCGATGTCGTTGACCACCACCCCGCCGAGCAGGTCCGCCGGGGGTTCGCGGAGCAGCCGCTGGAAGTGCACCATGCCGAGGTACCGGCCGGTCGGGGTGGTCATCGGCGCGCGGGTCACGAAGACCTGCGCGGCCACCGCCGGGGAGAGCTGCTCCTCGCGGATCCGCGCGAGCGCCTCGGCCACCGTGGCGTCCGGGGGCAGGATCACGGGCTCCGAGGTCATCACGCTGCCGGCCGTGCCCGAGCTGTACTTCAGCAGCTGCCGCACCGGGTCGGCCTCGTCCGGCTCCATCAGGTCGAGCAGCACGTCCTGCTCGGGCGGGGGCAGCTCGTTGAGCAGGTCGGCCGCGTCGTCCGGGTCCATCTCCTCCAGTACGTCGGCGGCGCGTTCCCGGTCCAGTGCGGCGAGGATCTCCACCTGGTCGTGTTCGGGCAGCTCGCTGAGCACGTCGGCCAGCCGCTCGTCGTCCAGCGCCGCCGCGACCTCGTTGCGCCGGGCGTCCGGCAGGTCCTGCAGGGCGTTCGCCAGGTCCGCCGGGCGCATGTCCTCTAGTACGGCGAGCAGGTTGGCCGTACCCCGGTCCTCGCTGATGCCGCTCAGGCCGCGCACCCGGTCCCAGGTCACCTGGTGCAGGTGGCCCCGGCGGGTGAGCCGGCCGGTCTGCTCGCGAACCGCGACCCGGGCCAGCGACCACTCGCCGCCCCGGCTGCACTCCATCGCCACGTCGACCACCGTGCCCGGCTGGCCGGCCGGCTCCAGCTGCACCCGCCGGTCCAGCAGCTCCTGCAGCACCAGCAGCTCGTTCGGCCGCTTCTCGAACCGCCGCAGGTTGAGCGTGCCGCTGCCGAGCACGACCGCGCCGGGGTCGATCGAGGTGACCCGGTTGATGGACAGGAAGATCCGCCGACGCATCGGCATCTCCGCGACCAGGCCCACCACCTCCGGCGGACCCGGGGTCGCCCGGAGCCGGGCCACCGCGTCCCGCACCCGTCCCACCTGGTCGCCGTTGGGATCGAAGACGGCGACTCCGGCGAGTCTGGCGATGTAGACCCGGTTCGGCGTGCTCACGGCCACCAGCCTAAGCGCCTACTGTTTATCAACATGTCGACCTTGGCCTACGAGATCGTGGACGTCTTCACCGACCGCCCCTTCGCCGGAAACCCGCTGGCGGTGGTGTTCGGCGCCGAAGGGCTGGCCACCGAACAGATGCAGGCGCTCGCGCTGGAGTTCAACCTGTCCGAGACGGTGTTCGTGCTGCCGCCCACGCAGGTCGGGGCCACCTACCGCGCGCGGATCTTCACCCCGGCCGAGGAACTGCCGTTCGCCGGTCACCCCAGCGTCGGCGCGGCGGTGACCGCGTGCCGGCGCGGGATGTTCGGCGTGGGGCAGGTCAGCCAGGAGTGCGGCGCCGGGGTCCTGCCGATCGAGGTGGCCGCCACCGGTGCCACGCTGACCGGCGGCGTCCCCACCCTCGGCCCGGAGCTGGACCCGGAGCCGCTGCTGGAAATGGCCGGCCTCACCGCCGGGGACCACGCCGGCCCGGCCCCCCGGGTGGCCGGCTGCGGACTCGAGTTCCCGTACCTGCCGGTGCGCCCGGACGCGGTGGCCCGTGCCCGGGTGGACGCGGCGGCGGCGGAGCGGTACGGCATCGAGCACATCAGCGTCTTCTCCTGGGATCCGGCGGCGCAAACCGCGCACGCCCGCGTGTTCGTGCCCGGCCTCGGCGTGCCGGAGGACCCGGCCACCGGGTCGGCCGCCCTCGGGCTCGGCGTGTGGCTGGTCGCCAGCGGCCTGCTCCCCGGCGACGGCCGCGCGGAGTACGCCGTCCGGCAGGGCGTCGAGATGGGCCGCCCCTCCTTCCTGGCCTGCGCCGTCACCGCCGTCGACGGGGTCGCCGTCGGCGCCACGGTCAGCGGCGGCGTCATGCCGGTGGCCCGCGGCGAGATCGCCGTCCCGCCGTTCGTCGGCTGACGGGGTGTGCGGGAGGGACGCTGACGGGGTGTGCGGGAGGGACGCTGACGGGGTGTGCGGGACGGGCGGAATGCGGGAGGATGCCGAGGTGACTGACGAGGTGCGGGATCGGGTCAGCACGCCCCTGGTCGACGAGGCGGTGAAGAAGGCCGCCGTCGCCTGGGTGAGCGTCGCGGGCGGGCCGGCGCGGGCGCTGTGGTGCGTGCCGGCGGAGGGGTCACTCCTGATCGTCAGCGGCCCCGGGGAGCAGGCCGCGCCCGGACTGGCCGAGGCCGCCGGCGCGGACGTCACCCTGCGCGGCGACCACGCCGGCCGGATCGTGACCTGGCCGGCCCGGGTGACCCGGATCCAGCCGGGCACCGAGGAGTGGACGACGCTGGCCCCGACGGTGGCCGTCAAGCGGCTGAACGCCCCCGGCCCCACCGCCGAGCTGGTCGACCGCTGGGCCGCGAGCGGCTGCGCCCTCAGCCGGCTGACCCCGGCCGGCGAGCCGGCGGCGGGCGACCGACTGCCGGACGGCTCGCTCGCCGAGCCGCCCCGGGACGCCCCGGTCGTCCGGGTCACCCGCAAGCCGTTCCGGCTGCACCGCGTCCGCCCGCGCTGAGGCCCTCTGCCCGCGCCGAGACCGGCCGGCCGGCCTGCGCTGGCCGGTCGCGCTGCGGCCCTCTGCCCGCGCCGAGACCGGCCGTCGGGCCTGCGCCGGCCGGCCGCGCCGGGGCCGTGGTCAGCGGCAGCCGGCCGGTACGTCGGCCCGGTCCACCACGTCGAGGACCTCGTCGAGCGAGCGCAGCGCCGGCCCGCCCCAGGCCGGCTCGGCGTCGAAGACCATGTGCCCGCTGAGGTCCGGGGCGGCCAGCCGCACCGCCGTCATGCCGGCCCGCTCGGCGCCGGTCAGCTCCCGGCTGCCGCCGTCCCCGACGTACAGGCAGTCGGCCGGTGTCAGACCGAGCCGCCCGCACGCCGCCAGGTAGAGCGCCGGGTCGGGCTTGCACCGCCCCACCTGCACCGAGAACACCCGGACGTCGAGCAGCGGCGCCACGGCCAGCTCCGGCAGGAACGCCGGCAGCTCATGCGTGCAGTCGCTGATCAAACCCGTGCGTACGCCCCGCCGGCGCAGCCCCGTCAGGACCGGTACCGCCTCGTCGCGCAGCCGGGTGTCCGCCCGTACCGCCGAGTGCCGGGAGGCCACCGCCGCGCGCAGCACGCCCTCCGGTGGGTGTACGCCGGCCTGTTCGCACACCCAGCGCATGGTCGCCTCGGCGGTGCCGTACCGCCCGCTGGCCCGCTCGTAGTAGCTGCGGTCGAGTACGGCGGCGAGCGCGTCGACCGGGCAGCCGAGCAGCTCGGCGGTGAGCCGGTGCGCGCTGCCCCGCTGCACGGGACACGTGAGCGTGCCGAAGAAGTCGAACAGCACCGCTTGGAAGACGGGCATGCGGAAGCGCCTCCGGACGGTCGAGGAGGTTGCCGGCGGGATATCCATGATCGTAATGGAATGCTGACGGTGTGTGTTGGCCTGTTCGTGCCAGGATTCCGTCCCGTGGCCGTACCCGTACCTCACCATTCGCCCGACCTGCTGACCGCCGGCATCGTGGTCCTGGCCGTCGCGGCGGTCTCCTCGTCCGCACCGCTGGTCGCCTTCGCCGCCGCGCCGGCCCTGGCGATCGCGTTCTGGCGGAACCTGCTCTCGGCCGCCGCGCTCGGCCCGTTCGCGCTGGCCCGGCGGCGGGCCGAGTTCCGGGCGCTGACGGTGGGCGCGGGCCGGCGCGAGGGCTGGTACTGCGTGCTGTCCGGGGTGGCGCTCGCCGCCCATTTCGCCACCTGGATGCCGAGCACCAAGCTGACCTCGGTGGCCGCCGCCACCGCCCTGGTGGCCACCCAGCCGGTCTGGCAGGGGCTCATCGCCCGGGCCCAGGGACGGCGGCTGCCGGCGGCGGTGTGGGCTGGCATCGGGGTGGCGGTCGCCGGGGCGGTGCTCGCCTCCGGGGCCGACTTCGCCGTCTCCGGGCGGGCGTTCGCCGGCGACCTGCTCGCGGTGGCCGGCGGCGCGTTCGCCGCGGTCTACACCGCGCTCGGCGAGCGGGCCCGGACCACGGTCAGCACGACCACGTACACCACCGTCTGCTACGGGGTCTGCGCGCTGATCCTGCTGGTCGTCTGCCTGGTCGCCGGGGTGCCGCTGGCCGGGTACGACGCGGGCACCTGGCTGGCGATCCTGGGGCTGGTGGGCGGCGCCCAACTGCTCGGCCACTCGATGTTCAACCACCTGCTGCGGCGGATCCCCGCGACGACGGTGAGCGTGCTGGCCCTGCTGGAGGCGCCCGGGGCGGCCCTGGTCGCCTGGGTGTGGCTCGGGCAGCTGCCCCCGGCCGTCGCACTGCCCGGCCTGGCGGTGCTCCTGCTCGGGGTCGTCGTGGTCGTGCTCGGCGCGGCCCGCGCCGCCCGGCCGGCCGCGCCGCTTCCCACCCCGCTGCCGGCCGACGCCACCCCACTGTCGGAGCGCCCCCCGGCCTGAGCCCGCCGCCAGCCGCTTCCGGGCGCCCGCTGCCGCCCACCCGCTCCCGGACCGCCCACCACCTGAACCCGCGTTGCCGCCGGCCGGCCCGACGCCGCGCGCACTTTTCCGGTAAGACTCGGCATTCCGCCGCCGGACCGGGCGCTTTCGGTGAGAGTGCGAAGGGAGAGGGGTGGTGGTGGCGGGTGGGCGAGGGGCGCGGTGAGGGGACCGTCGTCACGCCCTCCGCGGAGTTCCCGCCGCTGACCCCGGCTGAACTCGACGCGCTGCGGCGCATCGGGGCGCAGTGGCGGACGGCCCCGGGGCGTCCGGGCTGGTCCCGGGAGCTGCCGGTCGATCCGACGCTCGGCCGGTACCGGGGTCGTCCCACGCCCAGCCGGTTCGGCCGGCTGACGCCGATCGAGATGTTCCGGGCCAACGCGGCGGGCGGAGAGCCGCCGGGGAAGGCCGCGGCAGGCGGGGAACGACCGGAGGAGAACGAGCCGGAGGAACTGGTCGCCACCGAGGGGGCCACCCTGCCCGGGTCCCGCCTCGGCCGGGGCCTGGCCCGGCTGCGCCGCGCGGTGTTCGGCCCGCCCCTGCGGAGCTCCGCCGTGCTGTACGAGCGCATGCGCAAGCTGGTCGCCCTCCCGGTGCTCTCGTCCGACCTGCTCAGCTCGGTGGCGTACGGGCCGGAGGCGATGCTGTCCGTGCTTCTGCTGGCCGGCGGCGGCGCGCTGGGGCTGTCGCTGCCGCTGGCCGCCCTGCTGGTGGTGCTGATGGTCGTGGTCGGCGTCTCGTACCGGCAGACCATCCCGGCCTACCCGCACGGCGCCGGCTCGTACATCGTGGCCAGCGACAACCTGGGTTCCATGGCAGGGCTGGCCGCCGCGGCCGGGCTGATGATGGACTACGTGCTGACCGTGTCGGTGTCGATCGCCGCGGGCGTCAACGCCGTCACCTCGGCGCTGCCGGGGCTCGCCCGGTTCACCGTCCCGCTCGGCATCCTGGTCATCGCGGTGCTGCTCGCCGGCAACCTGCGCGGCGTACGCACCGCCGGGAACATCTTCGCGATTCCCACGTACGCCTTCGTGCTCGCGCTGGTGGCGGTGCTCGGTGCCGGCTTCGTCCAGGCGGCCGGGCGGGGGTTCGCGCCGCTGCCGCCGCCGCCCGTGCCGGTCGTCGAGGGGCTGGGCCTGCTGCTGGTGCTGCGGGCGTTCTCCTCCGGGGCGGTGTCGATGACCGGCATCGAGGCGGTGTCCAACGCGGTGCCGGCGTTCCGGCCGACGGAGTGGCGCAACGCCCGCGCCACGCTCAGCTTCATGGTGGGCATGCTGGTGGCCCTCTTCGCCGGCATCGTCGTCCTGATCCACCTGAACGGCGTGGTGCCGGCACCGGGGCAGACGGTGCTGTCCCAGTTGGCCCGGCACAGCTTCCCGACCGGTCCCTGGTACGCGCTGGTGCAGGCGGCCACCGCGCTGATCCTGCTGCTGGCGGCGAACACCGCGTACAACGGGTTTCCGCGCCTGCTGTTCTTCATGGCCCGGGCCGGGCACGCGCCCCGCCGGTTCCTGCACCTGGGCGACCGGCTGGCGTTCAGCGACGGCCTGGTGGTGCTGTCGGTGACGGCGGCGGTGGTGTTCGTGGCGTTCGGCGGGCACACCCAGTCGCTGATCCCGCTGTACGCGGTCGGGGTGTTCCTGGCGTTCACCCTGTCCCAGGCGGGGATGGTGGTGCACTGGCGCCGTCACCGGGGGGCGGGCTGGCGACGCCGGCTGGCCGTCAACGCGCTCGGCGCGGCGCTGTCCGGGCTGGTGTTGCTGACCGCCGCGTCCGCCAAGTTCACCGAGGGCGCCTGGGTGGTCGTCGTCGCCGTGCCGCTGCTGGTGCTGCTGTTCCACCGGGTGCAGGTGCACTACCGGCGGCTGAACCACGCGCTGGCCCTGCGACCACCGGGGGCGGCGCCGGCCGCCGGTCCCGCCCCCGCCGACCGGGGACCCGGTCCGCCGGAGGGGGAGGAGTCGCCGCAGCAGGTACGACACCTGGTGATCGTGCCGGTGGCCCGGCTGAACCTGGCCTCGCTGCGCGCCCTGGCGTACGCGGCGTCGCTCGGGCAGCCGACCCTGGCGGTGCACCTCGCCCCCGAGGAGGGGGAGGCGGACCAGTTCCGCGAGCAGTGGGAGGCGTGGGGGGACCACGTGCGGCTGGAGACGGTCGTCTCGCCGTACCGGGCGGTGATCGGGCCGCTGGCGCACTACCTGGAGGCGCTGCACGCCTCCCGGCCCGACCTCGTGTTCACCGTGATCGTGCCGGAGGTGGTGCTGCGCCGCAGCTGGTACCGCCCGCTGCACAGCCAGGCGGAGCAGCGGCTGCGCCGGGCGCTGCGCAGACTGCCCGGGGTGGTGGTGACCAGCGTCCCGGTGCACCTGCCCGGCTGACGGCGAAGGCGACCGGCGAGCGGCGCAGGGGGACCGGGTGTGGAACCCGCGACAGCGGGAAGGCGGCGCCCGTGCGCGACCCGTCGAACGCCGCGGCGGCCGGAGACCCGGCTGTGCGCACCTTCGTGGTCGCCGGCGGCACCAGCGGGCTCGGGCTGGCCGTCGCCCGGCTGCTCGTCGAGGAGCAGCGCGTGGTCGTGCTCAGCGACCAGCAGGAGGAGGTCGACAGGGCGAGCGACGAACTCGGCTGCGCCGGCGCCGTCTGCGACGTCTCGTCCTACGACCAGGTGCGCGCGGTCTTCGCCGAGGTGGCCGACCGGTACGGCGTGATCGACGGCGTCGCGGCCTGCGCCTCGGTGTGGGCGGGCGGCGACCTGGAGCAGCTCACCCCGGGCCACATCCGCCGGGCGGTGGAGGTGAACGCGCTCGGCACGACGTACGTGCTCAAGGAGGCGCTGCACCACCTGCGCCGGCAGGGCTACGGCAACGTGGTGTACGTCGGCGCCATGGCGGTGGTGCAGCCGCGCCCCGGCATCCCCGTCTACCGGGCCACCAAGAGCTACGGCAGCAGCCTGGTCGAGTCCCTGGCGGAGGCCCAGCACAGCAACCGGATCAAGGTGATGCAGCTGCACCCGGGGCCGATGCCGACGCGGCTGCAGGAGCGGGTGGGCGACCACTTCCTCGACGAGATCTACGCGCTGCCCGAGCAGGTCGCCGAGGAGGTCGTACGACTGCTGTTGCTGGACCCCGACGACCTCTACGTCTCCGGGGAGCGCGTGCTGCGCGCTGACGGACGGTGGTGACGCCGGGCGGCGGCGCCGAGCCGACGGCCTCCGCGTGGGCGCCGCTGCGGACCGCCGTCTACCGCAACCTGTGGCTGGCCCTGCTGGCCGCCAACATCGGCACCTGGATGCAGACGGTCGGCGCGCAGTGGCTGCTGGTCAACCAGTCGAACGCCTCGACGCTGGTGGCGCTGGTCCAGACCGCGAGCCTGCTGCCGGTGCTGCTGCTGGCGCTGCCGGCCGGCGCGCTGGCCGACGCCTTCGACCGCCGGCACCTGCTGATCTCGGTGCAGCTGTTCCTGGTGGGGGTGGCGGCGGCGCTCGCCCTGCTCACCGCGGCCGGCCGGATGCCGCCCGCGTTGCTGCTCACGCTCACCTTCGCGTTCGGCGTGGGGCAGGCGCTCACCCTGCCGGCCTGGGCGTCGGTGATCCCGGAGCTGGTGTCCCGGGAGCACCTGCGGGCGGCCTCCGCGCTCGGCTCGATCAGCGTGAATCTGGCCCGGGCCGTCGGGCCGGCCGTGGCCGGCGTGCTGATCGCCCGGCTGGGCGTCGCGCCCGTGTTCGCCCTCAACGGCGTGGCGTTCCTGGTCTTCGCGTACGCGCTGCTGCGCTGGCGGCCCGGCGACGCCCGCGCCGTCGAGGTCCCGGAGCGCTTCACGGCGGCGCTGCGCGCCGGCGGCCGGTACGTCCGGCACTCGCCGATCGTCCGCCGCCTGCTGCGGCGGGCCCTGGTGTTCGTGCTGCCGGCGAGCGCGCTGTGGGCGTTGCTGCCGCTGGTGGCCAGCCGCCGGCTCGGCATGAACTCCAGCGGGTACGGCCTGCTCCTGGCCGCCCTCGGCGTGGGCGCGATCGTGGGCGGCGTGCTGCTGCCGTGGATCCGGACCCGGCTGACGGCCAACCAGTTCCTGCTGCTGGCCGGGGTGCTCTACGGCGCGACGCTGCTCGTGGTGGCGTCCGTCCGGATCGTCCCGGTGGTGCTGGTCGCCCTGCTGCCGGCCGGGTTGGCGTGGGTCGTCGTGCTCGCCAACGTCAACGCCGAGATCCAGTTGTTCCTGCCCGGCTGGGTCCGCGCCCGGGGGCTGGCCGTCTTCCAGGTGGTGCAGGGCGGCGGGCAGGCCGTCGGGGCGTTCGCCTGGGGCGTGGTCGCGGACGTCGCCGGGCTGGTCGCCGCGTTCGCCGGGGCGGGCGCGCTGATGCTGCTGAGCGCGGTGACGTCCCAGATCTGGCCGCTGCCCGAGCTGCGCGGGGTGAAACGGGACCCGGCGACCTACTGGCCGCGCCTGCAACTCGCGCTCCAACCGGATCCCCGGGTCGGGCCGGTGCTGATCGAGGTCACCTACACCGTGCGGCCGGAGCGGAGGGCGGACTTCCTGACCGCGATGGAACTGGTCCGGGGGTCGCGGCAGCGTACGGGGGCGATGCGCTGGGGGCTGTTCCACGAGGCGGAGTGCCGGGACCGGTACGTGGAGGTCTACCTGGTGCCGTCCTGGGACGAGCACCTGCGCCAGCACGGGGGCCGGCTCACCGAGGCCGACCAGGAGGCCGAGCAGCGGGTCCGGGGGATCGCCGACGGCGAGCCCGACGTACGCCACATGTTCCCGGCCGCCGCCGGGCCGGTGACCGAGGAGCGCACGGTCTGAGCGGCCCGCACCTCATGTGCGGGCCGCTCGGGTACGGGTCCGGCACCCGCTCACCCCGAACCCTGGCGGTGGATCCGCCCCTCGTGCGCGAGCTTGGACCGGCCGTGGTCGCGTTCGCTGCCGGAGGTGCCCGTCGCCGCCCGCTCGTGCCGGCGCTTCGGCGAGTGCTCGACCTCCGAACCCTGTCGGCCCCGGGCGCCGCTGCCCGGACTCCGACCGGCCCGCGCCGATTCACCGCCGCTGTCGTGTTTGTTTGGTTTGTGGCTACCCATGTCGGACGCGTACCCGGTGAGGCCGCGGCTAGTCACCGCCCCGCCCGGCCCCGCGGGCTACGCCTCCGGGATGCCGACCGCCTGCGCGCTGGCCGCCCAGAGGCGGGCGGCGACCTGGGGGTCGGCCGCCTTCCGCAGCGGTCGCCGCGGCCGACGGTCGAAGTAGTAGCCGCCGTCCGCCAGCCGCGCCGGGTCCTGGTTGGCCAGCCAGACCAGGGTCTCCGCGCCCTGCTCCGGGCTGCGGAACGGCAGCAGCCGCATGCCGAGGGCCACCAGCCGGCTGTCCGCGCCGAACCGGGTCCGCACCACGCCGGGGTGGAAGCAGTACGCCGGGATCTCCGGCCAGCGCCGGGCCGCCTCGGCGGTGAACAGGATGTTCGCCTGCTTGCTGGTGCCGTACGCGCGCATCGGCCGGTAGCCGCGCAGCGTCGCGTTCAAGTCGCCCGGGTCCAGCACCCCGCTGCGGTGCGCCCCCGAGGCGGTGACCACGATCCGGCCCACCCGGTCCCGCAGCAGGTTGCTGAGCAGGAACGGGGCCAGGTGGTTGGCCTGGATCGACAGCTCGAAGCCGTCCACGGTGGTGACCGGCCGCAGCACGATCGCGCCGGCGTTGTTGGCCAGCACGTCGATCCGGTCGTACGCCGCGCGCAGCCGCTCCGCCAGCCCGCGTACGTCGTCGAGGACCGCGAAGTCGGCGCGGAACAGTTCGGGACGCTCGCCGGACGCCTCGCGTACCCGGTCGCCCGCCGACTGGAGGCGGGCCGGGTCCCGACCGACCAATACCACCTGGTCGCCGCGGCGCGCCAGGTCGACGGCGGCGGCCAGTCCGATGCCGGAGCTGGCGCCCGTCACCACCACGATCCGACGCCCAGTGAGATCTTCCACAGGTCCATTCACCCCGGTCATGGCGCGAGGTTACCGTGACGTCACAAACACCTTTGGGATCGTTGAGTCCGCCCGGTGCGGCGGCATCCGTCTGCCCGTCGGCCCGTCCGCCGACGCGGGAAGGAGCGCACTCGATGGCCGCTGTCGGTCGCCCCCGCCGGTCCTGCCTCGCCGTGCCGGGTTCCAGTGTGAAGATGCTCGGCAGGGCCCAGGGCCTCCCCGCCGACCAGGTGTTCCTCGACCTGGAGGACGCGGTCGCCCCGCTCGCCAAGCCGGACGCCCGCAAGAACATCGTGGCCGCCCTCAACGAGGGCGACTGGGCCGGCAAGACCCGGGTGGTCCGGGTCAACGACCTCACCACCCCGTGGACGTACCGGGACGTGATCGAGGTCGTCGAGGGCGCCGGCGCCAACCTGGACTGCGTCATGCTGCCGAAGGTGCAGAACGCGGCCCAGGTGCAGTGGCTGGACCTGACGCTCACCCAGCTGGAGAAGACCCTCGGGCTGGAGGTCGGCCGGATCGGCATCGAGGCGCAGATCGAGAACGCCGCCGGCCTGGTGAACGTCGACTCCATCGCCGCCGCCTCGCCCCGGGTGGAGACCATCATCTTCGGCCCGGCCGACTTCATGGCCTCGATCAACATGAGGTCCCTGGCGGTCGGCGCGCTGATCCCCGACTACCCGGGCGACCCGTACCACTACATCCTGATGCGCATCCTGATGGCCGCCCGGATGCACGACAAGCAGGCGATCGACGGCCCGTTCCTGCAGATCCGCGACGTGGACGCGTTCCGCGAGGTGGCGAAGCGCTCGGCCGCGCTGGGGTTCGACGGCAAGTGGGTGCTGCACCCGGGCCAGATCGACGCCGCGAACGAGGTCTACTCGCCGAGCCAGGCCGATTACGACCACGCCGAGCTGATCCTCGACGCGTACGAGCACTACACCTCGGAGGCGGGCGGCAGGCTCGGCGCCGTGATGCTGGGCGACGAGATGATCGACGAGGCGTCCCGGAAGATGGCGCTGGTGATCGCGGCGAAGGGCCGCGCGGCCGGGCTGACCCGCACGTCGAGGTTCACCCCGCCGGCCGGCTGAGCCCCGTCGGCCGGCTGAGCCCCGTCGGCCGGCTGAGCCCCGTCGGCCGGCTGAGCCCCGTCGCCGGTGCCGCCCCGGGCCCCGGGGCGGCACCGCGCGTCAGAAGGTGGGGGTGCTGCCGCCGGTGTCGGCGGTGGCGATCGCCAGCACGATGACCACGACGTAGAAGATGATCAGCAGCACCAGCAGGCCGGTGAGGATCCAGCCGACGATGATGGCCGCCTTCGCCATCCCCTCGCCGCCCTCGCCGCTCTCCCGGATCTGCTTGCGGGCCACATGCCCGAGGATCGCGCCGATCGGCGCGGTGATGCAGGACGCGATGCCGACCAGGGAGAGCACCAGGGCGGCGATGGCCATCCCGTTGGTCTTCTGCGGCGGCGCGTAGCCGTAACCGGGGTAACCCGGCGTGGGGTAACCGGGCGGGTAGCCGGGCTGCCCGTAGCCCGGCGCGGCGTACGGGTCGGGATTGGCCGCCGGGCCCTGGTCCGACTTCGCCACGGCGTACGGGTCGGCCGGGGCGTACGGGTCGGGGTTGGCCGGCTGGGCGGGGATCGGCTGCCCGCCCATCGCCAGTGTCGGGTCGGCCGGCGGGGCCGACGGCTGCGCCCAGGGATCGTTCGGGCCGCCGGACGGCGGAGGATATGTCATCGGTTCGTCTCCGTCTGGTCGAGGGTGCGCCGTCAGGGTAGCCAGACCGACGCAAAACCGGGTGCTCGCGTCGCCGGGCGGCGCATTGCCCCGTGCGCCGGAAGCGGGCAGGATCGCGGCATGGCAATCGACGTGCGGACGGGGCAGGACGCGCCGGCGCCGCTGGCCGAGCCGGTCACCATGCGGCTCGACGGCCGGGTCGCCCTGGTCACCGGAGCCGGCAGCCCGGACGGCATCGGGTACGCCACCGCCCGCCGGCTGGCCGACCTCGGCGCCCGGGTGGCGATCGTCTCCACCACCCGCCGCATCCACGAGCGCGCGGGGGAGTTGGGCGTGACCGGCTTCGTCGCGGACCTGACCGACGAGTCCGAGGTCGGCGCGCTCGCCGACGCGGTCGTCGAGCAGCTCGGCGACGTCGAGGTCCTGGTCAACAACGCCGGCCTGGCGAGCCGGGCCAGCCCCGAGGTGCTGCGCCCGGTGGCCCAGCTGAGCTACGACGAGTGGCGCGGCGAGATCGACCGGAACCTGACCACGGCGTTCCTGTGCAGCCGGGCGTTCATCGGCGGGATGGCCGAGCGGGGCTGGGGGCGCATCGTCAACGTCGCGGCCACCGCCGGCCCGGTCAACGCCCTGCCCACCGAGGCTGCGTACGCCGCCGCGAAGGCGGGCGTGGTGGGGCTGACCCGGGCGCTGGCCATGGAGATGATCGCCGACGGGGTGACGGTGAACGCCGTGGCCCCCGGCATCATCCACACCGCCGCGTCCACCGTGGCGGAGCTGCGGCAGGGCCTCGGCACGCCGGTGGGCCGCCCCGGCACCCCCGACGAGGTGGCCGCCGCGGTCGCCTTCCTCTGCTCGCCGGCGGCGTCCTACATCACCGGCCAGATGCTGGTGGTGGACGGCGGCAACAGCGTCCGGGAGGCGCAGTTCCGCTGAGCCGCCCCTTCGCGTCGCTGATCCCGTGGGCAGCGGGCGGGCGGCGCCCGGGCTCAGCCGAGCCGGCGCGGGCGGTCGCCGGACGGCCGGGCCGGCTCAGCGGTACATGCCGCCGTCGTGGTTCGCCCAGATGGCGAGGGCGATCCAGCCGCAGCAGGCGAGCACCCCGAGCACGGTGAAGACGTAGCTGAGGATCAGCCCCCAGGTGGCGAGCTGGTCGCCCTCCTCGCCGGTGCGCCGGATCTGCCGCTTGGCCACATGCCCGAGCACGATCCCGGCCGGGGCGAAGACGAACGCGAACACCAGGGACAGCACCGCGAGCACGTTCGTCCGCCGGCCCGGAGCCGGCTGGCCGTACCCGCCGGGCGGGCCGTATCCCGGCGGTGGTCCGTACCCGATCGGCTGGCCGGGCGCGTCGTGGCCCGGCGGCTCGTACGGGGATGGCGGCTGCTCCGGCTCCTGCGGTGGACGACTCACCCGCCGCACCTCCCGTCGCATCCGTCGTGACCTGGCCTGTATTGCGGACGCTACCCGCACCGGTGAACCTTTTCACCTGATCCTCCGGAGGATGCTCCGGCCTTCAGGCCAGGGAGGGATGTGGACTCCGGTCAGGAGCGGCCCGCCGTAGCCGGGACGGGTCCGCAAACGAAGTTCGCTGGTCCACACGGCCTGCCTTCTCACACCACCGAATCCCCCGCGTAAAGTTGCTGCTGTGCGGACGGCGTACAAGTGCCGGGCGTATCCGACGCCCGAACAGGCGGTAACGTTCAGCCGTACGTTCGGTTGCGTACGCCTCGTATGGAACCGGACCCTCGCCGAACGCCACGCCGCCTACCGTCAGCGCGGCGAGAAGACCTCGTACCGGCAGACGGACGCCGCGCTCACCGCATGGAAGAAGACCACCGAACTGGCGTTCCTGTCGGAGGTGTCGTCGGTGCCGTTGCAGCAGGCCCTGCGGCACCAGCACACCGCGTTCGCGAACTTCTTCGCCGGTCGCGCCCGATACCCGCGCTACAAAAGCCGCAACGGTCGCCAGTCGGCGCACTACACCCGCTCCGCGTTCCGCATCAGAACCGGTTCCCTGCACGTGGCGAAGACCCACGACCCGCTGCGTTTCGTGTGGTCGTTCGACGACGTCGACGTCACCACACTCGACCCGACCATGGTCGTGATCTCCCGGGAGCCGGACGGCCGCTGGTACGTGACGTTCGCCGTCGACACCGACGACCTTGAACCGCGCGAGCCGACCGGGCACGAGATCGGTGTCGATCTCGGCATCACCGACTTCGCCGTGACCAGCGACGGGCAGCGCATCGCCAACCCCCGCCATCTGCAACGCAAGGCCCGCAACCTTGCCCGCTACCAGCGGCGCATGGCCCGATGCCAGCGCGGCAGCGCGAACCGGTGCAAGGCCAGGGCGAAGGTGGCCCGTGCGCATCGCAAGGTCCGCAACGCTCGTGCGGACTTCCTCCACCGCACCAGCACCCACCTGATCCGGGCTGCGGACACGATCGTGATCGAAGACCTCGCCGTCGCGAACATGGTCCGCAACCGCCGTCTCGCCAGAGCGATCTCCGACTGCGGCTGGGGTGAGTTCCGCCGCCAACTGGAGTACAAGGCCGAACGCGCCGGCCGTACCCTCGTGGTGATCGACCGCTGGTATCCCAGCAGCAAGACCTGCTCGGCGTGCGGGCATCTGCTTGCTGCGCTGAATTTGTCCACCCGGCACTGGACGTGCCCGACCTGCCGCACCCGCCACGACCGGGACGTGAACGCGGCGAAGAACATCCTTGCGGCTGGTCGAGCCGTAGCCAGGCACACCCCTGGCGATGCCTGTGGAGCTGATGTCAGACGGCAAGGGTCCTCCCTTCCGCAATCGGCGGTGAAACAGGAACCCCGCGCCGCGAGGCGCCCGGCGTAAACCGGACCGGCCGCAAGGCCGACGGGACTCCCCTCATTCAGAGGGGAGGAAGTCAAAGGGGTTGTGTGGACTGGTCACCTTGGCCTTGCCGGCCAGGCGGGTCGATACTGACCGCGCGTTCAGTTACCTGCGAGTAATGCGTCGATCCCCGGAGGTTGAGATGGCCCGACTCGCCCAGACGCCCGGCCTGACCGATGTGCAGCGGTCGATCCTGGAGACCGTCCGGGAGTTCGCCGACAAGGAGATCATCCCGCACGCCCAGCGGCTGGAGCACGCCGACGAGTACCCCGCCGACATCCTCGACGGGATGCGCGAGATGGGCCTGTTCGGCCTCACCATCGCCGAGGAGTACGGCGGGCTCGGCGAGTCCCTGCTGACGTACGCCCTCGTGGTGGAGGAGCTGTCCCGGGGCTGGATGTCCATCTCCGGCATCGTCAACACGCACTTCATCGTGGCGTACCTGATCTCCCAGCACGGCTCCGCGGAGCAGAAGGCCCGGCTGCTGCCGAGGATGGCCACCGGCGAGGTGCGCGGCGCGTTCTCCATGTCCGAGCCGGAGTGCGGCTCCGACGTCTCGGCCATCAAGTCCAGGGCGGTCCGCGACGGCGACCGGTACGTCCTCAACGGGCAGAAGATGTGGCTGACCAACGGCGCGTACTCATCGGTCGTCGCCACCCTGGTCAAGACCGACACCGGCGCCGACTCGGTGTACGGCAACATGAGCACCTTCCTGCTGGAGAAGGAGCCCGGCTTCGGCGAGACCGCGCCCGGCCTCACCATCCCCGGCAGGATCGAGAAGATGGGCTACAAGGGCGTCGAGACCACCGAGATGGTGCTCGACGGCGTCACCGTCCCCGAGACCGCGATCCTCGGCGGCCCGGAGCGCCTCGGCCGCGGCTTCTACCAGATGATGGACGGCATCGAGGTCGGGCGGGTCAACGTCGCCGCCCGCGCCTGCGGCATCTCCATCCGGGCCTTCGAGCTGGCCGTCGCGTACGCCCAGCAGCGCAGGACGTTCGGCCAGCCGCTTGCCAAGCACCAGGCTGTGGCGTTCAAGCTCGCCGAGATGGGCACCAAGATCGAGGCGGCGCACGCCCTCATGGTCAACGCCGCGCGGCTCAAGGACGCCGGCCAGCGCAACGACGTCGAGGCGGGCATGGCCAAGCTGCTCGCCTCCGAGTACTGCGCCGAGGTCGTCCAGGAGGCGTTCCGCATCCACGGCGGCTACGGCTACTCCAAGGAGTACGAGATCGAGCGGCTGATGCGGGAGGCGCCGTTCCTGCTCATCGGCGAGGGCACCTCGGAGATCCAGAAGACCATCATCTCCCGCGGCCTGCTCAAGGAGTACAAGCTTTGACAGCCGTTCCAGGACGGCATGACGGCGACATGGGGGTATCCGACCGCCTCGGACACCCCCATGTCGGCGGCATCGGTGCGGATCAGCCCAGCCGGGTCAGGCCGGCGGCGGCGCGCTCGATGATGAGGCACGCGTCCTCGACGTAGTCGATGCCGGCCTCCTCGGCGATCCGCCGTGCCTCCGGCGAGACGATCCCGAGCTGCAACCACACCGCGGGCGCGCCGATCGCCACCGCCTGGCGGACCACCTCGACGGCGTCGGCCGGCCGGCGGAACACGTTGACCAGGTCGACCGGGTGCGGGATGTCGGCCAGCGACCGGTACGCCCGCTCGCCGAACAGCTCGCCCTCCAGCCACGGGTTGACCGGGATGATCCGCCAGCCGTACCGCTGCATCTGCGCCGGCACGGTGTGCGCCGGCTTGCTGGGGTCGCTGGACGCGCCCACGACGGCGATCACGGCGGCGTCGGCGAGGATCTGCTGAGCGGTACGCACCCCGCGACTCTAATCGACAGGCGACCTCACAGCAGGGTGAGCTGCTCGGCCGGCGGCGCCTTCGGCGGTGGCTCCGGCAGCCGGCGGTTCTCGCCGGCCTCCGCGCGGTGCAGGCCGTGCCGGCGCGCGGCCATCCGCACCCGGGCGGTCAGCTCCCGCTGGTACGCCTGCGGCGCGTACGCCCCGGCCCCGTACAGCTCCCGGTAGCGGGGGACCAGCCGGGGGTGCTCCCGGCCGAGCCAGCCCGCGTACCACTCCCGGGCGCCGGGGCGCAGGTGCAGGGCGAGCGGCGTCACGCTGGTGGCGCCGGCGGCGGCGATCGCCGCCACGGTGGCGTCGATCGACTCGTCGGTGTCGGTGAACCCCGGCAGGATGGGCGCCATCAGCACCCCGACGGCGAACCCCGCGTCGGCGAGCGCCCGGACGGCGTCCAGCCGGCGGCGCGGGCTCGGCGTGCCCGGCTCGACCGAGCGCCACAGCGCCTCGTCCACGAACCCCACGGAGAACGACACGCCCACCCGGGTCACCTCGGCCGCCTGACGCAGCAGCGGCAGGTCCCGCAGGATCAGCGTGCCCTTGGTGAGGATCGAGAACGGGTTGGCGAAGTCGCGCAGCGCCTCGATGATCTGCGGCATGAGCCGGTAGCGCCCCTCGGCACGCTGGTAGCAGTCCACGTTGGTGCCCATCGCGACGTGCGCGCCGCGCCACCCGGGCGCGGCCAACTCCCGCCGGACCAGCTCGCCCGCGTTGACCTTGACGATCACCTTCCGGTCGAAGTCCGCCCCGGCGTCCAGGTCCAGGTAGGTGTGCGTGTGCCTCGCGTAGCAGTATAGACATGCATGACTGTATCCGCGGTACGGGTTGATCGTCCACTCGAACGGGACGCGCGACGCGCCCGGCACCCGGTTGATGATCGACTTTGCCCGCACCTCGTAGAAGGTCATCCCGGCGAAGCCGGGGGTGTCGAAGGTGCGGGCGATCGCGCCGGGCAGCGCCAGCGGCAGGGGTGGAGCCGCCGGCGCTGCCCGCTCGGGAACCCCCTCGTCCGGGGGAGCGGAGAGGTTGTCCCAGCGCATGGCCATCATTCGAACATGCGTACGAGAGAAGTGCAAGTGACCTGCCGGACACCGGCGCCCGGCGCGTCGCCCCGCGGGGGAGGATGGGGGAATGGAGACGTCGACCTTCGTCTACGACGGCGACTGCGCGTTCTGCACCAGCTGCGCCGAGTTCATCGAGCGCCGGATCCCCACGAAGGCGCGCGTGGTGCCCTGGCAGTTCGCCGACCTCGACGCGCTGGGTCTCACCGCCGCCGAGTGCGAGGAGGCCGTGCAGTGGGTCGGCGCGGACGGTTCCCGCGCCGCCGGGCCGGACGCGATCGCGAAGCTGCTGGGCGGCAGCGGCCCGCTCTGGCGGGTCGCCGGGGCCGGGCTCCGCCTGGCGCCGGCGCTGGCCTGGCCCGCGTACCGGTGGGTGGCCCGCAACCGGCACCGGCTGCCCGGTGGCACGACTGCTTGCGCGCTGCCCCAGGAGGCCCGCGAGCGCCTCTACGGCGCGGCCGGACGCCCCACCGCCGGCGCCTGACCGGTCCCCTGTCGCCGACATGAAGTCGATCGCCACCTGGACCGTCCGGCCCGAAAGCGGGCGCAGTTGGGCGGGGCTGATCCACCTCATGTCGCCGACATGGCGGGCATTCCGCGGCTCGGACACCGCCATGTCGCCGACATGGCGGGCAATCCGGGCGCACCGACGGCCGGACCCCGGTGGGGCCCGGCCGTCGGAGGGCTCGGCTCAGTGCTTCTGCTCGGCCAGCTTCTTGCGGACGTCGTCCATGTCGAGGGCCTCGACCTGCTGGATCAGGTTCTCCAGGGCCGACTCGGGCAGGGCGCCGGGCTGCGCGAACACGATCACGCCGTCCCGCACCGCCATCACCGTCGGGATGGACCGGATGTCGAACTTCGCGGCCAGCGCCTGCTGCGCCTCGGTGTCGACCTTGCCGAAGACGATGTCCGGGTGCTTCTCCGAGGAGCGCTCGTAGACCGGGGCGAACCGCTTGCAGGGGCCGCACCACTCGGCCCAGAAGTCGACGAGGACGATACCGTCGCTGCCGGTCACCTCGTCGAAGTTCGCCGTGGTCAGCTCAACGGTTGCCATTTGCAGTCTCCGATCACCGCGGAATCACCTACGCCTCCTGCAACCAGGACAGGTTCCGTCGAATTCCCGGGTGGTCGCCACCGAAACCCCGCCGGGCCGCCGGCCTGAGCCAGGATATCGACCCAGATCTGTGGGGCAAGGGTTGCAGGGCGCACATGCAGGAAGCACTTGCGTGACGAGGAGTGATGAGAGCGCTTCCAAGGAGGTCCGTACGTGCGGCCGTTACGGATCGGTGATCTGACGCCTGACAGGCATCGATCCAACCTGGGGAGGCATCGATCCAACCTGGGGAGGCCGCTTGAGGGGCGACCTTCGGCTACTCATCGTGATGTTACAGAAGTGTAAATGTGACGCCCGTCTCTATGCGTCCGTCGTTGCCTGGGGCAGAATCTTCCTCATCAAAGCGTGGGCGGCGGGTGCCGGGGAGGGCCCCGCCGCTCATTGCGTCTCCCCAGGTCGCGGTCGATGTGACATTTCTCGACGCCCGCCCGGCCGCCACCTTAACCCCCGGTAAGGCATCCTGGGTCGAACTCCGTCGCCCGCCCTGAAGGGGACACCGATGCAGTTCGGCCGCTACTACGAGGAGTTCGAGGTCGGCGCGGTCTACCGGCACTGGCCGGGCAAGACCGTCACCGAGTACGACGACCACCTCTTCTGCCTGCTCACCATGAACCACCACCCCCTGCACATGGACGCCCACTACGCGGAGTCGGCGAGTCAGTTCAAGCGCAACGTGGTGGTGGGCAACTACATCTACTCCCTCCTGCTCGGCATGTCCGTGCCGGACGTCAGCGGCAAGGCCATCGCCAACCTGGAGGTCGAGTCACTGCGGCACGTGGCCCCGACCTTCCACGGCGACACCATCTACGGCGAGACGACGGTGCTGGACAAGCGCGAGTCGGAGTCGAAGCCGGACCGGGGCGTCGTGTCGGTCGAGACCCGTGGCTACAAGCAGGACGGCACCATGGTCTGCGTCTTCCGCCGCCGGGTGATGGTGCCCAAGCGGGAGTACGCCGCGCCGGCCGTCGCGGAGGGTGTCGACCCGGAGCGGCCCAGCTTCCCCGCGCCGCGCTGACCCCACCGCCGTACGCGCTGGGGCCCGCCCGCCGGGTTCTCCGCGGGCGGGGTCCGGCGCGCGATCCGGGGCATATGCTGGCGCCGGAGGTTCCCATGAGCCACTCCGTCGCCGGAGAGCCGCCGGCCGCCGGCCGCCGCGCCGCACCGCTGACCACCGCCGTCTACTCCGCCGCCGAGTGGGCGCTGCTGACCGGCCTTCCCGGGCGGGTGCTCGTCGCCGCCGCCACCCCCGCCCCCGGGCACCCACCGCGCGGCGTGGCCGCCGGGCTCGCCGGCCTCGACGCGGTGGCGGCCGGCCGGGCCTTCGACAGCGATCTGGTCCGCGCCGTGGTGGCCGCCATCTACTCCCGGCACGACGGCTCGACGCCCCCGGCCGACCGGCTCACCGACCTGGTCGACCTGCTGGCCGCGTGCCGGGCCGCCGTCGGCGTACTGCGCCGCCGCGCCGACCCCGCCGACTCGGCCGCGTACCGGCAGTGGGTGCTGTCGGTGGCCGCCCGGGTCTGCCGCGCCGCCCCCGCCGGCGGGCCGGCCGCCCCGGCCGACCGGCGCTTCCTGGACCGGCTCGGCGGGGCGCTCGACCTGGGCTGAGCCGGGTCACCCGACGGCCCCGGGCGGCCGGTCGGGCCGTACCCTCTGCAGACCGTGACCGGTGACCAGCTCGACGTCGGCGTGGGACCGTGGCCCGGCGACCCCCCGGACGACCCCCGGTACGACCCGGAACTGCTCGCCACCGGCGACCGGCGCAACGTGGTGGACCGGTACCGGTACTGGCGGCGCGAGGCCGTGGTCGCGGACCTCGACCGGCGCCGGCACGACTTCCACGTGGCGATCGAGAACTGGCAGCACGACTTCAACATCGGCACGGTGGTCCGCAACGCCAACGCGTTCCTGGCCGCCGAGGTGCACGTCGTCGGGCGCCGCCGGTGGAACCGGCGGGGCGCCATGGTGACCGACCGCTACCAGCACGTGCGGCACCACCCGACGATCGAGGAGTTCGTCGCCTGGGCTGCCGAGCGCGAGCTGCCGGTGGTGGGCATCGACAACCTGCCCGGCTCCCGGCCGCTGGAGACGACGACGCTGCCGCGCCGCTGCGTGCTGCTGTTCGGCCAGGAGGGGCCGGGCCTGTCCGACCCGGCCCGGGCGGCCTGCGCGCAGCTGTTCTCCATCGCCCAGTACGGCTCCACCCGGTCGATCAACGCCGGGGTGGCCAGCGGCATCGCGATGCACGCCTGGATCCGCGCCCACGCCGGCCCGCCGCCGACGGACTGAGCGCCCCCGCACCGCACCCCCGCCGGCCCGCCGCCGACGGACTGAGCCCCCGCACCGCACCCCCGCCACCGACGGACTGAGCCCCGCACCGCGCCCGCCCGCGGCCGGGGCCGCCGCCCGGTGGCCGGAGAAAACCCCGTCTCGGCTTGACGGGCGACCACGGCGGGGTGACGGTGGGAACGTGAGTGTCGTGGTGAGTTGCCCCAGGTGCGCTGGATCCGTCCGCAAGCCGGACCTGATGCACAGCGAGTGGCGGTGTCCGTGCTGCGGCCCGGTGCCGCCGTTGCACGTGCCCGAGCACATCGGCGCGCAGATCGTGGCGAGCGTGGTGGACCGGATCGCCACCACCCTGCCCCGGGACGGCCAGGCCGCCCCGCTCTGGTGTCCCTGGCCGCTGCCGCCCGGCTGGACCCTGACCGGCGTCGCGTACGCGGGGGACGAGCGGGACGGGGTGCGGGCCACCGCGGTCGCCTGCGCGGGGCCGGAGCCGCTCGGCGGCGGCCCGGCCGACCTGGTCTTCGTGGCCGAGGAGCCGGGTGTCGGCCTGGGCACCCGGCTCGCCGGGATGCCCGGCCCCGATCCCGGCCCGCAGCTCGCCGAGGCGCTGACCGATCCCGGCCCCGGGCACCCCGGGCACGTCGGGCAGGCCAGGATCCGGGTGGCCGGCCATCCGACTCCACTGTGGTTGGTGAACTCCCTCACGGATCGAAGCGCGTACGCCGGCGAGGCTCGGGGAATGTGGCTTCATGCGATAACCTGGCCGGCGAGCGCAGGGCATCTGCTCGCCGAGGACGTCGAGTTGTGCGACCTCATCGAGTGGATGCCCACCGAGCTCGTGTACGGCGCACCGTCTCCGTATCTGCACGGGAAGGCTTGACAGCCGTCCCGAACTGTCGGGGAACGGACGCAGAGATTCACTTTACGACACCGTACTGATACTCTGGGTGCCGCTGCGGTAAGTGGACCCGGCGCCGCGCGAGAGGATGGCCCGCCATGGTCAAGAAGGTCCTCACCTGGGCCGGAATCGCATTCTTGATCTTCTTTGTCGCCTACCGGCCCAACTCCGCCGCAGACGTCTTCAAGTCCATCGGCGGCGGCATCATGGACATCGCACAGGGCTTCGGCGACTTCTTCACCAGCCTCATCGCCTAGCCGGCCATGGGAAGCCCCTCCGGTCCCCCTTTCGACCCCGACGATCCCGACCGGGAGCGCCGCGAGCGAGACACGGAACCGATTCCGAGGATCGGGCCCGAGGACGGGCCCGGCCCGGGCCGCGGCCGTCCCGACGGTCCGTCCTTCTCGGACGACTTCGGCTACGGCGACGGTCCGTACTCGGACGAGGGTCGCTCCGGGCGCGCGTGGGTCCGCGATCCCGAGGCCGGTTACCAGTCTCCGCAGATCACCGAGGACGAGCTGGCCGGCCTGCGGGTGGACGCGTCCGGCATCCCGTCCGGCTCGCGGCGGGTCCTGCCGCTGGAGGACGAGCCCAGCTCGTTGACGGCGCGCTACCTCTTCCCCACCGAGCGGTACCGGGGAGAGTGGAAGCGGCACTGGGTCCACCTCGCCACCCCGATCACGGTGGGCATCGCGGCGACGTTCGTGCTCGGCTACCTTTCCGGGTTCCTCGCCGGGCAGGACGTCGGCGCGCTGACCACCGTCGCGGTGCTGCTCTGGTTCGCCGTGATGGGCTGGGTGGCGTGGCGGGTCGCCGACTGGTGGTACGACCGTTTCATCCTGACCAACAAGCGGGTGATGGTGGTCAACGGCATCGTCACCCGCAAGGTGGCGATGATGCCGCTGGCCCGGGTCACCGACATGAAGTACGAGCAGAGCCCGGCCGGCCGCGCGCTCAACTACGGCACGTTCGTGCTGGAGTCCGCCGGTCAGGACCAGGCGCTCCGCGAGATCAAGAACCTGCCCAACCCGAACGAGCTCTACCTGCGCGTGGTCGAAGAGATGTACGAGCCGGCGGCGGTCGAAGCGCGCCTGGGCAAGGAGGCCGACGAGGCCAAGGCCGACGACGGCGCCTGAAACTTTTCGTCCGAACATCGGAGGAAAAGCGCACCGTTTGCCCTCGCTCCGACTCTTCCCGGCATGACAGCCTGCCAGCAGGCACGGGGGCGGGGAGGTGAGCGGTGGTCGACAGGGACCCGCTGGAAGAGGAGTTCCGTGAGTTCGTCGCGGCCCGCTCCGGCGCCCTGCTGCGCACCGCGTACCTGCTCGCGGGGGACTGGGCCACGGCCGAGGACCTGCTCCAGACCGCGCTGACCAAGACGTACCTGGCGTGGAAACGGCTCGGCGGGATCGAGGCGATCGAGCCGTACGCGCGACGGGTCATGGTCAACACCTCGACGAGCTGGTGGCGGCGGCGTTGGCACGGTGAGCGGCCGACCGAGGTGCTGCCCGAGCGGGCCGGCGTGGACGAGATCGAGCAGCAGCTCGACCGGGACGTGCTGTGGCGGCACCTCAGGGCGCTGCCGAGCCGGCAGCGCGCCGTACTGGTGCTGCGGTTCTACGAGGACATGTCGGAGGCGCAGACCGCCGCCCTGCTGGAGATCTCGCCCGGCACGGTGAAAAGCCAGACCTCCCGGGCGCTGGCCACCCTACGGCGCCGGCTGGGCGAGCAGGCCGCGCTGGAGCTGCCCGACGACACGGCGGGGGCGAGGAGCGCCGACCGGCCGACGCCCTCCGGCGCCGGCGGCCGTACCGGTGCCGGCGGCCGTACCGGCGCCGGCGGCCGTACCGGTGCCGCCCGGCCGGCCCCGCGCCGGGCGGCACCGACCCCGCCCGCCGTGGCTTCCACCCCGCCCGGGACGCCGCCCGTCGTGGCTCCCGCCCCGCCCGCGGAGGCCGGCGCGATGCCGCTGCCCGTCGACGTGGTCGGCGCGGAGAGCAGGTGAGCGGCGTGCCGACCCCCGCTGACAACCGGACGACCGCCCGGGAGCGTCAACTGGACGTGACACGGGACGAGCTGGAGCGAGCCGTACGGGAGACGTTCTCCCGGCAGGTCGCCGCGCCCCGACCGCTCGCCGCCGACCCGGCCGGCCTGGCCATCCGGCGGGCCGGGCGCATCCGCCGCCGCCGCGCCCTGGCCGGCACCGCCCTGGCCGGGGTGGCCACCGTGCTGATCGGCGCCGGCATGGTGAACGTCAGCGGGCAGGCGGGGCCGCCGGCCACCGACACGGTGGTGCTCGGCGACCCGCGCGGCGCCGCCGGCAGGACCTCCCCGGACCCGCTGCCCACGCCGTCGACCGGACCCGCGCGACCGGTGGTCCGGTCGACCGTCGACCTGGTCGTCGGCGACGTCCTCACCACGACCCGGGACCGGCAGATCGTCCTGACCGGGATCGCCTCGGTCGATCGGGCGCAGCGCGTCCGCGACGAGGAGGGGTGGCTGGTCGTAAGCGCGCCGAGCGCGGCGGGCCGCACCCTGATGTCCGTGCGGGCCGACGGGACCACCCAGCGGTTGCTCGTGGGGGCCCAGGCGATCGTCCTCGCCGCCGACGGACGGCAGGTCGCCTGGCGCGACGGCGACCACCTCTCCGTCGCCGGGCTCACCGGCGGCAAGTTGATCGCGGTCACCAGCACGCCGGCCCCCGCCGCGGCCGTGCCGGCCGGCTTCGTCGGCGACGCCGTCCTGGTCCGTCTCGACCCGGCCCGCCCCGGGTACGCGCTCTGGCGCCCCTTCGCCGGAGGGCTGACCACCGGGGCCGGACGGGACGTCCTCGCGGTCCACGGGACCCTACCGGACGGGCAGGCGGTCGGCCTGGTCTCGGCCGGTACGCCGCGCCGGCCCTGCCTCGCGCTGCTCGACCCCGCCCGGGGCCTCGCCGCCACCCGTACCGCCTGCGGTCCGGCGCTCGACGCCGACGGGCCCGGCGCGGTCTCCGCCGACGGCCGCTGGCTGCTGGCGAACGGCCGGGCCGGCTCGTCGGCGGCCGCGGCGCTGCTGGTCGACCTGTCCACGCTCGACCGGACGCCGGTGGCCCGGCCCGCCGGCCCGCCGCTGACCGGCGCGGTGTCCTGGACGCCGGCCCAGACCGCCTGGTACGTCGACGGGCGCGGCGGCCTGGTGCTGGTACGCCTCGACCGGGTGCTCGCGGGCGAGGCGGCCGGCTCGACCCCGGTGACCGGCGTCAAGCCGGGTACGCGGATCGTGGTCGTCGCCGACGCGGCACCCGCCGGGGGCGCCGGGTAGCGTCGGGGCGATGAGCGCGTACCCGGTGGCGGCCACCGCCCGGATCGACCTGCACGCCCACTCCACGGCCAGCGACGGCACCCTCACCCCGGCCGAGCTGGCCCGGGCCGCCGCCGACGCGGGCCTGGACGTGCTCGCGATCACCGACCACGACACCACCGCCGGCTGGGAGCCCGCGGTACGGGCGCTGCCCCCGGGGCTCACCCTGGTCCGGGGCGCGGAACTGTCCTGCCGCTGGTACGGCGTCGAACCGTCCGTGCCGCTGCACCTGCTCGCGTACCTGTTCGACCCCGCCGAGCCGGAACTGGCCGCGGAGCTGACCCGGGTGCGGGCCGCCCGCGAGGTGCGCGCCGAGCGGACCGTCGAGTTGCTGCGCGCCGACGGCGTCGACGTCAGCTGGCCCGAGATCCTGGCCGGGGCGGCCGGCGGGACGGTGGGCCGGCCGCACATCGCCCAGGCGCTGATCCGGGCGGGGCTCGTGGCGACCACCACCGAGGCGTTCGGCCCGGCGTGGCTGGGGGAGCGGTACCGGCTGCCCAAGGAGGACATCGACGTGTTCCGGGCCGTGCGGCTGGTCCGGGCCGCCGGCGGGGTGCCCGTCTTCGCCCACCCGAGGGCCACCCGGCGGGGCCGCATCGTGCCCGACCGGCTGATCGTGGAGCTGGCCGGGGCCGGGCTGGCCGGGCTGGAGGCCGACCACGAGGACCACTCCCCGGCCGAGCGGGCGCACGTCCGGGCGCTCGCCGCCGAGCTGGGCCTGCTCGTCACCGGCTCGTCGGACTTCCACGGCACGCACAAGACCGTCCGGCTCGGCGCGTTCACCACCGGCGTCGAGGCGTACGAGCGGATCGTGGCCGCCGCCACCGGGGTGACCCCCGTCGCGTCGACCTGAGCATTCCTCGTCCCGCCGCTACCGTGGCGGAGTGGATCTCAAGCTGTTCGGCGAGGTCTTCGTGACCCTGCTGGTGATCGTGGACCCGCCCGGCATGATGCCCATCTTCGTCGCGCTGACCGGGGCGCTGCCCGCCAGGGACCGGAACCGGGCGGCCTGGCAGGCCGTGGCGTTGGCGCTGGGCGTGATCGTCGTCTTCGCCGTGGCCGGGCAGACCCTGCTCGCGTACCTGCACGTGGATCTGCCGGCGCTCCAGGCCGCCGGCGGCCTGCTGCTGGTGCTGGTCGCCCTGGAGCTGCTGACCGGCAAGGCCGACGACCCCGCCCAGCAGGCCACCTCGAACGTCGCGCTGGTGCCGCTCGGCACCCCCCTGCTCGCCGGCCCCGGCGCCATCGTGGCGACCATGCTCTTCGTCCAGCAGGCCTACTCGCCCGCCGACTACACGGCGATCGCCGCGGCGATCGTCGCGGTGATGCTCACCGTCTGGGTCGTGCTGCGCTTCTCCGGCGGCATCGTCAAGATCCTCCGCCCCGGCGGGATCGAGGTGCTCACCCGGATCGCCGGCCTGCTGCTGGCCGCGATCGCCGTGCAGCTCATCGCCGACGCGATCGCCAGCTTCGTCACCCAGTACGCGAACATGGCCTGAGCCGCCCGGCGGCGCCCGTCCCCGGCGCGCGGCGACCGCCTGGGCCGGGATGTCGTACGGGCGTGGCAGGATCGCGGGGTGCGACCCCCCTCCCCGTCCGGCCGATCCGGCCGACCCGCCGCCGGGCCCGGCCGGGCCCCCCGGCCCCGCGCCGCCCAGCCCGAGCAGCTCGGCTTCGAGGGCATGCCGGAGCGGCTCTTCGTCTGCACCCCCAGCAAGCTCGGCGCGTACGCGGACTGCCCGCGTCGCTACCGCTACTCGTACGTGGACCGGCCCGCGCCGCCGAAGGGCCCGCCGTGGGCGCACAACTCGCTCGGCGCCAGCGTGCACAACGCCCTGAAGAACTGGTACGCCCTGCCCGCCGACCGCCGCCGCCCCGAGGCGCTGCCGACGCTGCTGAAGGGCACGTGGGTCCGGGAGGGCTACCGCGACGAGGAGCAGGAGCGCGACGCGTACCGGCGGGCGCTGGCCTGGCTGGAGTCCTACGTCGACACCCTGGAGCCGGAAGCCGAGCCGGTCGGCGTCGAGCGGGTGGTGGCGGTGAAGACGGCGGTGCTGGCGTTCAACGGCCGCGCCGACCGGATCGACGCGCGGCCCGGCCCCGGCGGCCCCGAACTGGTCATCGTCGACTACAAGACGGGTCGTACGGGGCTGGACGCGGACGACGCGCGGGGCTCGCAGGCGCTGGCCCTCTACGCGTACGCCGCGGAGCGGGTGTTCCGCCGGCCGTGCCGCCGGGTGGAGCTGCACCACCTGCCGACGGGCACCGTCGCGGCGCACGAGCACACCCCCGAGTCGCTGGCCCGCCAGGTCACCCGCGCCGAGGACGCCGCGCGGGACATCATGGCCGCCGAGCGGGCGGTCGCCGACGGCGCCGACCCGGACGAGGCCTTCCCGACCACCCCGGGGCCGCGCTGCGGCTGGTGCGACTACCGCCGTACCTGCCCGGCCGGCGCCCAGGCGCCGGGGAAGGAGCCCTGGGCGGCGCTGGAGCGCCCCGCCGGCCCCGTGCCCGACGAGTCCTGACCCGGCGCGGGGCCGGCGGCTCAGCCGGTCAGGCCGGCGGTGGCCAGCCGCGCCCGCTCCTTCGCGGCCTGTTGCAGGGGGCCCTCCCGCCAGCGGCGGGGCAGGGCGGCCAGGGTCAGCCGCAGGGCGCGCACGGTGAGGTCCGCCGACAGTTCGGTGACCGGCAGGCCGAGCCCGCCGTACCGGCGGCGGGCCCACGCCGGCAGCAGCGCGAACGCCGTGCCGGCGACCCCCAGGTACGCCCACCGCGCCGGCCCGAGGTTCAACCCGAGCCGGGCCGGCAGGCTGAGTTTCCACGGCAACGGCGGCGCGGTCAGGAAGAGGGCCGTCTCCGCCGCCTCCCGGGTGAGCCGCAGCTCGGGCCGGATCCGGCGGTAGTATCCGGCCACCTCGGCCGCGCTGCCCGGCACCTCGGCCGGGTCCAGCCCCACCAGGGCCGCCGTCCGGCGCTGCTCGGCGTAGTAGCGGTCCGCCTCCGCGTCGGTGAGCGGCAGTCCCGCCCGGCGCGCGGTGCTCAGGAACGACTCGACCTCGGTGACGTGCACCCAGCGCAGCAGCTCCGGCTCGTCGATCCGGAACGGCTCCCCGGTGAACGGGTCGGTGGCCCGCAGCCGGGCGTGCAGCCGGCGCAGCCGGGCGCCCGCCGCCTCGGCCTCGGCGGTCGTGCCGTAGACGGCGGTCGCCACGTACGTGGCGGTGCGGGCCAGCCGGCCCCACGCGTCGGCCCGGTAGTCGCTGTTCTGCGCCACTCCGGCCATCGCCCGGGGGTGCAACGCCTGAAGGTAGAGCGCGCGCAGGCCGGCGACGATCAGGATCGGCTCCCCGTGCACCTTCCACGTGACCGATCCCGGACCGAACAGGCCGAGGTCATCGGAGTCCACCGCCCCAGCCTGCCACGCCGTCCAGGTGGATCGTCGACGGTGCGGCGGACCGCAGGCCGGTCGTCGGCGATGCGGCGGGGTCCAGGTCAGTCGTCGGCGGAGCGGCGGGCCTGGCAGGCCGGGCAGAGGCCCCAGAAGGTCACCTCGGCCTCGTCCACCTCGAACCCGTGGGAGGTGATCGGGTCGAGGCAGGGGGCGGCGCCGACCGCGCAGTCGATGTCGGCGATCTCGCCGCAACCGCGGCAGACCACGTGGTGGTGGTTGTCGCCGGCCCGCGCCTCGTACCGGGCGGGGCTGCCGGCCGGCTCGATCCGGCGGGACAGCCCGGCGCGGGAGAGCGCGCCGAGAACGTCGTAGACCGCCTGGATGGACACGGAGTCGAGGCGTTCCCGCACCCGGCGGGTGATCTCGTCGACCTCCAGGTGGCCGCCGGCGGCCAGGACCTCCAGCACGGCGAGGCGCGGCCGGGTGACCCGCAGGCCCCTCGACCGGAGCAGTTCCTCGCCACTGGTCATGAGTCAATGACAGCACGCGCCCCACCTGGCGACAACCGAGCGTCCTGGCAGGTGGCACGGACCACAGGCCACGGTCACCACGATCCGGCCGCCGTCTCGGCCGGCGGGCTGAACCGGTCGACCCGTGGGTGCGTGTGCCAGATCGTCAGTACTGCCGCGCCCGGCTGGTCGTCGTACGCTGGACTGCCCGCGGTACCGCGTCCACTGCCGGAGGTGTCGGTGTTCAGGGAGATCAACGGACTGCCGGGGCACGCCCTGATCGTCCACGCAGCCGTGGTGTTCGTTCCGCTGCTGGCGCTGCTCGCCTCCGCGTACGGACTGGTGCCCCGGTGGCGTCCCCGGCTCGGCTGGGCGGTGGCGATCCTGGCCGTGCTGGGCCCGATCGTCGCCTGGGTGGCGACCGAGTCGGGCGAGGAACTGGAGCGCGTGCTGGCGGAGAAGGGCTACCCGCCGCAGATCCTCGACAAGGTGCAGGAGCACGCCGAGTACGGCGACACGCTGCTCTGGTTCACCGTGGGCCTGGCCGTGGCGGCCATCCTCCTGCTGCTGGTGACCCGCAACGACGACCGGGTGTCCCGGCTGCCGTCCTGGGCGCCCCTGCTGCTGACCGTCGTGGTGGTCGTGCTGTCCGCCACCGCGCTGGTCTACGGCGTGCTGACCGGCGACACCGGCGCCCAGGCCGTCTGGGGCGGCACTCTCTGACCCACCGTCCGGTCCGGTCCGGTCCTGGTCCGGTCCGGGTCGGGACCCGCGCCCGGGCGGCGGGCGGGCCGCTCAGAAGAGCACCCGCGAGCAGAGCACGCAGACGAGGACCACCAGCACCACCGCCGCGACCCCGCCGGCGCTCCAGGTGACCAGTTGGGCCCGCTGCTCCGCGGCGTCCAGTTCGGCCATGTCCTGTGGCGGCAACCGCCGCGGCGGCGGCGCCTGGAGGTGGAGCGGGGGCCGCCAGCCGGGCGGCGGGGGCGTGGTCGACGGCGGACCGGCGTACCCGGTGGCCGCGCCCACCGGGGGCGCGCCCGACGGCTGGCCTCCCGGTGGCACCGCCGCGGTCGGGCTCGGTGGCCCCGCCGCGGTCGGCCCGGAGGCGCCGCCGGGGGTGTCCGGCGGGCGTCGCCAGAAGTCGTCCTCGGGGCGCTCACCGCTGGGCGTCGTCACGCCGTCCGACGCTACCAATCCGCGGGCCGCGCGGCCGGTCGGAGGCGGGTCCGATTCCGGGTATTCTTTCCCTTCGTGAGCATCGACCCGGGGACGCAGGCGCGCGGCGACGACGACCGCGCCGTCGACCTGAGCGAGGACTTCGTGGTGCTGCCCGAGCAGACGTCCGACGACACGGACCGGGGCTGGGGCGAGGTGTCCGGCAGCAACGACGACTGGCTGCTCGCCGAGCGCCCCCCGCACTGGGACTGAGCGCCCTCTCGCCGGCCCTCTGTCCGCTTCGCACCCGGCCTTCCCGTCCGCCCCGCGCCCGGCTCTCGCCGGCCTTCCCGCCCGCGTCGGGCGCCGTCAGCCCGCGGACCACGACTCAGCCGCGGACCACGATCGCGAAGCGGCTGCCCTCCGGCAGGCCCACCGCGCGGTGCGCCTGCTCGGGGCTGAGCGCCAGGTAGAGCGCGGAGGAGCCGTCCACGGCGCCGGCCCCGACCACGTCGAGCACCAGCGCGCGGGGCGCCAGCAGGTCGGCCTCGGCGGCCCGGCCGTCGGCCGGTACGGCGAGCAGATCGACCCGGGCGCCGGGGCGTACCACCGCGAGCGCGGCCGGCTCGGCCAGCCGGACCGGCACGCCGACCGCCCCGTCGGGCAGTGGCAGGGCGGCGGCCGTCGGCGGCCCGCTCGGCCCGGCCCCGCCGCTCGTCCCGGGGTCACCGTCCGGTCCGCCGCCCGGGGACGCCGTGGCCCCGGGAGATCCGGACGTGCCGGGGGCCGACGGGCAGCCGGACGGCGTCTGGAGCACCGCCGCGGCGAGGCCGAGCAGGGCGGCGACCAGGGCGGCCCGCAACAGGGTGGACCGGCGGGGGTGGCGTGGCCAGCGCACCGGCCGTAGTGACCCGGACCCCACCGCCCCGCTGGCCGCCATGCCGCCCTCCCGCCTCGTCACCCGCGCCGCGGTGGCGCCGGGAGCAGCAGGCTAGGCGGCGGACGACAGGCCGCGCCCGGGTCGGGGCGCGGCCTGTGGACAACGGGGGCGCCTGTGGAAAACCCCCACCGGGCGCGCGGATCTGCTAGGGGGTGGGTCAGGAGGCGCTGGCCGCCGGGGCCTTCGCCGCGCCGCCCGAGGACGAGCCGGAGGAGCCGGACGACCCGTTGGACGCGCTGGTGGAGCCGCCGGACGTGCTCGACGAGCCGGAGTCGCCGCCGGAGGACGACTCGGACTTGGCCGGCTTGCCGGACCCGTTCTTGGCGGTGTCGGAGCCGGAGCGGGAGTCGGTGCGGTAGAAGCCCGAGCCCTTGAAGACGATGCCGACGGAGTTGAAGAGCTTGCGCAGCTGTCCCTCGCACGCGGGGCACTCGGTCAGCGGCTCGTCAGAGAAGGACTGCACCGCCTCGAGCTGGTGGCCACACGCGGTGCAGGCGTACTGGTACGTGGGCACGTTCTCCTCCGGATCTGGCACGGCCTGTTGGCACTCGACTTATTCGAGTGCCAATGGTGCGTCATCCGACCCGGGTTCGTCCAGCGGAAGTGCCGGGGCCGACACCGGGCCGGCTGCCAGCGTACGCAGCCCCGTGGCCGGGGCGACCACCGCGCGCACCGGCCGGTCGTGCGGCTCGGCGGGCAGGTGTTTCAGCAGCTCACCGTCGTGCAGCAGAGCCACCGTCAGGGCGGTCCCGCCGACCCGGGCCAGCGCCCGGTCGTACGAGCCGCCGCCGCGCCCGAGCCGCCGGCCGCCCCGGTCCACCGCCAGGGCGGGCACCACCACCAGCTGCGCGTCGGCGACCGCCGAGCAGCCCAGCCGGGGGCCGGCCGGCTCGCGCAGCCCGCGCCCGGCCGCCACCAGGCACCCCGGACCCGGGTACGCCGCCCAGTCCAGGTCCAGGTCCAGGTCCTCCCGCAGCACCGGCAGCAGCAGCTCGGCGTCGGGCGGCAGCGCGGCGCGCAGCGCCTCCGGCAGCTCCGGCCCGCCCGGCTCCGAGCCGACGGGGACGTACGCGGTCATCCGGGCCGGGCGCAGCCGGCGTACCAGGTCGACGAGCGCGGCCCGGACGGACGCCGCCGCCTCCGCCCGGCGCGCGGCCGGCAGCGCGCGGCGGCGGGCCAGCAACTCCACCCGGAGGCGGCGTTTCGCCTCGTGGGTCACTTCCGCTTCATCAGAAAAATCTGGCACGCAACACTCCTGACGCAACGTTTACCCCACCGTCGCACTGTGTCAGCATCGCTAGCATCGAACGCGCAACTTCCGGGGGGAAGCGTTGACGCTACGCGGGCGGTTGACGGCGGCCTTCCTCGTGGTGGTCCTCGGCCCTGTCCTGCTCGGAGCGTTCTTCGTCGGCGCGACCATGGCGGCCGTCGACCGAGGCCGGTCGGCGGAACGGCTCGGCCTGGCCGCCGCGACCGTCCGTACCTCGGTCGACGCCCTCTGCCAGCAACTGCGCGCGGCGGCCGACGCGGTCGCCCTCGCCCCCGACGCGGCGGGGCGGGCGGGCGCGGCCAGGCAGGTGGTCAGCCGCGGCCTGGCCGCCGCGGTCGTGGTCGCCGACGTGACCGGGCAGGTCCGCTACGCCACCCCCGGCGCCCCCGCCCAGCCCTGGCTGGACTGCTCCGCCGCCCGGCCCGCCCGCGGCCCGGTGCGGGTGCTCGGCGCCCGCGTCGGGCTGCGCGACCGGGCCGGCAGGGACCTGGGCACCGTCGCCGCGGCGCAACCCGTCGACCCGGCGTTCGTCGCCCGGCTGGCGGCGGTCACGGGGGTCGCCGTCACCCTGCTCGACGGCGCCGGCGGCGCCGACCGGGTCGCGCACACCACCGAGGCCGCCGGGGTACGCGACGCGGTGCTGGCCGCCGCCGGCACAGCCGCGGGCGACCGGGTCGCCGAGACCGCCGACGGCCGGTACGTCCGCCGGGCGGGTCCCGCGCCGGGGCAGCCCCTGCCGCTGGTGCTCTCCGTCCGGAGCGAGCAGCCCCCCGGCCTGTACGCGGCGCTGACCGGCGCGGTCGTGCTCGCCGCGCTGCTGGCGGTGCTCGCCGCCTGGCGGCTGGCCCGGGTCACCACCCGGCCGCTGATGGAACTGGCCGGCGCGGTGGACCGGGTGACCCACGGCGAACTGGACACCCGGGTGCCGGTGCGCAGCCGGGACGAGATCGGCCGGCTCGCCAGCGCGTTCAACCGGATGACCCAGGAGACCGGCTCGTACGTGCAGGCGCTGACCAGCAGCCGGGACCAGTTGCGCGGGCACCTCGCGGTGCTCGGTGACACCCTGGCCAGCACCCACGACCTGCAGCGCATCCTGCGGGTCATCCTGCACAGCGCGATCGCGGCCACCGGCGCCCGGGCCGGGGCCGTGCTGCTGGTGGACGGCGCCGTGCTGGTGGGGCAGTGCGCCGAGGGCCTGGACGGGCGGTGGCCCACCGGCCCGGCGCCGGGGCCGGCCGACGCGTCGGCGCTGCGGGTGCCGGTGGGCAGCGGGGTGGTCGGCGCGGTGGCGGCGACCGGGGAGGCACGCCGGGGGAGGGCGGAGCCGTTCGCGCCTCCGACGGGGGAGCCGCGCTGCGAGACGTACGTGGCGGTGCCCTTCGCGGCCCCCGGCGGCCCGGTCGGGGCGGCCCGGCCCGGCGTGGACCCGGGCGGGACGGCCTGGCCCGGCGTGGACCCGGGCGGGACGGCCTGGCCCGGCGTGGACCCGGTCGGGGCGGCCCGGTCCGCGGACCCGGGCGGGGCGGAGCCGGCGCCACCCGCGGCGGCCCTGGGCGTGCTGGCTCTATACGACCGGCTGGGCGCCGACGAGTTCGACGACGACGACCTGGTCACCCTGCGCACCTTCGCGGGGCACGCGGCGGTGGCCGTGGACAACGTCCGGGCGCACGAGGAGGCCCAGCGGTTGTCGCTGACCGACCCGCTGACCGGGCTGTGGAACTACCGCTACCTGCGCGAGTCGATCCGCCGGGAGGTGGAGCGGGCCAGCCGGTTCGGCCGGATGCTCAGCGTCCTGGCGCTGGACCTGGACCGGTTCAAGGCGGTCAACGACACCTGGGGGCACGCCGCCGGGGACGCGGTGCTCGTCGAGTTCGCCCGGCGGGTCCGGGGCGAGATCCGCGAGGTGGACCTGGCGTTCCGCCAGGGTGGGGAGGAGTTCGTGGTGCTGCTGCCGGAGACGGACGCGCGGGGCGCGACGATCGTGGCCGAGCGCCTCGGCGCGGCGGTCCGGGGCGCCCCGGTGGCGCTCGACGGCCCGGACGGGGTGGCGATCGCCGTCACCGTCTCCGTGGGCATCGCCGTGTATCCCGACCACGCCACCACCGGCCAGCAGGTCCTCGACGCCGCCGACGAGGCCCTGTACGCGGCGAAGGCGGCCGGGCGGGACGCCTGGCGGCTGGCCGACCCGCGCCCCTGGCCCCCGACCCAGGAACTTCCCGTCCTGGCCGGGGCGGTCACCCCGGCCGACGGTCTGCCGCGGGCGGGCGCTCCCGCGGTCCCGCCGGACGACCCGCCCCGGGTGGTCGCACCGGCCGGCCCAGCCGAGGTCGACCCGGCGCGGATCGACCCGGCCGTGGCGCGGGCCGCCCTGGTCGGCCCAGCCGAGGTCGCCCCGGCGCGGATCGACCCGGCCGTGGCGCGGGCCGCCCTGGTCGGCCCCGCCGAGGTCGACCCGGCGCGGGCCGATCCGGACGTGGCGCGGGTCGCACCGGGCGGCGCGTCTTCCGGTCCTCACCCGCCGCGGCAGAGCCGTGGCCGATAGTCTCGCGACATGTCGGAGCACTCAGCGAACTCCTCAGCGGCCGCCGCGACCGGCCGCGCCCGCGCGGTCAAGGCCGTCATCCCGGCCGCCGGCCTGGCCACCCGGTTCCTGCCGGCCACCAAGGCGGTGCCGAAGGAGCTGCTGCCGGTGGTCGACCGGCCGGTCCTCCAGTACATCGTCGAGGAGGCGACCCAGGCCGGCATCGGCGACGTGCTGCTGGTCACCGGTCGGGGCAAGACAGCCATGGTGGACTACTTCGACCAGCGCCCCGACCTGGAGGCCAAGCTGGAGGAGAAGGGCGACACCGCCAGGCTGGCGGCGGTGCGCCGCCCCAGCGAGCTGGCCGAGATCTACACCTGCCGTCAACCGCAGGCGCTCGGCCTCGGCCACGCCGTCGGGTACGCCGAGTCGCACGTCGGCGACCAGCCCTTCGCGGTGCTGCTCGGCGACGAGTTCGTCAACCTCTCCGAGCCGTTGCTGCCGGCGATGCTGGAGCTGCAGGCCCGCACCGGCGGCGTGGTGCTGGCCTTCTTCGAGGTCGACCCGGCCGAGACCAAGCGGTACGGCATCGCCTCCGTGGAGCCGGCCGAGGCGGAGCTGACCGACATCGGCGAGGTCGTCCGGGTGACGGGCCTGGTGGAGAAGCCCACACCGGAGGAGGCGCCGAGCAACCTCGCCGTCCTGGGCCGGTACGTGCTGCCGAGCAAGATCTTCGACGCGATCCGCCGTACGAAGCCGGGCAGCGGCGGCGAGATCCAGCTGACCGACGCGATGGAACTGCTGCGCACCGAGGGCACCCCGGTGCACGCCATCGTCTACCGCGGCATCCGCTACGACACAGGGATGCCCCTCGGCTACCTCCAGACCGTGGTGCAGATCGCCTGCGAGCGCGAGGACCTGGGCGCCGAGTTCCGCGCGTGGCTCACCGACTTCGTCAACGCCGGCGACGAGACGGTCACCTCGGCGATCCTGAACGGGGCGCGCGGCGCGTCGGGCGGTCCTAGTACATGACCGCGACGGCCGACGCCGAGGCGGCCGCGAACGAGTTGACGCCGCTCGCCGACTACCTGGGCAGCGTGCTGCGCAGGTTACGCGCGCTGCCGCCGCTCGACCTCGACCTCACCCAGGCGTACGGCAACGTCCTCGCCGAGGACGTCGTCGCGCCGCACTCGTTCCCGGCCTTCGACCAGGCGGCCGTGGACGGGTACGCGGCCCGCTGGGAGGACCTCTCCGGCGCGGGCCGGGTCGCGGGATACCGCGGCTCCGGCCCCGCGGGGCGCACCGTGCGGCTCAACGTGGTCGGCGACCTCGGCGCGGCGAGCTGGCGGCCGGTCCGGCTCACCCCCGGCTCGTGCTTCTCGGTGGCCGCCGGGGCACCGCTGCCGATCGCCGCGGACGTGGTGGTGCCCGTGGAGTGGACCGACCAGGGCATGGCCGCGGTGGAGATCTTCCGCACCCCCAAGCGCGGGTACGGGGTGCGCCGGGCCGGCGAGGAGCTGCCGGCCGGCACCGTGCTCGCCCGCGCCGGCACGTACGTCACCCCGGCGCTCGTCGCGGTCTTCGCCGCCACCGGCATCGGGCACGTGGTGGTCCGGCCCAGCCCCCGGGTGGTCGTCGTGGCCACCGGCGACGAGCTGGTCGAGGTCGGCCGGGGCAGCCAGCCGGGCCAGGTGGTGGACGCCAACTCGCACGCGCTGACCGCCGCCGCGGCCGAGGTCGGCGCGCTGGCGTACCGGGTGGGCATCTGCGACGACGACCCGGAGGGGCTGCGCGGCCTCCTGGAGGACCAGACCCTGCGCGCCGACCTGATCATCACCACCGGCGGCACCGGGACGGGGCCGGGCGACATGGTCCGCCGCATCCTGTCCCGCCGCGAGGGCGGCCGGGCGGGACCGGTCGCCTTCACGGAGGTCGCCCTGTATCCCGGAACCGCGCTCGGGTTCGGTACGGTCGGCGCCGAGGAGGTGCCGGTGGTCTGTCTACCCGGTGAGCCCGGCGCGGCGCTGATCGGCTTCGAGGTGCTGGCCCGCCCGGCCATCAACCTGCTGGCCGGGGCGGAGCCCGTGTTCCGGCCGAGCGTCCGCGCCCACCTGCTGGAGACCATCACCTCGCCGGGCGGGCTGCGCGAGTTCCGTCCGGCGCACGTCGCCGAGCGGCGCGGCGGCGGCTACACCGTCCAGCCGCTGCCGGGCGGGCCGTTCACCCTCTCCGGGCTGGCCGAGGCGAACGGGCTGATGGTGCTCGGCGAGCGGGTCACCACGGCCGCCGCCGGCTCCACCGTGGATGTCCTCCTGCTGGACCGGCGTAGGTGAGCGCGAGGAGTGAGCTTGCGAGCCCCGCAGTCGCGAACGACGTTGGCCCGGTGAGCGCGAGGAGTGAGCTTGCGAGCCCCGCAGTCGCGAACGACGTTGGCCCGGTGAGCGCGAGGAGCGAGCGTTCCTGGGCGGCTCGGGTGGGACGCGGTCGCGCAGGAATGCGAGGAGAGCTTGCGAGCCCCGCAGTCGCGAACGGAAGGCTAGCCCGGTGAGTTCTGGGTGGTTCGGGCGGTCGCCGGGCTGGCCGGCGGTGCTCGCGGACGGTCCGGTGCTGCTGCGCCCGTACCGGCGCTCGGACGCGGCGGCCTGGTCGGAGGTGCGCCGCGCCAACCGGAGCTGGCTGGCCCCGTGGGAGTCCTCCCTGCCGGGGAGCTGGGACGAGCTGAACTCGCCTGCCGCGTTCCGCTGGATGTACCGGGACCTGCGCCGCTCGGCCCGTACCGGTGACGGGATGCCGTTCGCGGTGTGCCTGCGCGAGTGCGGGCGGGAGCGGCTGGTCGGCCACCTCAACATCGGCAGCATCGTCCGGCGGGCGTTCTGCTCCGCGTACGCCGGCTACTGGGTCGACTCGCGGGTCGCCGGTCAGGGGGTCATCCCCACGGCGCTGGCGCTCGCCGTCGACCACGCCTTCGGCCCCGGCGGGCTGCACCGGATCGAGGTGAACATCCGGCCGGAGAACGCGCCGTCCCGCCGGGTGGTGGAGAAGCTGGGCTTCCGCGAGGAGTCGTACCACGTGCGTTACATGCACATCGATGGCGCCTGGCGCGACCACATCGGATACGCGATGACCAGCGAGGAAGTGCTCGCCGAGGGCGGTCTGCTGGCCCGCTGGCACCGGCTGCGCGCGACCACCGGGTGAACCGTCCCACCCCCGTCGGCTCGGCGCGGCGCGCAATCATCGCGGTCGGCGGCCCGTAACCTCAAGTAACTGTAAGCTGCGGCGACGGCTGGCCGTCCGCATGATCGACCGCCCGCGCCGGGCACCGTCGAAGATCCTGCGGTCGTACGGCGGTTGCCCGAACTGAGTGACGGGAGGGGTGAGGGTGCCGACCTCGGTGCTCCTCGCCGTCCTCGCCGCCGCCGGCCTGCTCGCCCTCGCCCCGGCGCTCGTCCGCCGGTACGACGCCACCGAGCGGCTGGTGGCGGAGCGGGCGCAGTCGACGGCGCGGGTGCTCCAGCGCCGCCGACGGCGCCGCACTGTTCCCGGCCGCCGGCCGGTCAACGCGCCCCGCTCACTCGTTATCACCCTGAGTGAGAATCCGGTTACGGGCGGTCTGTCCGCGCCGGTTTCCGCGCCGCCCGCCCCGGCTCCCTCCCGGCGCCGGCCGAGCCGGCTGCGGGCCGTGCCGGCGGCCGAGAAGTCCCGTCGACGGACCCCGCCCCGACGCCGGCCGCACACCCCCGCGATCTACCGGCGCCGGCGGGTGCTGGCCGCCCTGCTGCTGCTCAACCTCGTCGAGCTGATCGGGGTGCTGCTGGTCAGCCCCGGGTTCTGGATCAGCTTCTCGGTCACCGCCACCCTGCTCGTGGCGTACGTCGCGCACCTGCGCCGGTGGGTGCTGGCCGAGCGCCGCCGACGGCGGGCCCGGGCCCGCGAGGCCGCCTGGCTGGCCGCCCGGCAGGCCGAGGTGCGCCGGGAGCAGGCCCGCCGCCAGGCGGCCCGCCGGGAGGCGCAGCGCCGCCTGGCGGCCCAGCGCGAGGCGGTACGCCGTACGGCGATGGGCCTGGATCGCCCCGCGGACCTGCCGGCGGCGGCCAGCGGCGGCTCCGTCTCGTACCGCCGCGCGGGCGGCCTCCGCGGTCGCCCGTACCAGTCGGGCCGCACCTCCCACACGGCCTGACCCCTCCCGTGGGGCTTGTTCCGCGCCGTGTCGGCGACATGGGGGCGTCCGTGTGGCGGGGTTCCGGGGCCATGTCGGGGGGCATCCGCGCGGCCCGGACCCGGCCATGTCGGCGACATGGGGGCATCGGCGTGGCGGGGACCCCGCCACATCGCCGACATGGAGTCGATCACCAACCCGGGCGTATCGTGGCAAGATCCCGGGTGTCGGAGGGGTGATTCGCGCGGGGGGCGGGTGGGCTGTTAGTCTTGTCGCCGGCCCGCCCGGTGAAAGCCGGGTGGGACCGACGCCGGTTCACCGGCGGAGGGGCTGTGGCGCAGACCGGTAGCGCACCTCGTTCGCATCGAGGGGGTCAGGGGTTCAAATCCCCTCAGCTCCACCAGTAACACCGTTGAGCAGCGGAAACGCTGATCATTGATCATCGGGCACAGATCCGGCACAACTCAGCCCGGAATCGTTATCCCAGAGCGGTTGCCCGCAGCCTCGCGAAGCGCCGTGCTGACGATGTTCCGGCGACGGTTCTTCTTCGGCCACCAGTGCACGTACGTCTCCAGCGTGATTCGCAGGCTGGAGTGCCGTAGCGCGTTCTGCACGTCGGTCGGGTCGGCACCCGAGGTGATCAGGCGAGTCGCGAAGTAGTGCCGCAGGGAGTGGAACGTGCCGTCCTCGGGCCAGCCTGCCGCCTTGCGCCAACCGCGCCACAGGTCGGACCAGCGCTGATCATGAATCGGCTTGCCCTGTTCGTCGGTGAACAACAGCGAGACCGCCCGCCGCTTTGCCGGCTTCCCCGGATCGGGAGTCCCCGCGGTGATGTCGGGCAGCTCGACCAACGCGGGCGGGTACTTCCGGACGTGCTCCGCGAGCACCAATGCCACGTGGTCGTCCAGGTCCACATCACCGACTCAAGGGCGGGCCTTCGGCCCGCCGCCGTGTCGCGCCGGGGCGCGCGTGCGGCCTGGCGGCCGGTCACGCCCCGGCGCACACGGCGCGACAGTGGGGAGCCGTAGAGACAGCCGCACGGGCCAAGCCAGCCGGCGTCGACCGCGACCAGGGGCACGCGCGGCTCTGGCGTCAGCCTCGACCGGACGCCGCGGCAGTGGACACGGCGGGAGCGCGGTGGTCGCGCTGGCTGGGCACGCCTCCGGTGCCGTCGTGGTTCAGCTCTCGAAGACCGGGAAGAGTGGTCGCCCGGTTGCCGACTCGCGGTGACTCCTCACGCTGGCACCGATGCCGCCGGGTCCGCCGAGGTCATCAGTCGGTGGCTGGGGTTGCCCGATGTGAGATAGACGAGCTGTTGCCCGGGAAGCGCAGGGGAGGACCGGCAAGCCCCAAGCATGGGGGCGGTGTCCGCCGTGCCCGAGCAGATGACCCCCATGCCAGCCGCTACCGCAGTCCGGGTCAGGTCAAAACTGGCACCTGGGAGGGGGGTGGTGGCCGGCGTGGTCGGGCCGGTCGCCCAGGAGCCGACCTCGTAGCCCGGTCGCGGTCAGGTCAAAGGCGCCGCTGTGGCGGTGTCCGCCGGGGGCAGGGTCCGCGACACGAGAGCCAACAAATTTGCCAAGATCGAAACTAGGTTGTGCCCTGGTTTAGGCCTGGCCGGAACCGACCCCCTGTGAGCTGCAAGAACGCCCAGAAAAGATCATCCGGCACAACCAGGGCGCGACCTAGCGTCGATCTTGGTCCACCAGGGCGGCTGCTAAAGCTCCTGGTCCGCGTCACGCTGGGTCAGCACAGCTTGACGCTGCTGGCGATGTCGTTCCAGCCGTAGTTGCGGAAGTCATGGATCTGCGAGTTCGGCGGGAACACCAAGCGCCGGCCACCGTAATTTGCGTGCTCGTAAAGGCACCAGGTTGCGCTCGAGCGGTTGTAGGCAGAGCTGATTTTGTCGTTAGCGCCTATGTACGAGAGGTTGCTGGAGGGGCCGTGGATGTAGAGAACGGGTCCGCTGAAATTGATGTCCATCCAGAGGCAGAATACCGTCGTCGTGCAGTCCGACTGGGCAGCGTTTGCCGGAGATGGGCTGAGGAGAGGGGCAAGCAGACCCGCTAGGCCGACGGTAAGCGCGGTAGCTAGGAATGTGCGCATTCGCTTCATGTGGTTCCATCCTTCACGCTCGGTGATGTACTGGGACCCTGCTGTGGATTAGTTGCGCCTGACACGCGCGCAACACCTCTTCAACATCAGATACGGGTGTATCCGGTGCTGAGTTCACGAGAATCCGCAGAACTCATACCCAATCGGCCCGGCTCTTCGTCGCGTCCGGTTGTCAAGCCAGAACACTGGGCGCCCGCCCCTCGAAGGTGGAAACGGCCGGCGGGATCACGGCCGAGAAGCGCGGAGCATCGCGCCCTGGTCGTCGCGCAGGTACGCGGGAGTCTGGTGGGACGGACCCAACGCGATGGCCGGCACAGCGCACCCGTGGCGGTGGGAGATGCGGCGGGATGCCGGTGGGTGGCGTGTCTGGTCGGCCGAGCTACCGCCGTGGTGCGGGACGCATGTCCGGGCCGAACTCTGCCCCCAGGAGCGACCGCAGCAGTAGTACTTGATCGCAGTCATCGATGCTGTTGCAAGATCATCGGGCACAGATCCGGCACAAACGAGCCCGGAAACGCCTGTAAAACGTCGAGAGGCGATGAAGGCCGCCGCCCTGCTCAGGGGCCGGATCTGTCCGGTTCAGGATGATCTATCGATGGCATTCGGCATTAGGGGTTCAAATCCCCTCAGCTCCACCTCATCAAAGGCCGTTTTCCGTCAGTCGGAGACGGCCTTTTCCGATTTGGTGCAGCAGTGAAGTGCGGCGGCTCAGAGGTGCCTGCTGGATGGCAGCGAGCGGGGGTGCCGGTTGTCGCGGTCAGGGCCGCGTTGGTCGCTTTGGCCAAAGGGTTCCGGCCACAGCCGCCTCGCGCAGTTCCTTGCGCTGCCCGCCGGCGAGGATGACCTCCGTAATGACCAGGCCGACGCAGATGGCCGCCAGCAGGCCGAGCGCTGCCACCGCCGGGAACCGGTTGGCGATCGGGATGATCCCCGCCAGCAGTGCTGCGGCGATCAGTCGTGGCCAGATGGTCCTCCTGAACAAGCGCGTGATCCGCAGTTGGAAGCCGACGTGGGAGAGCAGGAACAGGGACACCCCACCGTAGAGGGCGTAGAGGCCGAGACCTGCCAGCGGCACGGACGCGCGGTGCAGCTCGTTGTGTTGGATGATCGCTACCACCTTCGCCAGACCAAGGGCGAGCAGCATGATGCCGGCGATCATCGGCAGATGTAGATAGGTGTAGGCGTCACGGGCAGCGGCAAGCCGACGCTGAACAGGTTTGAGGATCAGCGTGTGTTCCGCAGCGATGGCCACGACGTCGAAGTATGTCCAGGCCAGTGCGGCTGCGATCACGACGGCGAAGGCGGTGGCCGCGACGAGCGGCCCACTCATCGGCACGCGGCTGCTGGTAAGGCCAACCGCTATGAGCGACTCGCCGAAGGCGACAAGCACGATGAGGCCATGCCGCTCCGCCCAGTGCCGGGCCGAGACGACGTGCCACCCCCACGACCGCATCAGCAGGCTGTGGCCATAGTCGATGCCGATGGCAAGCACCCAGAGACCGGTTTGGCTGCCCTTGACCATCCCCGGGTCGTGAAACAGCCGCTGCGGCACGATGGCGGCGGCGAACAGGAGGATCGAGGCGATGAACACTGGTGCGGCGACCAGCAGGGCGGTGTGTGGCCGAGTGCCGGGGACGGCGTGCCAGCGCAGCGCCAGATGCACCAGCCGAATGACCACGAAGCACGCGACGAACACCAGCGGCCCCGAGATGGCCGCACCCGGGAGATCGGTGAACGCCTGCCGAGCCACCACCGCCATCACGAAGGTGATCATCGCCACGGCCAGCAACGCGATCCGGATCAGCCCGGTCCGTGCCTGGAGGTTGTTTCCCAACCAGGCGTAGACGGACCATGTCCACCACAGCAGGGTCAGCACAAGCATCGCGTTCAGCATGCCGTGGCTGGTGAAGTCGTCGCTCATCAAGGCGGTGACCTGGATGAACGCGAAGGCGAACGCCAGGTCGACGAAGACTTCCACGGTGGACACGCCGGTGCCCTCGCGTAGCCAGCGCGTACCGAGCGGTGGCCGCGCTGAACTGCGACCGGGTACTCCGTCCTCACCCACCCGACACAGTTTGGCAGCCGGTCACACCAGCGGTGGCCGATTCGCGTAGAGGCTGTGCTCGGGTGTGCTCCGGTCTCGCGGCCGTGCGGGTCGTTGCCGAGCGTACGGGCATGCCCATGCCCGTCAATGGCATCGCCACTGCCGCCCCGGCATCCCCCCGCCGGCCTGCGGCCGCTGTTACCTGCTGGTTACCCCGCTGCGAAGCCCGCGTGCCACGGCGGGCCGACCGTCGAGCCACGGGAGGCACCGGAGACGGTCCGGTGAGCGTCCCGCGCATCGACAGGAGGACAGCGATGAGACTCAGGAGAGCGCTGATGGCCCTGGTCGTCGTGCTCGGCGGGCTGGTCGCCGGCAACGGCGGCGCCGCGGCGGCCACGCCGTACTGCGGCATCACGTGGGGCAGCACGGCCAAGACGGGCGGCACGCTCAGCACGGCCCCGCTGGTCGAGGTCCGCACCGGGCAGCACGACTGCTGGGACCGGGTGGTCTTCGAGTTCACCGGCCCGGCCGACGGCTGGTCCGTCGAGTACGGGGAGACCTTCACCGAGGGGCAGGGGCTGTCGCTGTCCCCGTACACGGCCGGTGGCGCGCTGCTCCGGGTGTCGCTGCGGGCCCCGGCGTACGACGAGAACCACGCCGCGACCGTGCCGTACCGCACCGGGGAGCACGCCGCGACCGTGCTGGGCTACCAGACCCTGCGGGACGTGGTCTTCGGCGGCAGCTTCGAGGGCTACACCACCTTCGCCGTGGGCGTCCGCGCCCAACTGCCGTTCCGGGTCTTCGTGCTCAGCGGCCCCGGTACGCACAGCCGGATCGTCCTCGACGTGGTTCACCAGTGGCAGGCATGAGCCCTGCGCCGGTGGTGGGGGCCGACCGGGTCCCCATCACCGGCCGTTGCGCCAGGGTCCCGGCGCGGCGCCCCCGGCTACGCTGGGTAGCTATGGAGGGCCGCGTGCTGGTCGTTGAGGACGATGCCTCCATCCGGGAGGTCACCGCCCTCGGTCTGCGCCGGTCCGGGTTCCGGGTGGACACCGCGGTCGACGGTCCCACGGCCCTCACCGCGTGGCGGGCCCGGCCGGTCGACCTGATCGTGCTCGACGTGATGCTGCCCGGCCTCGACGGCTTCGAGGTCTGCCGGGAGATCCGGCGGACCAGCCAGGTGCCGATCCTGATGCTCACCGCGCGCACCGACACCATCGACGTGGTCGTCGGGCTGGAGTGCGGCGCCGACGACTACCTGCGCAAACCGTTCGACCTACCGGAACTGGTGGCCCGGGTCCGCGCGGTGCTGCGCCGTACCGTCGCTCCGGTCACCGAGACCACCGTGACGGCCGGGCCGCTGGAGATCGACCCGGCCCGGTTCGTGGCCCGCAAGGCCGGCCGCGAGCTGCTCCTCACCGCGACCGAGTTCCGGCTGCTGCTGGAACTGGCCCGGCGACCCGGGCAGGTGTTCACCCGCGAACTGCTGCTCGACCGGGTGTGGGGGCACACCTACCTCGGCGACTCCCGGCTCGTGGACGTGGCCGTGCAACGGCTGCGCGCCAAGGTGGAGGACGATCCCGGGGCCCCCACGCTGATCAGGACGGTCCGCGGGGCGGGCTACAAACTGTCGACGGGGTGACGGCGCGATGACGGCGGGCAGAGTCACCCCGGGGCGCCTGCGGCGCCGGCTCGTCGTCGCGTTCGTACTCGTCGCCGGGGTCTCCGCCGGCGCGCTCGCCGGCGGGTCGTACCTGATGTTGCGGCAGGCCCGGTTCGACGGCTCGCTGCAACGCGCCGCCGCCGACGCCCGCTACCAGCTCGTCCTCGCCGCGCAGTTCCTGCCGCTGACCGACGCCCGCCGGGCGGACCTGCTGGCAAGCTTCGAGCAGAACGGACGGCACGTGCTGCTGGTCGCCGGCGACGCCCAGGCGTCGAACCCCCGGTACGCGCCGGCGCCCGGCCCGGACCTGCGCGAAGCGGTCGCCGCCGGGCAGCTCGGCTTCCAACGCTCTCCCGGCGGCGACCGGCCGCACCTGCTCGTGGTCGGCGGCCGGATCCCCGGCTCCACCGCCGAACTGTACGTGGTGACCGTCGAGGACGACCTCGCCGACGGCCTCCGCCAGCTCCGCACCGCGCTGGCGGTCGGCTGGGTCGCGGTGGTCCTGCTCGCCGCCGCGGTGGGCAACACCCTCGCCCGGCGCACCCTGGAGCCGGTGGGCCGGGCCAGCCGGGCGGCCCGGGCGGTGGCCGAGGGACTGCTGCACACCCGGCTGCCGGTGCATGGTCGTGACGAGTTTAGCGGGTGGGCCGCGTCGTTCAACGAGATGGCCGAGGCGCTGGAGGCGAAGATCGAGGCGCTGTCCCAGGCCCAGGCCCGGGAGCGGCGGTTCACCGCCGACGTGGCGCACGAACTGCGTACCCCGGTCACCGCGCTGGTGGCCGCGGCGTCGCTGCTCGCCGGCCAGCTCGACGCCCTCCCCGCCGACGCCCGCCGGGCCGCCGAACTCCTCGTCACCGACGTGGTCCGGCTCCGCCGGCTCGTCGAGGAGCTGATGGAGATCTCCCGCCTCGACGCCGGCCGGGAGCCCGTGTCGATCCGGCCGGTGGACATCGTCGCGCTGCTCCGCGGGATCATCGACGCGCGAGGCTGGACCGACCGGGTGACCGTCGCCGGGGAGGCGCCCACCACCGGCACCGACCCGCGCCGCCTGGAGCGGGTGCTGGCCAACCTGGTGGCCAACGCGGTCGAGCACGGCGGCGGCGAGGTCCGGGCCGAGGTACGGCACACCGGCGCGACCGTCGTCGTCGAGGTCACCGATCAGGGCCCCGGCATTCCCGCCGAGCACCTGCCGCACCTGTTCGACCGCTTCTACAAGGTCGACCCGGCCCGCACCGGACCCGGCAGCGGCCTCGGCCTGGCCATCGCGCACGAGAACACCCGGCTGCTCGGCGGCCGGCTGGAGGCACACAGCGAGGTCGGCCGGGGCAGCCGCCTCCGCCTGGAACTCCCGATCGACGGAGGTGACCGGTGCGACGCCTGACCGCGCCGCTCACGGCGCTGCTCCTGCTCGCCGCCGGCTGCGCGCCGGCCCGCACCGGCACCCTCGGCCCCGCGCCGGCAGGCGCGAGCACCAGCGCCGGCGCCACCCCGACCGGCGCCAGCCCGCAGACCCACCCGACCAGCCCGTCGCCGAGCCGCCGACCCCCGTCGGTCTCACCCACCGCCCCGGAGACCAACCCGAGCGGCAGCATCACCGTACAGCTCTGGTTTGTCCGGTACGGGAAGCTCGCACCGACCCGGCGTACGCTGCCGGCCACCCTCGCCACGTCCCGACTGGCCCTCACCGAACTGGCCGGCGGCCCCACCCGCGTCGAGGCGGCGACCGGCCTGGCGACCCTCGTCCCGGCCGGCAACCAGGTCGTCCACATCGCCGCCGGGGTGGCCACCCTGGCCCCGTCGGCCGGCTTCGACGCCGGCGACGCGGCGCAGGTCCGACTCCGCCGGGCCCAGGTGGTCTGGACGCTGACCCAGTTTCCCACCGTGCGCCGGGTGGCCTTCGGCCCGACCGACACCGCACCCACCGGGCGCGGCGACTACGCCGACCTCCTGCCGGCGATCGTGGTGACCGCCCCGTCGATCGGCGACAGGGTCACCAGCCCGGTGACGGTGACCGGGACCGCCGACGTCTTCGAGGCGACGGTGAGCGTCCGGATCCTGGACGCCGCCGGCCGGGAGATCGGCACCGCGTTCACCACCGCCGCGTGCGGCTCCGGCTGCCGCGGCGACTACCGGGTACGGGTCGGCTACCGGCTGGACCGCGCCGGACCGGGCACCATCGAGGTGTACGAGGTGTCGGCGCAGGACGGCAGCCGCGTCAACGTCGTGGCGGTGCCCGTCGTCATGAGCGCCACGGGGTAGGGCCCTCAATCACGTCCACTCTGGCAACCGTGAGCCGCCTTTAGACGCCCAGACCTGAGGTGACGGCCCGCTTGTAGGACATCTGCAGTGGACGGGGATCGAGATTCAGCGCGTGCAGGATCGCGTGGTGCTGCTTCTCCGCCATGTGCACCGGGCCGCGGAGTGCGGCGCTCAGCGCCGTCTCGTCGATCGGGGCGATGCCGAGCGGTGCGAACGCGGCTGGGTCGGCGCCGTATGCGCCTGTAGGCGGGGTCGCGTTCGGCGGGTACGGCCGACCGAGCGGGTCGAGAAGGATCTCGTTGTCGTCCTCGTCCCACAACTCGATGACGTATGCCTGATCGGAGAGATAGTCGTGGTATCCGCGGCCACCGCGGAACAGTTTGGCCACGATGTAGTCGGAGTCGAACACGTCGAACGAGGCCGCCACGCTGCCTTCCGGGCGGCTGAGCAGTTCCGCCAGGTCTTCGGTCTCCGCGTAGCCGTCGTCCTGCGCCGGCACCACCGCCCACCGGCGGTCGCCGACCGGGATGACCACGGCGTCCTGTCCCGATTCGGCGACCGCCGTGCGCACGTCGGCCAGGTCGCCGGTGGCGAGGACCGTCTGGTAGCTGCTGCCCATGACGGAGATCGTACGGCTCGGCAGGACAAGACCGGGCCGCCCTCAATCACGTCCCGGGGTCCACTCTCAGCTGAGAGACTCCGAGCTAAAATCACTGCTCCGCAAGATGGAACCCGGTACGGTCGTTATCCGCTACAAGTTAGACGAGAAACCGGATCAGCGCGCATAGCCGTCCAGTAGGTATTGCACGTGGCCCGTCTTTAGCGCATCCAAGGCAACGGCGACCCGACGCCATACATATGGCCGGAGTCGTTCCTGGGCCTGCTCAGGAGTGCAGAACTCAAACGCCGACAGCTCGCCATCCGAAAGCTTGATCGTGGCAATCTGTTCGTCGGTCAACTCGCCACCATCAAAGATGAACGCGAGCAGGTCATCCCAAGGGCCATGTGGTGACACCCAATCGACCACCAGGAGCCCAGCGGCGTGGATGTCGAGGCCAAGTTCTTCCCGCAATTCACGGCGGACGGCTTCATGCGGCGGCTCGTTGGCTTCCGCCATGCCACCGGGCATGTCCCAGTCCGGCTTGTACTGCGGGTCGACAAGGAGAAAATGCCCCTCACGGTCGCGGAGGAGAACGTCAGCGCTGACGCGCTTGCGTGGCTGCTTGGCGTTACCCTCTGCCAAGTACGCCTGCCACGCTTCCGGGTCGCGCTCATACAGCGGAGCGTCAGCGTTCACCATTTCTCCCCGAGCGCCGTTCCATCGCTTCGTCCGTCCTGTGTAAGCCACTGGTAGAGCCACACCCGCTCCCTGAGCGCCTCATCGAGGCAACCCAAGAACTCGGCCACCGCTGGAGTACCCCGGTGTGACTCCAGCAAGCGCCTGAGATCAAGAAGCTGCTGGATGACGAGATAGGAGCCGAGCTGCTGGGTCGCGTTCAGCACCTCTTGAGCGACCGCACAGGCTTCGTCGGGCCTGCCTTGGGCGATGAGCACGGTCACGAGGATGAGCTGCCCGAATGCTCGGCTGCGCGTGCGGTCCCCTGGGCGTAGTTCGATGACGCGCTCGGCCTGCCGTTCTGCCTGAGCGAGGTCACCGAGCTGGCGCAGGCACCGGGCGGCCTCGTTCGCAAGCGAGCCTTCATCGAAGTGACTGACCCACGGCGACCGCTCCTCGGCCGGCTGCGCTTCAAGTACCCGCTCCGCCTCGATGAGCAGCTGCGTGCAGTCCTCGGGTCGTCTCAACGCGGCGAAGCCACGGGCCTGCATCGCAAGAAGACGAGCTTCGAGTTCTGGCAACCGCGGACCACGCGCCAGCGCCTCACGGCCTCGCCGTGCGTACTGGATGGCCTCGGCCGGCTTGCCCTGGTGGTGCGCAAGGTGGCTCATGCTGGCCAAGATGTGCACGCCGAGCTGGCGGTCCTTGCCGAGCTTGATCAGATCAAGAGAGCGCGCGAAGTGCTGTTCGGCAGCCTGGTCACGTCCGGCGTCGTGAGCCATCCACCCGGCCATCTCGGTCAAGGCAGCAGCGGCCGCGAACGCCAACCGTCCATCACTGCCGTGATCGACTCCGAACATGCGCGGCGCGACTTCGGCTTGCAGGTACTTCACCACCGTGGCGTAGAGGTGGCCGCCGCCAACCTGGCGATCTGCTGCTCGGAACGACTGCATCGCACCGACGTAGCCAGTCCCGCCGCCCAACGACAGCCCGAGCGGTTGAGCCTGAATCAGTACAGGCCGCGGCGAGGCTTGGCGGGGGACAGCCACCCTCCCCACTTCGGCTGTACTGCAATCGCCATTGGCGGGCGGCTCACCAGGCAGCTTGAACCACAGTAGGTGCTCCGGAATGCGAAGCGTGCGCGCCCAATGCGTCAGGCTGTCAAGATGGCGGACCGGGGCGCCGTTCTCGATGCGGCTGACTTGGGCCTGCGTCAGGCCGAGCCACCCGGCGACAACACCTTGCGGGACGCCATCCTTTCCGTACACGGCAATGTGCTGCGGGTGCTTGCGATACGCCCGTGAAACGTGGCCGATGTGCTGCACGGCGAAAGCATCTCGAAATTGATCGGTGTCCCAGAAGTCGTCAGGCAAATCCGGCGGCTGAATGATGAAATCGCGCGTCTTGGTTTGGCATGGGGCGCACTGGCCGCTCTTGTTGTCGCGGGCAAGGCGCGTCCCGCAACGGCAGTAACGCGCCGAGCGGTTCGCGTCCATGATCGTCCCATCTCCCAGGGGCGGCATCCTGACCAGCAATTCTAGGGCCTGGCCACCCTACGTGGCGGACCGCATACATGTCATGTATGGCGCGTATACCCCCGCGATCATGCCCCGGACGGCCCAGCCGCCGCACTCTCGGGTTACCGGACACGTCCCGACCAGGGAGAACCATCCATGACCCGCCAAGAGCAGGGTACGGCCGTACTGCCCGCCGCTGACCACTTCCCGCCGGAGCTGCAACGGCTATGCAGCACTGCGGTCGGAGTGCTGCATGAGCACGCCTCGGTGGGCGGGCTGTGCGTCGTCTGCGGTCTTGACTGGCCGCGCGAGCCCGTCCGGCTCGCGGACCACAACCTGGCGCTGCTGTGAGTGTCCGTCCCAAATCGGCCGGACCGGCGATGCTGCTCCCCGAAGCCGTCGCCGGTCTGGCCCTCCACGTGCCTCCTGGAGGGGCGCTGCGAACCATGCGACCGCTTGTTTACGGCTACGTCCGCCTCAACCCGGCCGACCCGCAAGAGCTTGGCGACTGCCTCATGCGTGATCTTGCGGCGTGCGCCGAGCGTGAAGGGTTCACGCTGGCTGACGTCTTCACCGACCGCGACGCACGAATCAGTGACCAGTTTGGCCGGAGCGGCTTTGTTGTGATGGCCGAGACGCTTCGTCGCCCCGGCGTTGACGGTGTCCTCATCCCATCTCTCTGCCACTTCTCAAGATTTCCTGGTGTTCATCAGGCTATGCGCGCCCTCATTGAGCTGGAAACCGGGGCACGAGTTTTCGTAATGGACCAACCCCCAGCGGAGGAACGCCATGACGACTCTGGTAGAGCGACCGGCGCAGGTAGCCATGACTCATCCTCCTCGCCCTGAGATTCGCGTACGCAGCGAAATGCAGCTCGCGGCGCTCTCAACGGCCACCGTCTGCGCGCAACTTTTCACCAGGTACACACTCCAGTCATGGCGGCTCGATCATCTTATTGAGCCGGTCGAAAAGCTGACGACTGAACTCGTCACGCGCGCTGTCCGCACCACCGGAATTATTGAGCCAAACCCCCGCTGGGCAGAACTGGACGACCTAAAGATCATCTTGGTGCGGCTTCTCATTTTAGGGGACAACCTCATTGTTGAGGTTGCCGACAGCGATCCAGAGCTTACGGCTACAGGCGGCGATATCCCGTTCACGCGCTCACTCGGGAAGCGATGGAACTACTACCGCCCGCCCGCCGGAGGCAAGATTGTATGGTGCGAGCTGCCTTTGTCAGGCCCCAGCAGTTCACTCGACCAAACCCAAGAGATACCGCGCGTACTGCCCCGACGTACCCGGGGTTCCGTGCCAAAAGGCGTCCAGCCTATCGAGATTATGAATGACCCTGACATGTTGCGGCGCGTCATGGACGGGCTTCGCAATCTCGGTGAATCCGAGGAGGGTGCGCCATGAGATAATGAACTCATCCCAAGCTATAAACAACCGTTCGGAGACTTCACCACTATGCACGACGCCTTTGACTTCGTGATGACCGAGCACGCTGCCTGGCAACATGCAGACGGCCGTGTTCAGCGTGTCTTCGCCTTGGACGCTGGCTGCTGGCTCGCCACGCTCCAGGAGAGCAAGCTGACCCTTGACCTCCTGAGTGGCACCGGAGCCGAGCCGGTACGCGATGTCTTCACGCTGTCGAAGGGGCTAAGCACGGTTCCTGAACTGACGGCCGCCCTGCGCGGTCTTGGATCGGTCGTGCGCTTCCGTAATGCCGACCTGTGGGATGCAATCGGTACGTCGATTATCCGGCAGGTTATTCGTGCCGGACAGTCAAAGAAGCTGTATCGAGCGTTCTGCCAAGCACACGGTGAGCAGGTTAGTCTCCCGGACGGCACCACGTATGCATTGTTCCCGGCACCAGAGATTGTGCTCGGGCTGAGCGATGACCAGTTCAGTTCCATCGGTATGGCTTTCAAGCGCCGCCCGCTCAAGGCGGCTGCCGAGGCGTACTTGGAACACGGAGCGAAATGGCGTGAGCTTGCGCCCGACACGCTCATTACCGAACTTCAAGCCGTGCCGCGTATTGGTCCCTGGACCGCGCACGCCACCGTGGCCGACTGGAGTAACGACTGGTCGCTCTACCCCTACGCCGATCTCGCGGTGCGGACCTGGGCCAAGCGAGCTGCACCCGGTAGCGACTGGCCGGCCGATGAACCGGCATTCGGTCAGACCTGGCGGGCGCTCGCTGGCGAACATCTCAGCTCGCTCACGCTCTTGACGCTCGCTTGGGGTTCTCAACATGGAGATATCGGCTGACCGTGCCGTAGCAGGCGCGGACCTCGCTCATCCGCTCGACGCCCTGTTCATCAACGCGCCTCTGCGCGACTACAGCCTTCGACCTCGCGTAAACGACTTTACGTTGCCCGTGCTCGGCATGGGCTACATCGCCACCTACGCCAAGCGCCAAGGCTTCAACGTCGGCGTCGTCGACGCGGAAGCCTTGGGGCTCGGCCTCGACCAGACCGCGCAACTCGTCAACAAGCTGTCACCGCGCTGGGCGGGCTTCAACCTGCTCGCGCCGACGTACGAGATCAGCGCCCGCATCGCGTCAGGGCTCGATCCGTCCATCAACGTCATGGTCGGCGGTCACCAGGCCAAGGCCATGCCGACTGAGACCTTGACCGACCCGCGGTTCGCCCGCTGCGAAGCGCTGGTGCTGGGCGAAGGCGAGACACGAGTAGCCGAGCTGCTAAAGGACCGCCGCTACCGCACCGAGCTGCCTGGCGTGATGTGGCTCGATCCCATTATGGGCACGCCGGTCACGGGCGGCAGTATGGGCGCCGGGCACCACCTCGCCCCGGACATCGACAGTCTGCCTTTCGTAGATCGCACGTTCCTCACCGACGACCCGTACCGCGCCGGCGACGGGCGGCTAGAGGCCAACATGGTCGGGGCTCGTGGCTGCCCCTACGACTGCTCGTTCTGCGGCGCGGCCGTGAGCGCCAACCCGGACATCACCATCCGCACCCGCATGCCAGAGAACATCATCGAGGAGATGACGGAGCTGCACACGCACTACGGTGTGACGGCCTTCCGCTTCGTCGACGACCTGTTCCTCGGCTACGAGCGCTTCATCCGTCGTTGCATGGCCGCCTTCACGGCTACGGGCATCGGCAACCGCTACGTCTGGGACGCCACCGGCCGTATCAACATCCTGAACCGCATGAGTGACGAGATGTTGGAGCTGCTAAAGCTCAACGGCTGCCGAGAGGTGGCGCTCGGCATCGAGTCGGGGAGTGAGCGACTGCTCAAGCACATGGGCAAGCGCATCACGGCCGACATGACGCGCTCGGTCGTCCGGCGACTCACGGAGCGCGGCATCTCGGTCAAGGGCTACTTCATTCTCGGCTTCCCAACCGAGACCCGCGAGGAGCTGGCGGAAACCGTACGTCTGGTCTACGACCTGTGGGACATCACGGCGCATCAGCCCGGCCGCTTCCGAGCCAGCGTCTTCGAGTTCCGGCCGTACCCCGGCACGCCTGAGTGGCAACGGCTCATCGCAAGCGGGAAATACAGCCCGCAGCAGCTTCTCGACTACACGGCCGTCGACCTCACGGCCGGTGGCGTCGATGAGGCCATGCGTGGACGCGACGAGTTCAACTTCTCGGTCAACATCCAGTTTGGGGAAGCCACCGTAGACGAGGTGCGCGCCCGCCTCACCGAGTTGTCACGCGAACAGTTCCAGCGTTCGACGGCGGTGGCCGCATGAACCAGGGGCCTGGGTTCTTCGTGGTCATCGAAGGTCCGAGCGGCGTCGGCAAGAGCACGGTGGTCGAGCACATACGGGCCGAGCTGGCAGCTCGTGGCGTCCCGGTCGTCGCCACCAAGGAGCCGTCTGACTCTGCCCTCGGCAAGCTGGCGCGGCAGGGCACCGACGAGTACCGCGGATTGGTGCTGGCCTGCCTCGTGGCTGCGGATCGGTACTACCACCTGGAGTACGACATCCGGCCTGCGCTTCGGGCTGGCTATGTGGTGGTCTGCGACCGTTACGTGCCGACATCCTTTGTGTTGCAACGGATCGACGGCGTAGAGCCAGGCTTCCTGGCTCAGCTCAACCAGTACGCCGACGAACCCGACCTCACGGTGGTGCTGACGGGCGAGCCGAAACGATCCGAGCAACGTGCGGCCGATCGTGGTGTCTACAGCCGGTTCCACCTTGGCGGGGCGGCAGCCCGCGCCGTTGAAGACCGGCTCTACCGGGAGGTCGTGCACCAACTCCAGGAGGCTGGCTCGGCCGTCCTTCACCATGAGGTCGCGGACGAGCCAGCCGAAGCCGTGGCGGCCGTTGTGCTCAATGCCGTCCTTGAGCGGCTGGAGCAGCGGTCAGGCTGACGCCGAGGCGGCCCGGACCAGGGAGTCGTACGTCTCGTCCGTGCGGGTGGCCTCGATCTCCAGCGAAGCGACGAACGCCGCCAACTCGGCCTGCACCGCCTCTCCCGGTACGTCGTCGGCAACCATGCGTTCCAGCTCGAGGAACGTGCCGAGGCCGGCTACCTCGTCAACGCACAGTTCGAGGTCGGGCAGCGCGGCCGTGCGACGGACTTTGACAATGCGGACCGTAGAGCGGAAGCCCATCGCCAGGATGGCGCTGTGCATCTGCTCGCGGTCGGCTACCGCCGTCTCGTACTCGTCGCATGACAGCGCGTTCTCGGCCGGACGCTTGAGCGTGAAGGTGTGCTGACCGGCCACCGTACGCAGACGCACGAAGGACACGCCGAGCTTGCCGTCACCGTACGACCAGCCCTCGGGCGTGTACGCCTGGTCGTCCTGGGTGATCGGGTCGTTTAGCTCGATGCCACGCGCCTTGAGCGCGACGAGTAGCGCCTCCGCGTCCTGGACCTGGTATTTGACCTCAACCTCGCGCACTGCGCCTCCGTCGTTGCGTACGAGCTGACCGCACACCGTTGCACAAACGAATGATGACATCAATGTGACACGCCGAAGCTGAGATTGCGAGATTTCACTGTGCCAAAGGCCCAAGTAGAAGACCGCGCCGTATTCCTACTGTCCGCGCTCCTCTCAGCCTCGATCCACCGACGCAGTTGATGTCGTTCGCCGGTTGATCATTTTTGGTATTGGGTGATTCGGTGGGCGTGTGGGAGTCGCCGATCAC
>NZ_JBICUP010000033.1:0-82568 GCF_043198215.1 Micromonospora sp. NPDC048830
CTTCCGGGACGGTGGATCAGGTGCGGTCCGAGCTGGGAATCCAGGGCCTGGCCCCGGAGGAAAATCCCCCGGATTTATCCGTGGGGATCGTTAATACCGATTCCTCCCCGTGTGGCGGGATTGCCCCGGCAGCATGGCAGGTCGGTCCGGGCGCGGGGAACCCGGACGGCCCGGCCGCCGGGGGCGCCCACCGGCGGCCTCGTTCGACCAGGCAGGCTGGACCGTATGCGCGAACCATGGGTGGTGGGGGTCTCCGGGGCGTCGGGTACGCCGTACGCGGCGGCCGTCATCCGCGGGCTGCTCGACGCCGGCGAGCCGGTGGACCTGATCGTCTCCCGGGCCGCCCGGTTGACCGTCCTCGACGAGACCGGGCGGGGTTTCCGCGACGGCCACTGGGCGGACGACCTGGCGGCCTGGCTCGGGCGCGACCTGACCGGCGACGACGTGCGGCACTGGCCCGCGGGCGACCTCGCCGCCGGCCCCAGCAGCGGCTCCTACCGGGTACGCGGGATGGCGGTCGTCCCGGCCAGCACGGCGGCCTGCGCCGGCATCGCCATCGGGCTCTCGAAGGATCTGCTGCAGCGCGCGGCCGAGGTCAACCTCAAGGAGCGCCGGCCGGTGGTGGTGGTGCCCCGCGAGACGCCGGTGACCCGCAGCCACCTGGAGCACCTGATCGCGCTGCTCGACGCCGGGGCGGTGGTGCTGCCCGCGAGCCCCGGCTTCTACGGCGCCGGGGCCTCCGCCTCGGCCCAGCAACTCGTCGATTTCGTGGCCGGCAAGGTGCTCGACGCGCTGGGCGTGCCGCACACCCTGTTCCGGCGTTGGGCCGGCGAGTTGGGCGCGGGCCGCGCCTGAGCCGTCTGAGTTGGGCGCGGGCCGCGCCTGAGCCGTCTGAGTCGGGCGCGGGCCGCGCCCGAGCCGCCGCGCGTGGGCCGGCTGGTGAACCGCCGCGCGTGGGCCGGCTGGTGAACCGCCGCGCGCGGGCCGGCTGGTCAGTACATTCCGGCGTTGGCCGGGCCGCCGCCGGGCCCCGGGGAGGTGGCCGGACCGGCGTTGCGGGACCTGCCCATGTCGTCCGTCTCCTCCAGCATGCCCTCCCCCTCGAGCAATGCCCGCACCTCGGATTCCCGGAACCGCCGGTGCCCGCCTGGAGTGCGGATGCTGCCTATCCGGCCGGCCGCCGCCCATCTGGTCACGGTCTTCGGGTCAACCCGAAACAGCGCGGCTACCTCACCCGGTGTCAGCAGGCGATCTCCAGTGTCCACAGCCCCCTCCTCGCGTCGACGAAGCCCCCGGCTGAACACACTGCCCCCGGCCGGTGCGAGCCCAGAGCCGTCATGAGGGACGTATGGCAATTACAGCACCAGCGACCTGGCCTGTCCGCCAAACGCGAAAAACGCACTGAGTGGGAAGTTAGTCAATGGTACCGGCGCTGCTCCCTCTGTACACCTCGTCCGGGGACTCTCACCCGCTGTCATGTGCAACGTGAACCGAATGCCGAACGTTACGCGCGAACGACTAGGGTCACAGGACGTGGACGCGATCGACCTGAGCCTCGTGGAGCTGCTGCGTGGCAACGCCCGACTCTCGTACGCCGAGCTGGCCCGCCAGGTCGGCCTGTCGGCCCCGGCGGTGCACGAGCGGGTCGGCAAGCTGGAGTCCAGCGGGGTGATCCGGGCGTACCGGGCGGAGGTGGAGCCCGAGGCGATCGGCCTGGGCGTGACGGCGCTGATCGGCATCGTCGAGGATTCCGGCGGGGACACCGACGACGTGCTGGAGGCGTTCCGGCGGATGCCGGAGATCGAGTCCTGCTACTTCATGGCCGGGGTCGAGTCGTTCCTGCTCAAGGCCCGGGTGGGCACCATCGCCGAGCTGGAGCAGTTGATCGTCAGGCTGAACCGGACGCCGGGGGTGGCCTCCACCCGGACGGGGATCGCCCTGTCGACGAAGTGGGAGAACCGCCCCCAGCCGATCGAGCCGCCGTCCGCCTGACCGGGCCCGTCCCCGCGGCTGGTGGCTTCGTCCCGTCTCCCAGGGATACGGTGCGGCGATGACGAACCCACCGCGGGGTGCGGCCGTGGTCACCGGGGCTGCCGGCGGGCTCGGCGGGGCGATCTCTCAACGTGGTCTCCCTCGCCGGGCTGATCGCGCCGCCCGGCGAGACGGTCTACGCGGCGAGCAAGCACGCGCTGCTCGCGTTCAGCCTCGGCACCCTCGCCGACCTGCGGACGGCCGGCGTGCGCGACGTACACGTCTCGTGCCTGTGCCCGGACGGGGTCTGGACGCCGATGCTGCACGACAAGCTCGACGATGCCGGGGCCGCGGCCTCCTTCACCGGGTCGCTGCTCACGCCGGAGCGGGTGGCCGCACGGGCGGCGCGGCTGGCCCGCCGCCCGCGCCCGGTGGTCAGCCTGCCGCGCTGGCGCGGTGCCCAGGTACGGCTCCTCGACGCCTTCCCCCGCCTCGCCCTCGCCCTCACCCCGGTGGTGCGGGCCGTCGGGCGGGCCGGCCAGCGCCGGCAGGCCCGCCGGGGCCGACCGGACGCGAGTCCTCCTCGCTTGTAACGTTGCCGGCGTGACTTCTCTCGACCGGTGCGACGAGGCCCGCCGCACGTGGGTGACCGAGGCGATCGCCGCCGTCGACGCCGACGCCAACCGGTCCGCCGACACCCACCTGCTGCCGTTCCCGCTGCCCCGGGAGTGGGGGATCGACCTCTACCTCAAGGACGAGTCGGTGCACCCCACCGGGTCGCTCAAGCACCGCCTGGCCCGCTCGCTGTTCCTGTACGGGCTGTGCAACGGCTGGATCGGCCCGGAGACGACGATCGTCGAGGCGTCCTCGGGCTCGACGGCGGTCTCCGAGGCGTACTTCGCCCGGATGCTCGGGCTGCCGTTCATCGCGGTGATGCCCGCGTCCACGTCGCCCGAGAAGATCGCCCAGATCGAGTTCCAGGGCGGGCGCTGCCACCTGGTCGACGACCCGGCCAAGGTGGTGGTCGAGGCCCGCTGGCTGGCCGAGGACACGGGCGGCCGCTTCATGGACCAGTTCACGTACGCCGAGCGGGCCACCGACTGGCGGGGCAACAACAACATCGCCGAGTCGATCTACACGCAGCTCGCGCTGGAGCGGCACCCCGTGCCCGCCTGGATCGTGGTGGGCGCGGGCACCGGCGGCACCAGCGCCACCATCGGCCGGTACACCCGGTACCGCCGGCTGCCGACCAAGCTCTGCGTGGTCGACCCGGAGAACTCGGCGTTCTACCCCGCCTGGCAGGCGGGCGACTGGTCGGTGCGCACCGGCCGGGGCTCCCGGATCGAGGGGATCGGCCGGCCGGGCGTGGAGCCGTCCTTCCTGCCCGCCGTGGTGGACCGGATGGTCCAGGTGCCGGACGCCGCGTCGCTGGCCGCCATGCGGGCCGGCTCCGCCCTGCTGGGTCGGCAGGTCGGCGGCTCCACCGGCACCAACCTCTGGGGGGCGTTCGGCCTCATCGCCGGGATGCTCGCGCAGCGCCGTACCGGCTCGATCGTCACCCTGATCTGCGACCCCGGCGACCGCTACGCCAACACGTACTACGACGACCACTGGGTGGCCGAGCAGGGCCTCGACCTCGCCCCGCACCTGGCCACGATCGACCGCTTCCTCGCCACCGGCGCCTGGCCGGAGTGAAAGGAAGGGCCCCTTCCTAACGCCTGCGGTAGAAGAGGGCGCCCCTCTCACCGGGCGCCCGGGCGCGGCCCGGCGGCAGGGCGGGGAACGGGGGCGGGAGCGTCAGCGCGGATCGACGCGCTCGGCGAGACCGGGGTAGCGGATCACCCAGCCGTCCGGGTCGACGTCCAGGTCGGCGGTGAACGTGTCGCTGGCGAAGCGGATCCGCCCCGGGCCGAGGGCGGTGTAGACCTGCTCGGCGGCGACCACCGCCAGGCTGGGCACCAGCACCCACGCCACGGTGACCCGGCGGGCCGTCTCCGGCGCCGCAGGGACGAGCCCGAGCCGGCGTACCGGCAGGATGTTGAACAGCGGCGAACCGCCGAGGTCGACGTCGACGGCGTCGACCAGTCGGCCCGGGTCGTCGGTGCCGGGCAGCCCGGCCGGGGGGCGCCCGGCCGCCCGCAGCGCCGCGTCCAGGTTGCCCTGCTCCGACGCGGTCACCCGCCACCGCCCGTCGCCCGCCTCCAGCCGTACGCCACGCTGCCAGCCCGCGCCCTCCGCCTCCACCTCCAGCCGGGTGGTGACCCAGTCCGGGCCGGTCGTCAGCTGGTAGCGGCAGGTGTAGGAGACCGGATCGACGGCGAGCGCGACGCCCCGCGCCCGCAGCCCACCGCCCTCGTCGAGCACCGCGTGCTCCGTGCCGGCGGTGTCCGTCCGGGTCCAGAAGATCGACTTCGGCATGGTCGCCATGAACCGGACGTTACGCCGCCGGCCCGTCACCGGCAGCACATGCGGGAACGCCGCCGCGGAGCGCGGGCTCCGCGGCGGCGTTCCGGGTGTCGTGCGGGATCAGTGGGTACGCGCCGGCGGCCGCCCGCCGAACCCGCGCCGGTCCTCGCGCGGCCGGTCGTCCCGGCCGCGCCCCTCCGGGCGGAAGCCGCCCCGCCGGTCCCCCGTGGTACGCGGGTCGCCGCCCCGCTCGGGGAAACGCCGCTCGCCGTGCGGGCGGTCCCCGTAGCGGCGCTCGCCCCGCTCGTCGCGATCGCCGTAGCCCCGCTCGTCGCGGTCGCCGTAGCGGCGCTCGCCGTGCGGGCGGTCCCCGTAGCGCCGTTCGCCCCGCTCGTCGCGGTTCCCGTAGTGCCGCTCGCGGTCGGCGAAGCGGCGCTCGTCGCGATCACCGGAACGGCGGTCGCCCGCCGGCCGGTCGGCGTACCGTCGTTCGCCCCGCCCGTCCCGCTCGGCGAAGCGGCGCGGGCCGGACGGGCGGTCGCCGTGCCGGCGCGGGGCCGGGGGCTCGTCGCGCACGGGGACGCCGCTGGGCTCGCGGGCGCCGGTCAGCTCGGCCAGCGCCGGGTCGCCGGCCCGGACCCGGGTCTGCGCCGGCTCGACGCCGGCCTTCTCCAGCATGGCGAGGGTGGTCCGCCGCTGCTTGGGCAGCACCAGCGTGGCCACCGCGCCGGACTCGCCGGCTCGGGCGGTACGCCCCGCGCGGTGCAGGTAGTCCTTCGGGTCCTTCGGCGGGTCCACGTGCAGCACCAGGGAGACCCCGTCGACGTGGATGCCCCGGGCCGCCACGTCGGTGGCGACCAGCACGCTCATCCGGCCCTCACGGAACTCGGCGAGGGTGCGGGTACGCATCCGCTGGGTCTTGCCGCCGTGCAGCCCGCCGGCCCGTACGCCGACCGCGGCGAGCTGCTGGACCAGCCGGTCCACCCCGAGCTGGGTACGGGCGAAGATCATGGTCCGGCCGGCCCGGGCCGCGATGGACGCCGCCACGGCGAACTTGTCGTGCGGCGGGATCAGCAGCAGGTGGTGGTCCATGGTGGACACCGCGGCGGTCGGCGGTGCGGTCGAGTGGGTGACCGGGTCGGTCATGAACCGCTTGACCAGCGAGTCGACGTCACCGTCCAGCGTGGCCGAGAACAGCAGCCGCTGGGCGTCGGCGGGGGTCTTCGCCAGCAGTTCGGTGACCTCCGGGAGGAAGCCCATGTCGGCCATCTGGTCGGCCTCGTCGAGTACGGTCACCTCGACGTCGTCCAGGTGGCAGACGCCCCGGGCGATGAGGTCGGCCAGTCGTCCCGGCGTCGCCACGACGATCTCCACGCCCCGGTTGAGCGCGTCGATCTGCCGGTCGTACGGCACGCCGCCGACGGCGGTCTTGAGGAACACGCCGACCGCCTTGCCGAGCGGCATGAGCGCGTCGTTGACCTGCATGGCCAGCTCCCGGGTGGGCACCAGCACCAGGGCCTTCGGGCGCAGCGGGCGGGCCCGCCCGCCGTCGGCGACCCGGACGATCACCGGCAGGCCGAAGGCGAGGGTCTTACCGGAGCCGGTCTGCCCCCGGCCGAGGACGTCCCGCCCGGCCAGGGCGTCCGGGACGGTGGCCCGTTGGATCGGGAACGGGGTGGTGATGCCCTGCCGGTCGAGCGCCCGGACCAGCGGCCTGGGCAGCCCGAGCCCGGCGAAGTCGACGTCGGCTTCGGCTTCGGTCGTCACGTCGGCCTCGTCGACCCGGGCCGCCCCGGTCGGGGCGTCCACGGCCCCGTCGGGGGCGGTGTCGGCGCTTCCGCCGGTCGGGGCATCCACGGCCTCGGCGGGGACGGCGTCGGCGCTCTCCCCGGTCGGGGCGTCGAAAACGGACGGGAACGTGCTGGGATCAGCAAAGGTGGTCAAGAAATGCCTTTCGAGCGGGGCGCATCTTCGCGATGGCCTGCCGCAGCTGAACGCCGCCGAATCGCCCGCAAGACCGCCCATGGGCGCGCAACACACGCGCCGGGTCAGTGATCACGACAAGTGTACGGCGGCGCGGCGAACCCGCCACCTGACCGTCGGACGGTAGTGGGCGGGCTCACCTCCGCGTCGGGCCGGCGTCAGCCGTCGATGAGTCCGCCCATCATGCCGTGCATCGCGTCCCCGGCGACGAGCACGACGAGCAGCCCGATCGCGACCAGCAGGATCAGCGACGCCACCAGGACGACCACCACCCTCCGGGTGCTGGACGGGGGCGTGGGCGAGTCCGCCCAGCCCTGCGCCAGGATGTGCCCGGTCAGCGAGCCGGAAGTCTCCGCCGCGCCGCCGGTCGGAAGGGCGACCGTGGCGAACCCGGGCCCGTCCGTGTCGTACGCGGCGTTGGCCAGGTCCACCGACGCCGGGTCCGGCCGGCCGCCGGAACCCCGGGCCGGGGCGTGGACCGGCGAGGCTCCGCCGCTCGGCGGCGTCGACCAGGCGACGGTGGGGGACGCGCCGTACGTCGTGGGCCCGGGGGTGGCCGGGGTCGTGCCGGGGGTGGGGTCGTGCGTGGTGGGCGTGCTGCTGGTCGACCAGGCGACGGTGGGGGATGCGCCGTACGTCGTGGAGCCGGGGGTGGCCGGGGTCGTGCCGGGGGTGGGGTCGTGCGTGGTGGGCGTGCTGCTGGTCGACCAGGCGACGGTGGGGGACGCGCCGTACGTCGTGGAGCCGGGGGTGGCCGGGGTCGTGCCGGGGGTGGGGTCGTGCGCGGTGGGTGTGCTGCTGGTCGACCAGGCGACGGTGGGGGACGCGCCGTACGTCGTGGGCCGCCCGGAGGGGGCCGGGGCCGCGCCCGGGGTGGGGTCGTGCCGGGTGGCCGGGCTGCTGGGCGGCGGCCAGGTGGGCAGCGCGGGCGCCGGAACGACCGGCGCCGGTGAGGTCGGTGCCTGCGCCGACGCGGTCATCGGCGGCGGCGGGAACGGCGGGGCCGGCCTCGGTGCGGGCGGCGGTGGTGCCGGCGGTACCGGCGGCGCGGGCGGCGGGCTGGGCGGACCAGGCACCGGCGGTGGGCTGGGTGGCACGGGACCGGGGCCGGGCGGCGGCAGCGGCCGGGGGCCCGGCGGGTGCGGCCCGGGCAACGGCGGCGTCGGCTCGGGGACTGGCGGCTGCGGCGACGGCGGGACGGGCCCCGGCACGGGTGGCGTGGGCGGTACGGGGCCGGGCACGGGTGGCGTGGGCGGTACGGGGCCGGGCACGGGCGACGGCGGATGCGGCGCCGGGGCGGGCTCCGGTTCCGGGGTGGGCGGCGTGGGCGGCTCGGCGGGCTCCGGGGGCCGGGCCGGCTCCGGGGGCTCGGGGTTCACCGGGGTCGACCGGTACACCTTGGCGCCGCCGGCCACCCGCCCGGCGGCCCCGTCCGCCTCGGGGGTGGAGACGCGCAGGCCCGGTACGGAGGCGCTGGCCCGGGCCGCGCTGGCCGCGCCGGCTCGCTGGCTCGGGACGGCTGGGGCGGCCGCGCCACCGGGTGCCGCTGACCTGGCCGCGTCGGCGGATCCAGCCGGTGTGGACGCCGGGACCGCGTCCGGAGCTGGCGGCTGGGCAGAGTCCGGCGCGCCGGCACGGTACGTGGTGCCACCTCCGCCGATGGCCGGCAGCGCCACCCCTTCCGGTCGTGCGGTGACGGTGGCGACGCTGGCTCGGGCCCGGGCGGCGGTGGCCGGCACGGAGGCGCTCCCGGCCGGCTCGGCCCGGCCGTTCTGGGGCGCCCCGGCGGTCAGCGGACGGTCAGCCGAACCGCCGGCGAGCAGGGCATCGGCCGGGCCGGTCGTACGGTCGGCGGGGCCGGAGTCTGCTGTCCGCAGCGGAACGTCTTGCTTGCCCATGGTCGCCCTCCGTGCCCACGCTCGCCCCTCCGGCCACGGCGTCGGGCCAGAGGTGTCTCCGTGTCACGGTGCCACATCCCCGCCCGGCCGCACAGCCGGAGTGGACGGTTGCGGTCAGCTGGGGCTCGTCGAGGGGTTCGGCGACGGGCTCGGCACGGGGGTGCCGGACGTCCCGGCCGGCGTCGGCGACTGCGACTCCGACTCCGCCGGCGGTTCGCTGGACGACGACGGGCTCGGCGCCGAGGTGGACGGTGCGGTGGTCGGCGACCCGGTGGGCGCGGGCGTCGCGGTCGTCGGCCGTGGGACCGGCCTCGTGGGCAGACTCGGCTTCGCGGGAACGCTGGCGCTCGGGCTCGGCTGCGGCGGCTTCGTCGTCGTCGGCGAGGGGGTCGGCGTGGCCGGGGCGGGCACCGCCCCGACGACCCGGGTGGCGGCGTACATCCGGGACCAGGCGACCTGGGAGATCTTCACCCGCTGGCCGGTCGTGGGCGCCTGCACCATCTTGCCGCCGCCGATGTACATCCCCATGTGGTAGATGGTCGTCCAGCTGCTGCCCGAGGCGAAGAAGATCAGGTCGCCGGGGAGCATGGCGTCCCGGCTAACGGTGCGGGCGCGGGTGGCGTAGTACTGGTCGCGGGAGACCCGGGGCAGCCCGTAGTAGCCCGCCGACCGGTACGCCGCGTACACCAGACCGGAGCAGTCGAAGGTGTCCGGCCCCTCGGCGGCCCACTCGTACCAGTCGCCGAGCTGGGCCAGGGCGTAGCGGACCGCGGCCAGGGCGGTGGGGTGCGCGACGAGGCCGTTGGCGCTCTGGCCCTGGACGTACGACTCGCCGAGCCGCTGCTCCGCCGCCTCCTGCTGGCGCTCCAGCTCGATCAGCTGCTCGGCGTTGTCCCGGCGCAGCTTGACCAGCTTCGCCTCCTGCTCGTGGAGCGACTTCTCCACGGCGGCGTACTGCTCCCGGACGGTGCGTACCCGGGTGTCGGCGGCCGTCCACGCCTGGTTCGCGATCTGCTCGGCGGCGCGGGCCCGGCTCAGCTCGCCGGCGGCGGCGGTGGTGGCCCCGTCGGCCTGCTCGCCCCGGCTGAGCTGCTGGAGCATGCTGAGGCTGTGCAGGTCCCGGGCGAACTCGCCGGGCGGCAGGGCAGCGGCGGCCTTCAGCGCGGCGGCCGCGGCGGCGTCGGCGCCCTCCTGCGCCCGGGCCAGGTTGTCGCGGGCGGTCTTCAGGTCACGGTCGGCGGTGGCGAGCTGGGCCTCCGCCTCGGTGCGTTGCTGGCGCAGCCCGAGCAACTGGTCGCCGAGGAGCCCGACCTGGGCCTCGGCGCTCGCGATGGCCATGGCGAGCGGGCCGTTGCCCAGCGGCGACACGGGGGCTCCGGGGCCGGGGGTGCCGGTCAGCCCGCCCGGACCGTTCGCGCCGGGCAGCTGCACGCCGCCGACGGCCACCGGGCGGGACCCGGTGTCGGGCACGACGTTGGGCAGCGGCGGTTCGGCGTACGCGGGGGCGGCGATCGCCGCGGCGGCGACCGCGCTGAGCAGGGCGGACCAGAGCGCCGGCCGCAGCACCGGGGAGATCAGCGGCCGCCACCGTCGTTGCCGTCGTCGTCCCTGCCCGCTCTGCGCCATTCCGCTCCCCGTCCGGCGTGGTCCAGCCGCGCCACTGCCGCGCGGCGCGTCGCGGCGCCGACGAGATGCGGGCCGCCCCACCTGTCTTACCGCACCAAGGCAACGATGTCGATGCGCGGAGGGTAACGACCGGCTGAGAGTACCGGTGAAGTACGTCGCTGCGGCCGACCGGTCGGTGGGCCTGTCGGCGATCCGACGTACGCTCGACCCGGACCACAGGTGGAAGGGACGTGGCTTTCGATGGACGCCGGACTCAAGCGCGAACTCGAGGCGAAGGTGTACGCGGGGGAGCGGCTGACGCGCGAGGACGGGATCGCCCTCTACTCCAGCGACGACCTGACCTGGTTGGGCCGGCTGGCCCACCACCGGCGCACCGAGCTGAACGGCGACCGGGTGATGTTCAACGTCAACCGGCACCTGAACCTGACGAACGTCTGCTCGGCGTCGTGCGCGTACTGCTCCTTCCAGCGGAAGCCGGGCGAGAAGGACGCCTACACGATGCGTATCGACGAGGCCGTCCGCAAGGCGAAGGAGATGGAGGACGAGCAGCTCACGGAGCTGCACATCGTCAACGGCCTGCACCCGACCCTGCCCTGGCGCTACTACCCGAAGGTGCTGCGCGAGCTGAAGGCGGCGCTGCCGAACGTCAAGCTCAAGGCGTTCACCGCGACCGAGGTGCAGTGGTTCGAGAAGATCAGCGGCCTGCCCGCCGACGCGATCCTCGACGAGTTGATGGACGCAGGGCTCGAGTCGCTCACCGGCGGCGGCGCGGAGATCTTCGACTGGGAGGTCCGCCAGCACATCGTCGACCACGCCTGCCACTGGGAGGACTGGTCGCGCATCCACCGGCTGGCCCACGCCAAGGGCATGAAGACCCCGTCGACCATGCTCTACGGCCACATCGAGGAGCCCCGGCACCGGGTCGACCACGTGCTGCGGCTGCGCGAGCTGCAGGACGAGACCGGCGGGTTCGTGGTCTTCATCCCGCTGCGCTACCAGCACGACTTCGTGGACTCGGCGGACGGCAAGATCCGCAACCGGATCCAGGCCCGGACGACGATGGCCTCGCCGGCCGAGTCGCTGAAGACGTTCGCGGTCTCCCGGCTGCTGTTCGACAACGTCCCGCACGTGAAGTGCTTCTGGGTGATGCACGGCCTGTCGGTGGCCCAGCTCTCGCTGAACTTCGGCGTGGACGACCTGGACGGTTCCGTCGTGGAATACAAGATCACCCACGACGCCGACTCGTACGGCACCCCGAACACCATGCACCGGGACGACCTGCTGCACCTGATCTGGGACGCCGGCTTCCGGCCGGTGGAGCGCAACACCCGCTACGAGGTCGTCCGGGAGTACGACGCCGCCCCGTCGCCGGCGGAGCGGCGCGCCGAGCCGCAGCAGGTCTGGGCCTGAGCCGGCCCGACGACATGAGCGGGACGGATCAGCGCAGCCAGAGCGGGTTTCCCCGGCGGGACGCCGATGGGCGGGTCGTCGCGTTCGGCGACCTGCTCGGGGTGAGCCTCGCCGGCCTGGTCATCGGGCTGCTCGCCCTGCTGGTGCTCGACTGGGGCTTCGCCACGGTCGGGGCGGGCGAGTTCGGCCGGGCCAACGGCTGGCTGGCGATCATCCTGCCCGCGTGGCTGTTCTGGGAGGACTTCCGGGCCTGGGAGTTCGGCGCCGCCCGGGTCGTGGCCGCGGTGGCGGCCGCCGTGCTCGCCGTGGTCGGCGGGCTGCTGGTGGCCGACCTGGTCGCCGGGCTGCCGTCGCTGCTCTCCGGCGGGCTCGCGGCCGCGGCGTTCACCCTGGTGTACGCGGCGGTCTGGTTTCATGGCGTGCACTGGCTGGCCGGCCGGACGGGCTGAACGACGGGGCCAGGCACGCCCGCCGGCTGAACCATCCGCCCGGGCGGTCCCGGCGGGGAACGGAGAGGGAACGTGAGCGCGGCGGTCAAGTACACGCTGGGTCGGATCGGGCTGTTCGCGGTGATCATCGCGGCGCTCTGGCCGGTCGAGCTGGACATCTTCCTGAAGCTGATGCTGGCGCTGGTGTTCTCCGCCGCCCTCTCGTTCTTCCTGCTCCGCGGCTGGCGGGACGAGATGGCCGAGGAGATGGCCGGGGCGGCCGAGCGGCGCCGTGCCGAGAAGGAGCGGCTGCGCTCCGCGCTGGCCGGCGAGGACGAACAGCCGGGCCAGCGGCCGGCCGACGACGAGCGGTGACCGTGGCGCCGCCGCGGGCGGCGGCGCCACGATCGACCTTCGGGGCGACTACCAGTTGGTGGAGCCGGGGATCTGCGGCCACGGCCGGTTGTCCGGCTTGATCAGGTACGCGATGCCACCCGACCCGCCGGCGACGGTGCCGTTGGCCCGGTAGCGCTTGGTGCGCAGCCAGATCTGCTCGAACTGTTCGCGCTTGTAGACGTTGCGGACCTCGGCGTTCGAGGAGGACGCCGGGTCGTTGACGATCACGTCACCGTCGGCGGTGAAGCCGACGATCACGAAGAGGTGGCCGGAGGTGCCGTAGTTCGACCCGTCGAGCTCCTCGGCGAGGAACGACTGCGAGGTGATCACCGGGATGCCGGCCTTGATGAAGCGCTCGACCTCGTCCAGCGAGTGCAGGCGGGTGACCCGGGCGTCGATGCCGGGGAAGGTCGCCGCGTACGCGGTGTTGAAGGGCCAGTTGCCGGCGCCCTCGTACTCGCTGTCCCAGGTCATCCGGGCGGCGTGGGCGACCTGCGGATCGGTGTAGCCGGGGGTGATCCAGGACATCTCGCCGGCGGACGGCAGCTTGCCGTAGTACTCCAGCACCATCGTGGTCGACGTCGGGCTGCACCAGACCTGGCCGCCGCCGCCCCACTCCGGGTACTTGCCGCGGTGGATCATCTGGGAGCGCGGCGGCACGGGCAGCTCGGTGCCCCACGCGATCCCGCCCTGGCTCGGCGTGACGGTGAACCGGTCGGGCACGTTCGAGCTCATCGCGCCGAGCATCCAGACCCGGGGCGACGCGGCCTGACCGGGCTTGCGGTACAGGCTGAGCCGCAGCTGGTACGACCGCAGCAGCACCCCGGCGTCGGCGTCGTCGATGGAGAACGTGTCCGTCCAGATGGTCGACCAGGGGTCGCCCTGGCCGTCCAGGGTGGCCCGCTTGATGTCCTGGTCGCCGGAGGCCCAGCGACCCATCACGTACCACGGGGTCTGGTTGCCCGTGTTGTAGGTGCCCTGGAGCTCGACCTGGAGCCAGGTGCCGGCCGGGGTGTCGGCGTTCCAGGACGCGACCAGCTCCGTCGCGTCGAAGCCGACCTGCGTCTCGGGCGAGGTCCAGGTGGCGTACTCCCAGGTCCCGGTGGCGCCGCTGTGCTCGTCGGTGAACTCGGTGGTGCCGGCGGGCCGGTCGATGGTGATCCCCGTGCGGTGACCGGGGAGGGCCTGGGTGCCGAGGTGCTCCCCGGAGTGCCAGTCGGGGTACGCGGACCACTCCTGGAAGGTGATCTGTTCGTCGTGCGCCACGACCGGCAGGTTGTTGTCGGCGTGGGCCGGCACGGACGTGCCGGCGAGGGTGAGCGCGGCGACGCCGGCGAGGGCGACCGCGCGCAGAGATCTCATGGCCATGGCAGCTCCCCGGGGAAACGGCATCATTGCTGGTCACTATCCCGCTCGGCGGGAAGTTTCGCCAGATGCTTCCGGACGGAAAATGATTGCCGGCGGGAGGATCGGGTCGGGATGGATTGCACAATGAAAGATGTTGATATGACCATGTGACGGGTGGTGAAGTGTTCATCACGAAACGGGATCTCCCCGTGCCCAGAGGAGGTTGTCCATGGGCTTCCCCGCCCCCGTCCGCCTGCGTCGCGCGCTGGTGCTCGCCGCCGCCGCCGGCCTGGGTCTCGTCACTGTGGCCACCGGGCCGGTCTCCGCGCGGCCCGCCCCCGAGCCCGCCACCGACTCGGCTTCCGCCCCGTACCGGGTGCTCGGCCCGCGTACCCTGGCCGACCGCAACGCGGTCGCCCGCACCGGTGCCGCCATCGACTACGTCGAGCACGGCAAGCTGCATGTCACGGCCACCGGCGCCGAGGCGGCGGCGATCACCCGGCTCGGCTTCAAGCTGGAGAAGGAGGCCCTGCCGGCCCCCGGCGACGTCGGCACGTACGGCTTCCCGTCCGCCGACTCCAACTACCACGACTACGCCGAGCTGACCGCCGCGGTGAACAAGGTGGTCACCGACCACCCGGCCATCGCCCGCAAGTCCAGCATCGGCCGGTCGTACGAGGGCCGCGACCTGATGGCCGTGAAGATCTCCGACAACGTCGGCACCGACGAGAACGAGCCGGAGATCCTGTTCAACTCCCAGCAGCACGCCCGCGAGCACCTGACCGTCGAGATGGCGATCTACCTGCTCAACCTCTTCACCGACAACTACGGCACCGACACCCGGATCACCAACATCGTCAACACCCGGGAGATCTGGATCGTCCCCACGGTCAACCCGGACGGCAGCGAGTACGACATCGCCACCGGCTCGTACCGGTCCTGGCGGAAGAACCGGCAGCCCAACAGCGGCTCGTCGTACGTCGGCACCGACCTCAACCGCAACTGGGGCTACAACTGGGGCTGCTGCGGCGGCTCGTCCGGCTCCACGTCGTCGGAGACCTACCGCGGCCCGTTCGCCTTCTCCGCGCCGGAGACCCAGGCGCTGCGCAACTTCGTCAACAGCCGGGTCGTCGGCGGGGTGCAGCAGATCAAGGCCAACATCGACTTCCACACGTACTCGGAGCTGGTGCTCTGGCCGTTCGGCTACACCACGGCGAACACGCCCACCGGAATGACGCTGGACCAGTACAACACCTTCGCCACGCTCGGCCAGCGGTTGGCGGCCACCAACGGCTACACCCCCGAGCAGTCCAGCGACCTCTACATCACCGACGGCGACAGCCTCGACTGGATGTGGGGGGTGCACAAGGTCTGGGCGTACACCTTCGAGATGTACCCCAGCTCGTCCTTCGGCGGCGGCTTCTACCCGCCCGACGAGGTGATCTCGCGGGAGACCGCCCGTAACCGGGAGGCGGTGCTGCTGCTCTCCGAGTACGCCGACTGCCCGTACCGGGTCATCAACAAGCAGACCCAGTACTGCTGACCGGACGCCGGTGGGGCCCGGCCCGCGCTGACGCGGGACGGGCCCCACGTCGGCGAGGTGCGGCCGGGGGGTGCGCTACCGTGGCAGCGACCAGCCCGCAGCGAAGCCGGTGCGAACCCGGCGCTGTCCCGCAACTGTGATGCCCCAGCGGCGTCCGCCCTGCCCGGGGCGGGCGCGGGCGTCGGCCCGCGAGGGCCGGCCCCGACCCAGGCGTCGGCCGAGCGGCCGGCGCCGACGTGTGTGGGGACGAGCCAGGCCGCCTGCGGCGCGGTCGCGACACGCGCCTTCGAGGAAGGGCGCCTCGCGGACGGGCGCCCGGCGACGCGGCTCCTGTCGGCGAAGCACCAGGCTCCTCGACCGACAGGAGGACAAGTGTTCCGACGTACCCCCCGGCTGTTCGCCGCGACCCTCGCGGTGGCCGCGCTCGCGCTCGGCGCCTGTGCGGAGAAGGGCTCCGACGCTCCCGCCCCCGGCGCCAGCTCGGCCGGCGCCGCCTTCCCGGCCACCGTCGGCAACCTGACGCTGGAGAAGCGCCCGGAGAAGATCGTCTCGCTCTCGCCGTCCGCGACCGAGATGCTCTTCGCCATCGGCGCCGGCAAGCAGGTCACCGCCGCGGACGACAACTCGAACTACCCGCCGGAGGCGCCGAAGAGCGACCTGTCCGGCTTCCAGCCGAACGCCGAGGCGATCGCCGCCAAGAGCCCCGACCTGGTGGTGCTCTCCAACGACACCAACAAGATCGTCGGCCAGCTCACCACGCTGAAGATCCCGGTGCTGCTCACCCCGGCCGCGGCCACGCTGGAGGACACCTACCGGCAGATCACCGACCTGGGCACGCTCACCGGCCACCCGACCGAGGCGGCCGACGTCACCGCGCGGATGAAGGACGAGATCGCCAAGCTGACGAAGGACCTGCCGCAGCGGTCGAAGAAGCTGACCTACTACCACGAGCTCGGCCCCGAGCTGTACAGCGTGACCAGCAAGACGTTCATCGGTTCGATCTACGCCCTCGCCGGCCTGCAGAACATCGCCGACCCGTCGGACGCCGACGGCAAGAACGGCGGCTACCCGCAGCTGTCCCAGGAGGTCATCGTCAAGGCCAACCCCGACTTCGTCTTCCTGGCCGACACCAAGTGCTGCCAGCAGTCCGCGGAGACGGTGAAGGCGCGGAGCGGCTGGGCCGGCATCGCGGCGGTCAAGAACAACCAGGTGGTCGCCCTCGACGACGACATCGCCTCGCGTTGGGGCCCGCGCGTCGTCGAGCTGCTGCGGGCCGTCGTCGACGCCGTCGCGAAGGTGCCGGCGTGACCCTAGCCAAGGGGCTCGGCGTGACCCTCGCCAAGGGGCTCGGCGTGACCCTCGCCAAGGGGCTCGGCGTGACCCTCGCCAAGGGACGCTGACACCGGTGTCGAAGACGGATACCGCGGACGCCCCCGCGGGCCGGCCGGCTGGGCTCCGGCCCGGCTGGCTGGCCGTGGGGGTGGTCGCGGTGCTGGTCGCGCTGGTCGCCGGCGTGTCGCTCGGGCCGGTCAGCCTGCCGCCCGGCAGCGTCGCCGCCGAACTGCTCAACCTGCTGCCCGGCGTACGGCTGGAGAGCGGGCTGACCGAGCGCGAGATCGCCATCGTCACCGAGCTGCGACTGCCTCGGGTGGTGCTGGGACTGCTCGTCGGCGGGCTGCTCGCCCTGGCCGGCGGCTGCTACCAGGGCGTGTTCCGCAACCCGCTGGCCGACCCGTACCTGCTCGGGGTGGCGGCCGGGGCCGGGCTCGCGGTCACCGCCGTCATCTCCCTCGGCACCGGGGCGGGCGGCGCGCTGAGCGGGCTGCCGCTGACCATCCCGCTGGCCGCGTTCGCCGGCTCGCTCGGGGCGGTCGCCATGACGTACCTGCTCGGGGCGGCCGGCGGGCGGGGTCGCTCCCCGGCCACCCTGATCCTGGCGGGGGTGGCCGTCTCCGCGTTCCTCTCCGCCGGCCAGACGTACCTGCTCCAGCGCAACTCCGACAGCATCCAGCAGGTCTACTCCTGGCTGCTCGGCCGGCTCGCCACCGCCGGCTGGCAGGACGTCCGGCTGGTCCTGCCGTACTTCCTGCTCACCGCCCTGGTGGTACTGCTGCACCGGCGCGAGCTGGACGTGCTCTCCGTCGGCGACGACGAGGCGGCCAGCCTCGGCCTGCACCCGCAGCGGTCCCGGTACCTGCTGATCGCCGCCGCCTCGCTCGGCACCGCCGCGGCCGTCTCCGCGTCCGGGCTGATCGGCTTCGTCGGCATCATCGTCCCGCACACCGTGCGGCTGCTCGCCGGCGCCAGCTACCGGGTGATCCTGCCGCTGTCCATGCTGTTCGGCGGGGCGTTCCTGGCGCTGACCGACGTGGTCGCCCGGACCGCCGCCGCCCCCGCCGAAGTCCCGATCGGCGTGGTCACCGCGCTGCTCGGCGGCCCGTTCTTCGTCCTGGTCCTGCGCACCGCCCGGCGGGTGCTGACATGACCGGGTCGCCCGCCGTCGAGGTGCGGGACCTGCACGTCAGCCTGGACCGGACGCCGATCCTGTTCGGCGTCGACCTGACCGTCGCCGCGGGCGAGTGGGTCGCCGTGATCGGCCCCAACGGCGCCGGCAAGTCGACCCTGCTGCGCGCCGTCGGCGGCCTGCTGCCCGCGCCGGGCGCCATCTCCCTGTTCGGTACGCCGGCCGAGGCGCTGCGCCGCCGCGACCGGGCCCGGGTCGTGGCCACCGTCGCCCAGTCCCCGGTCGTCCCCGCCGGCATGTCGGTGTTCGACTACGTCCTGCTCGGCCGGACCCCGTACGTCCCGCCGCTCGGGCGCGAGTCCGCCGCCGACCTGGCCGCCGCGCGTGAGGTGCTGGACCGGCTGGACCTGGACGGCTTCGCGCGCCGGGAGCTGGCCACCCTGTCCGGGGGCGAACGGCAGCGGGTGTTCCTGGCCCGGGCGCTCGCCCAGGGCGCCACCCTGCTGCTGCTCGACGAGCCGACGAGCGCGCTGGACATCGGCCACCAGCAGGAGGTGCTGGAGCTGGTCGACCAGCTGCGCCGCGAGCACGGCCTCACCGTGCTCGCCACCATGCACGACCTCTCCCTCGCCGGCGAGTACGCCGACCGGATGGTCCTGCTCGCCGCCGGTCGGGTCGTCGCGGCCGGCCCGCCGCGCGACGTGCTCACCGAGGAGCTGCTGAGCAGGCACTACCGCGCCTCCGTCCGGGTCCTTCCCGGCGAGCACGGCCCGCTCGTCGTCCCGGTCCGCCCCCGGTGATCGGTCCTCAGCCGGGGAGCGCGATGACCGAGAACAGGGCGCCCCGCGGGTCGCGCAGCGCGGCGACGCGGCCCTGGGAGGTGTCGCGGGGCGGGACGAGGACGGTCCCGCCCAGCTCGGCCGCCCGGGTGGCGGTGGCGTCCGCGTCGGCCACCGCGAAGTACACCGCCCAGTACGCCGGCAGGTCGTCCGGGAAGTCGTCGGCCAACAGCGGCGGCATCATCCCGGCGACGATCCGCTCGCCCAGCCGCCATGCCGTGTACGTCACCGGCTCCGCCGACTGCTCCTCCGGGTGCCAGCCGAAGACCAGCTCGTAGAAGACCTTCGCGCCCTCCGGGTCCGGTGTGATCAGTTCGTTCCAGCTCATCGCCCCGGGCACGTTGAACACCTCGGCCCCCCGGTGGGCCATCGGCTGCCAGACGCTGAACACCGCGCCGGCCGGGTCGGCGAACACGGCCATCCGCCCCTGGTCGAAGACGTCGAACGGGGCCACCAGCACCTGCCCGCCGGCCTCCGCCACCCGGGTGCTGACCAGGCCGGCGTCGTCGGTCGCCACGTACGTCGACCAGATCGGCACCTGGTCCGGCGTGGCGGGTGGTCCGGCGCCGGCCACCGCCCGCCCGTCCCTCAGGAACGTGGTGTAGCCGGCGGCCTCCGGCTGCGGCGCGACCCGGTCGGTCCAGCCGAACAGCTCCGGGTAGAAGCGCCGCGCGCCCGCCAGGTCGGGCGTGGCCAGGTCGGTCCAGCACGGCGTACCCGACGGGACGCTGCTCACGGATGACCCCCCTCGGCAGGTGGCGACCCGGGAGGGACGCCCTGCCGGCATCCTGGCACCGCCGCCCGCCCGGCCGGGGCGGATTCGGGCAATCCGATCAGCGCAGCGGCTCGGGAAGCGGGGCGGTGTGCAGCACGGCGAGCCGGGAGACCGCCCGGGTGAGCACCACGTACAGCCGGTGCAGGCCGCGCGGCTCGGCGGCCACGATCGCGGCCGGCTCGACCACCACGACGTGGTCGTACTCCAGGCCCTTGACCACCGTCGCGGGCACCACCGTGACCCGCGCCCCGGCCTCCACGTCGTCGGCGGTCGCGGTGTCGACCCCGGCGTCGGCCAGCGCCGCGCGCAGGCCCGCGACCGCGTCGTCGGCGGCGATCACACCGACCGATCCGTCGTGGGCCAGCGCCGCGCGGACCTCGGCCACCGTCGCCGCGGGCAGGTCGGTCACCGTACGCACGTCCAGCGCCCCGTCGCGGCGCAGCGACTCGGCCGGCGGTACGTCGACCGCGAGCGCGGGCAGCAGCCGGTTCGCGAACGCCACCACGGCGGCGGGCACCCGGAAGCCGACACTCAGCGGCACCACTGCCGCGTCGGGCTTGCCCAGGTGGGCCAGGGACTCCCGCCAGTCCCGCGCGGCCCACGGGGCGGTGCCCTGGGCCAGGTCGCCGAGCAGGGTGATCGAGCCGTGCTCGCTGCGCCGGGCGATGGCCCGGCACTGCATCGGGGAGAGGTCCTGCGCCTCGTCGACCACGACGTGCCCGAAGCTGGCGGGCCGTTCGAGCAGCCCGGCCGCCTCGTCGATCAGCACCGCGTCGGCGGCCGTCCACTTCGTCGTCTTCGGGGTGCGGGCGGGCTTCGCCCAGGTCAGCAGCGCCTGCTCGGCCTCGGTCAGCACGCCGTCGGCCGCAGCGGCCAGCGCCGCGGGGTCGGCGAGCAGGGTGTGCACCAGCCCCTCCGGGGTGAGCGCCGGCCAGACCGCGTCGAGGAACTCGGTCACCGGCCGGCACCTGCCCATCCGGCGCAGCCAGGCGTCGCTGGGCGACTCCGCGCGGCGCGCCTCGGCCTGGCGCTGGAGCAGGCTCACCACCCGGGCCCGGACCCGCTCCCGGCCGGTGGCGTACGGCAGCCCCTCCCGGCGGGTCTCCTCGACCACGCGGTGCAGCGGCTCCAGCCCGATCCGCCAGCGGAACGACCCGTCGGAGACCATGATCGGCTCGGTCGGCGTGCCGATGCCGCCCTCGGCCGCCCGGCGCAGCACCTCGGCCATCCGCGCGTCGTGCTTGAGGGCCGCCACCGTGGGGTCGTCGACCGCGCGCACCGGCACCCGGGCGATCAGGTCCTCCACGGTCGCCTGCTCGACCTCGACCTCGCCGAGCGCCGGCAGCACCGCCGCGATGTACGACAGGAACGCCCGGTTCGGCCCGACGATCAGCACGCCGGACCGGCGCAGCCGCTCCCGGTGCAGGTAGAGCAGGTACGCCGCCCGGTGCAGGCCGACGGCCGTCTTTCCCGTGCCGGGGGCGCCCTGCACGCAGATGGAGTCGGCCAGGTCGGCGCGTACCAGTTCGTCCTGCTCGGGCTGGATGGTGGCGACGATGTCCCGCATCGGGCCGACGCGGGGGCGCTCGATCTCGGCGGTGAGGATCCGGCTGGCCGTGCCCAGCTCCTCGCCCCGGTCCAGGTGCTCGTCCTCGAAGCTGGTCAGCGCGCCGGCGCTGAACCCGAACCGGCGCCGGACCGACACGCCCTGCGGGTCGCGGGCGCTGGCCCGGTAGAACGACCGGGAGATCGGTGCCCGCCAGTCCAGCACCAGCGGCTCGCCGAGGTCGTCGGTGACGTGCCGCCGCCCGACGTGGTAGCGGGCGTCGGCGAAGGTCAGCCTGCCGAAGAAGAGCGGCGTGGTCGGGTCGTCGGCCAGCGCGGCGACGCGCCGGGCCATGTGCCGGCCGAGCTGCTCGGCGGTGTACCTGTCGCCGGCGACCTTGTCGCCGGTGGCGTACAGCGCCTCGGCGCGTTCCCGCATCCGGCGCAGGGCGTCCCGGGCGGTGGCCAGGTGCTCGCGTTCGGCGGTGAGCTGGTCGTCGAGGTCGTGACCAGCGGTGGCGTCGTTCTGGGCGGCAAGGGTCATCCGAGCGGCCTTCCGGTGCGTTCGTGTGATCGGTCGACCTGGGCCGCCCGGCGCTCCGTCGGCAGGTGTCGGCTGTGCCCGGTGGGAAGAAGGGCGCGGAATCCGCGCGGCGTTCGATCGTACGCGTCGGCGCGGTGCCCGGCGAGCCAATTCCAGGCCGCCACGACGCGAATGACCTGATCGGCCTCCTACCGCGCCGCAGTAGGGGTACTCGACCGGGCTGCCTGTGGAGCTGCCCCGTCGGTGCGCCCAGCCCGTTGCCGCGCGAGCGGTCGCGACGGCACCTGGAGGTAGGGCCACCGATCGCGACGCCCGCCCCGTCTGTGCGGGCAACTCCACAGGCGTTCCGCCGCACAGCTGCGGCGGGCGCGGTGACACTCCGGATCGAAGCCCGATGGCGTCTCACCCGGGCCGGCCGGAATCATTGGGCCATGACGCAGGCACGCCCCGAGCGGCAGCGGGTGACGATCAGCGATCCGCAGGTGATGCGGGCGCTCGCCCACCCGGCCCGGCTCGCGATCATGGAACATCTCAGCTCGCTGGAGGGCGGCGCCACGGCCACCGAGTGTGCGCGGATCGCCGGCCAGTCGCCGAGCGCGACCAGCTACCACCTACGGGCGTTGGCGAAGTTCGGCCTGATCGAGGAGGCGCCGAGCCGGGGCGACGCCCGCGAGCGCGTCTGGCGGTCGTTCAGCCCGTCGTACTACGTGGAGTCGGGGCAGGACGCCGACTCCGACGCCCGGGCCGCCGAATTGGCGCTGGTCGACGCGCACCTGACGCGCGACGGCCAGCGCACCCGGGACTGGATCCGCCGGGCACCGGAGGAGCCGGTCGAGTGGTACCGGGCCGCCTGGTTCAGCGACAGCCTGCTGCTGCTCACCGCGGAGGAGTTGGCCGGGCTCAACGAGGCGGTCCAGGGGTTGCTGGAGCCGTACCGGCGCCGGCTCCGGGTGGCCGATCCGCCCGAGGGCGCGCGGACCGTCGCGGTGCAGTACCGGGCGGTGCCCATCGACTGACGGGGCTTGCTCCGGCCAGGTGTGAAGGATTATTTTCGAAATATGTCCTTCGCGCCTGGCCCGTCGCGCTGGCCGGACGTCTGGCTCGCCACCACCGCCCGAGGCATCTCCACCTGCGGGGACTTCCTCGCCGCCAGCACCCTCACGTTGGCCCTCCAGTCCGCCGGGGCCGGCGGCCTGGCCGTGTCGGGTCTGCTGCTCGCGGCGAGCCTGCCGCTGGTCGCCCTCGCCCCGCTGACCGGCCGCCTGGCCGACCGGGTGGACTCCCGCGTCCTGCTCGTCGGGGCCGGGCTGGCCCAGGCCGCCGTCTGCCTCGCCCTCGCGTACGCCGGGCACCCGGCCCTGGTGATCGGCCTGGTGGCGCTGCTCGCGGCCGGCCTCGCGGTCACCCAGCCGGTGCTCTCTGCGCTGGTGCCGGCGATGGTCCGCCCGGCCGACCTGCCCCGGGCCAGCGCCCTGCACCAGACCGCCGGGACCCTCGGAGCGCTCGCCGGCCCGGCGCTGGCCGGGCTGCTGGTGGGGCAGTTCGGCGCCCGCCTGCCGCTGCTCGTGGACGCGGCGAGCTACCTCGCCCTGGTCGCCGCCGGCCTGCTGATCCGCACCCGGCGGGGCGGCGCGCGCAGCGCCGGGCCCGCGACCGCCGCCGCCGCGACCGCCGCCGCCTCGACCGCCGCAGACGCGACCGCCGGGGCCGGCTGGCGGCTGCGCCGGGATCCGCTGCTGTCCGCGATGGTCGTCTCGCTGGCCGGCGTGGTCGGCGCGGTCGGGGCGATCAACGTGGTCGAGGTGTTCTTCATCCGGGAGACGCTGGGCAGCTCCACCACCGTGTACGGGGTGGTCACCGGGGCGTGGACGCTGGGCATCCTGCTGGGCGCGTGGCTGTTCGCCCCGCTCGCCCGGCGGCTCACCGACGACGGGCGGCTCCTCGGGGCGGGGCTGGCCCTGCTCGGCTTCTGCTGCCTGGCGGTGCTGGCCTCCGCCGCAGTGCCGTCCGCGCTGCTGCTGGTGCCGATCTGGCTGCTCGGCGGCGTCGCCAACGGCGGGGACAACGTCCTGAACAACGTGCTGCTCGCCCGCCGGGTGCCGGAGGCGGCACGCGGCCGGGCGTACGCGATCTTCGGCGCCGCCAGCCAGGGCGCCGCGATGGCCGGCTTCGTGGCCGGCGGCGTGCTGCTGGAGCTGTTCGACCCCCGGCCGCTGGTGGCGGCGTGCGGCGTCGCGGGGACGCTGGTGGTCGCCGCGCTGGCCGTCCCGGTTGCCCGCGCTGCCCGGGTGGGGCGGGCGCCGGTGGCGGCTGCGGAATTCACCACTCCGGGGGCGACCCGGTGAGCACCGCTCGCCCCCCGGGGTTACGGTCGCGGCATGGCTGACCGCGCTGCCCGTCCCCGCGTCGGACACATCCAGTTCCTGAACTGCCTGCCGATCTACTGGGGGCTGATGCGGTCCGGCGCGCTGATCGACGTCGACCTGCACAAGGACTCCCCGGACCGGCTCAGCGCCGCACTGGTCGCCGGTGACCTGGACATCGGGCCGATCTCGCACATCGAGTACCTGCGTCACGCCGACGAGCTGCTGCTCCTGCCCGACCTGGCGGTGGGCAGCGACGGCCCCGTGCTCTCGGTCAACGTGGTGTCGACCCGGCCGCTGGCCGAGCTGGACGGCGCCCGGGTGGCCCTGGGCTCGACCTCGCGTACCGGCGTGCTGCTGGCCCGGCTGCTGCTCGGCGAGCGGTACGGGGTGAACCCCGAGTACTTCCGCTGCCCGCCGGACCTGACGCAGATGCTGCTGGAGGCGGACGCCGGGGTGCTCATCGGCGACGTGGCGCTGCGGGCGCTCTACGAGGCGCCCCGGCGCGGGCTGGAGGTCACCGACCTCGGGCAGGCGTGGCGGGACTGGACGGGCCTGCCGATGGTGTTCGCCGTCTGGGCGGTACGCCGGGACTTCGCCGCCGCGCATCCCGGGCTGGTGAAGGAGGTGCACGAGGCGTTCCTGCGCTCGCGCGACCTCTGCCTCGAAGAGCTGGACCAGGTGGCCGAGGCGGGCGCCCGATGGGAGCCGTTCGACGCGGACACCCTGGCCACGTACTTCCGGCGGCTGGACTTCTCGCTCGGCGAGCGGCAGGTCGCCGGGCTGCGGGAGTTCGCCCGCCGGGCCGCCGAGATCGGCGAGGCGCCGACGCTGCCCGAGGGCGGCCCGGAGTTCTTCGCGGGCTGACGCGGAGGCGGCGGCCGCCCCTGTGCCGTCGCCGCCGCCCCGCCCGGGCGTCAGGTCGGCGGGCGGAGCGCCGCCTCGGTGATCTTCTCGCAGTTCTTCATGCCGTACTCGTAGCCCATGCTGATCGGGTAGCGGACCATCACGCCCATCGTCCAGTTGTCGCCGATGGCCAGGCAGTTGATGTGCATCTCCTGCTCCCTGGTCCGGTCGATCCAACCGTTCTTGATCGCGATCTTCTTCTGCTCGGCGGCCGGGAACGCCTTGCGGATGCCGAAGTCACCGGTCCCGCGGACGAGCCGCATCTCGTTGAGCAGCCAGTTCGTCCACTTCGGCCCGGCCGCCCGGCCGTCCTTGATGCAGGCGCCGAGGCGGGCGGTGTCCCGGGGGGAGAGGTTCGTCCGGCTCCAGCCACCGTCGGCGGCCGGGCTGCTGTCGGTGAGGTCGCACATCGAGACCAGCCGCTTGATCGACGCGGACCGGCCGACGGAGTTGTAGAACTGCTCGGCCCGGGTGTTGTCGCTGTCCCGGATGATCAGGGTGGCGTCCGCCAGCTTGGCCTTGCTGGGCGTCTGCCCGGCGTCGGCGGTCCGGCGCAGGTAGTCGGCGACGATCCAGGACTTGATCAGCGACGCGGTGGTGCTGGTCTCGTCCATGTTGTCCGAGCCGAAGATCTTCCCGGTACGGGTGTCCAGGACGCTCCACGCATACCAGCCCTCGATGTCGAGGTCCAGCTCCTCGTCGACGAACGGCAGCGGCTCCAGCGACGCCGACGGCGACGGGCTGGGCGAGGGGGTCGCACGCGAGCTGCGGTTGGCCGGCTCGCCGGTCGTCCGGGCGGCCGGCTTGCCCCACTGGGCGGTCGCGTTCGAGGCGAGCGGGGAGCCGGGCAGCAGCCGCAGCGACACCAGCACCAGCCCGATCAGGACGGCCGCGACGGCGATCAGCCGCAGCGGCGACGCCTCGCGCCGCGAGCGGTTGTCCCGCCGGTTGCCGGCCATCAGAGCTTCCCGATCGGCTGCTGCGGCACCTTGAGCGCGGCGCCGGGCTGCGGGGTGACGAGTTGGGTGGCGACACTGGCGCAGACCTTCGCGCCGTACGACAGTCCCTTGCTCTGCGGGTAGCGCAGCATGACGGCGAGGCTCCACTTCTCGGTGACCGCGAGGCAGTTCACGTGCCAGTTCCCGTCGTAGTTCAACGGAGTCCAGCCGTTCTTGATGCTGACCGGGCCCTGGGCCTTGATCTCGGCGGGCAGGCCGTCGACGATCCCCCACTTGCCGCCGCCGGACGTGGCCTGCTGCTCCTTGACGCTGCCGCGGACCTTGCTCATCTCGTCGAGCACCCACTTGGTCCACTTCGGGCCGGCGGCCTTGCCGTCGCCGATGCAGTCGCCGAGCCGGACGGCGTCGCGGGGGGACATCCGGGTGAAACTCCAGTAGCCCTCGTACGGGGGCATGATGCCGCGCCTGGTGTCGGTGAGGCCGCAGATGGTGATTGCCCGCTTGAGCACCCGCCCCGGCTGGCCGTTCGGCGGGATGTCCCGGTACGAGCCGCCCGCCGCGGCGAAGACCCTGTTCGCCGCGCCGTCGTTGCTGTCCCGGATGGCCAGGCTGGCGTCCCTCTTCAGGCTGGCCGGCGGTTCCTTGTCGCCGAGTTGGCGCAGGTAGTCCGAGACGATCCAGGCCTTGATCATCGACTCGGTCGAGCTGGTCGAGGCCATGTTCTTCGAGCCGGAGATCTCGCCGCTCGCCCGGTCCATCAGCGCCCAGCCGAAGAACTCGCCGGAGAAGTTCACCGAGACCGGGCCGGCGGCCAGGGTCGGCGGCTCAGGGGCGGTCGGCTCGGGGGCGGCCACGCTTCCCGCGCCGCCCCCGCTGCCGCCGCTGTCGTCGCCGGCGAGGCGCGCGTACGCGGCGGGAACCAGCATGCCGCCACCGAGCAGGACCGCCACGACGGCGAGCACCATGGCCACGCGAGATCGCATGAGTGGGTGAACTCCAGATGTCCGGGCCGGGGGGAGCCGGCTGTTGTCAGAGATGATCGGCGGTCGCCGAGGCCGGGGGAGGTGGCCTCCGGTCGGGCTGGCGATCGTCGGCAGCCGATCGGTGTGACGGGCAGAAGTCTACGTCCGGACGACCCCGGTGCCAGGCACCCGCCGGCCGGCAACTTGGTGTGAAGGCGGGATAATGGACCGCTACGCCTGTCTTGGGGCGATTCGCTTCCGAAAAGTGACCCATGACACAGCCCGCGCGTCGCCGGGCGGCCGCCCGGCGATCGTCCGGAACCCGATTCCACCTCCCAAATCCTGTGACACCCCGCTGGTGTCACCGATGGCGAGCTGTAACACTTGCTGTCATGTACGGCAACGATTTCCCCGCCCCCGAGGACGCGCCCGGCGGCGGCCTGCTCGGCGAGGTGGAGGCGGCGGAGGCGGCCCTGCGCGAGGCGGCGGCCCGGCAGCGCGGCGGCGCCGCCGACGCGGGCGCCGATCTTGAGGCGTACTTCGCCGACGTGATCGCGGCCGACCAGAAGATCGAGCCCCGGGACTGGATGCCGGAGGCGTACCGGAAGACGCTGATCCGGCAGATCGCCCAGCACGCGCACTCCGAGATCATCGGCATGCAGCCGGAGGGGAACTGGATCAGCCGGGCGCCCTCGCTCAAGCGCAAGGCCATCCTGCTGGCCAAGGTCCAGGACGAGGCCGGGCACGGCCTCTACCTGTACGCCGCCGCCGAGACCCTCGGCGTCGGCCGGGACGAGCTGGTGGAGCTGCTGCTCGAGGGCCGGCAGAAGTACAGCTCGATCTTCAACTACCCCACCCTCACCTGGGCCGACGTGGGCGCGATCGGCTGGCTGGTCGACGGCGCCGCGATCGTCAACCAGGTCCCGCTCTGCCGCTGCTCCTACGGGCCGTACGCCCGGGCGATGATCCGGGTCTGCAAGGAGGAGTCGTTCCACCAGCGGCAGGGCTACGAGATCCTGCACACCCTCGCCCACGGCACCCCCGCGCAGAAGGCGATGGCCCAGGACGCGGTGGACCGCTGGTGGTACCCGTCGCTGGCCATGTTCGGCCCGCCGGACGACGACTCGACCCACTCCGCCCAGTCGATGGCCTGGAAGATCAAGCGCTTCTCCAACGACGAGCTGCGTCAGCGTTTCGTCGACATGTGCGTCGGCCAGGCCGAGATCCTCGGCCTCACCCTGCCCGACCCCGACCTGCGCTGGAACGAGGAGCGGCAGTCGTACGACTACACCCAGCCGGACTACGACGAGCTGATGCGGGTGATCAAGGGCGACGGGCCGTGCAACCGGCAACGGATGGAGCACCGCCGCCGCGCCCACGACGACGGCGCCTGGGTACGCGAGGCCGCCGCGGCGTACGCGGCGAAGCGGAGGAGCAGGGAGAAGGTGCCCGCATGAGCGAGCGCAGCGAGCGAACCGATGGAGTCAGCGTGAGCGAGCCTTCGCCTCTGTGGGAGGTGTTCGTGCGGGCCCGGCGCGGCCTGTCGCACACCCACGTCGGCAGCCTGCACGCCCCCGACGCGGAGCTGGCCCTGCGTAACGCGCGGGACCTCTACACCCGCCGCCAGGAGGGCGTCTCCATCTGGGTGGTGCCGGCCGGCGCGATCACCGCCTCCAGCCCCGACGAGAAGGACGCCTTCTTCGACCCGGCGGCGGACAAGGTCTACCGCCACCCCACCTTCTACGAGGTGCCGGACGGGGTGGCCCACCTTTGAACGGCCCGTTCGACTTCGCCCTCGCCCTCGGCGACGACGCGCTGATCGCGGCGCAGCGCCTCGCCGAGTGGACCAGCCGCGCGCCGGAGATGGAGGAGGACGTCGCCCTGGCGAACATCGCCCTCGACCAGCTCGGCGCGGCCCGCCTGCTGCTGACGTACGCGGGCGAGCTGGAGGGCGCGGGGCGGGACGAGGACGCGCTGGCGTACCTGCGCGACGACCGCGAGTTCCGCAACTGTCTCCTGGTCGAACTGCCCAACGGCGACTTCGCGGTGACCATGGCGAAGCTGTTCCTCCTGTCGGCGTACCAGCTCCCGCTGTACACGGCGCTGGCCGGCTGCGCGGACGAGCGGCTCGCCGCGATCGGCGCCAAGGCGCGCAAGGAGTCGGCGTACCACCTCGACCACAGCTCGCTGTGGGTGAGGCGGCTCGGCGACGGCACCGGGGAGTCGCACCGCCGGCTGCGGGCGGCCGTGGAGCAGGTCTGGCCGTACGTCCACGAGCTGTTCGCGCCGTGGCCCGGCGCGCCGGTCGACCCGGCGACCCTGCGGGCCGAGTTCGACGCGACCGTCGACTCGGTCCTCGCCGAGGCCACGCTCGACCGGCCGGCGGACGGCTGGGCCCCCGCCGGCGGGCGGGACGGCGTGCACACCGAGCACCTGTCGTACCTGCTGGCCGAGATGCAGGTGCTGCACCGCGCCCACCCGGGGGCGAAGTGGTGAGCGCGAGGAGTGCAGCGCAGCGGAGCCCCGCAGTCGCGAACGGAAGGTGGCTCTGGTGAATCCGAGGGCGGCCGTGGCGGCGGTGGTGGACCCGGAAATCCGGGTGCTCACCATCGACGAGCTGGGCATCCTCCGGTCCGTCGACGAGGACCCGGCCACCGGTCGGGTCGTCGTGACCATCACCCCCACATACACCGGCTGCCCGGCGATGGACGTGATCCGCGCCGACATCCGCCGGGCGCTCGCCGCCGCCGGCCACCCCGACGCGGAGGTCCGTACCGTGCACGCCCCGGCGTGGAGCACCGACTGGATCTCCGAGTCCGGGCGGGCCAAGCTGGCCGCCGCCGGCATCGCCCCGCCCGCCCCGGCCGCGCCCGGCGGCGTCGTGCCGCTGACCCTCGCCGTCCGCTGCCCGCGCTGCGGCTCGCCGGAGACCGAGCAGGTCAGCCGGTTCGGCTCCACCGCGTGCAAGGCCCTCTGGCGCTGCCGCGCCTGCTCCGAACCCTTCGACCACCTGAAGGCACTGTGACTGTCACCATCACCCGCCCGGTCCGCCGCCGGCCCGCGTTCCACCCGCTGCCCGTCGCCGCCGTCGACCGGCTCACCGCCGACGCCGTGGCGATCACGTTCGCCGTGCCCGAGGAGTTGCGGGCGATTTTCGCGTTCCGCGCCGGCCAGCACCTGACCGTGCGTCGTCCGGCCGAGGCGGCCGGGGAGGCGGGCGCGAGCGGTGCCGCTGGCGAGGACGTGCGGCGGTCGTACTCCATCTGCTCCACGCCGGACGAGCTGGCCCGGCACGGCCGGCTGCGGATCGGGGTGCGGGAGGTTCCCGGGGGCGCCTTCTCCGCGTACGCCTGCCGCGCACTGCGGGGCGGTGACACGGTCGAGGTGCTGCCCCCGCTCGGCAACTTCACGACGGCGTTCGCGCCGGACCGGACCCGCCACTACGGCGCGGTGGTCGCCGGCTCCGGCGTCACCCCGGTGCTGTCGCTGGTCGCCACTGCCCTGGCCGTCGAGCCGGCCAGCACCTTCACCGTCGTGTACGGCAACCGCACGGCGAACTCGGTGATGTTCGCCGAGGAGCTGGCGGACCTGAAGGACCGGTACCCGACCCGGCTGCACCTCGTGCACGTGCTCTCCCGGGAGATGGGGGAGTCGCCGCTGCTGTCGGGGCGGATCGACGCCGACCGGCTGACCCGGCTGCTGGACACCATCGTCCCCGGCGACGCCATCGCGGAGTGGTTCCTCTGCGGCCCGTACGGCATGGTGGTCGGCGCCCAGGCGGTGCTCGCCGCCCGGGGCCTGCCCGAGTCGGCGGTGCACGCCGAGCTGTTCCACGTCGACGCGCCACCGGAGCCGGTCCGCCGCCCGGCCGACGAGCGCGGTGCCGGCGCCGAGGTGACCATCGTGCTGGACGGACGCTCGTCGCGCTTCACGATGGGCCGCGAGGAGCGGGTGCTGGACGCGGCGCTGAGGGTGCGCGGCGAGCTGCCGTACGCCTGCAAGGGCGGCGTCTGCTCGACCTGCAAGGCGAAGGTGGTCGACGGCGAGGTGACGATGGCCCGCAACTACGCCCTGGAGCCCGACGAGGTGGCCGCCGGGTACGTCCTCACCTGCCAGTCCAGCCCGGTCACCGACACCCTGACGATCGACTACGACGCGTGACATGTAGAACGTTGCGTTCTCCACTTGCGCCGTGGAGCAGATCGCGGTTCGGGAGCTGAACCAGCACACGAGCAGGGTGTTGGCGCGGGTGCGCGCGGGCGAGACGGTCGAGGTGACCGACAGGGGCGAGCCGATCGCCCGTCTGGTGCCGGTGCTGGCGGGCGACGCGCTTCTCGGTCGACTCGTGGCCGAGGGCCGCGCGACCGCGCCGACCTCGGCCGGGCCGCTGCCGATGCCGCCGGTTCTCGGCGACCCCACCGTGGACGTCGCGGCCGTCCTCGCCGCGTCGCGTGACGAGGAGCGCTGGTGATCTACCTGGACTCCGCGGCGGTCATCAAGATTCTTCGCCGGGAGCAGGAGACCCCGGATCTGATCGGCTGGCTCAACGAGCGGACGGGCCTGTCCCTGGTCTCGTCCGCGCTGGTCGAGGTGGAGGTGCCGCGGGCCCTTCGGCGCGCCGCGCCACAGGCGTTGGTGGGGGTTCCGTCGGTGCTGGGGCGGCTCTACCGCGTCGAGATCGACGCCGCCGTCCGTGCCGCTGCCGGTGCCTACGCCGACCCCCTGCTGCGCGGCCTGGACGCGATCCACCTCGCGACGGCGGAGATCCTGGCCCGCCAGGCCGGTGCCGACTTCGCTGCCTTCGTCACGTACGGCCGTCGTCTGCTGGACGCGGCGAAGGCTGCCGGCTTGCCGGTGGCGAGTCCGGGCATGAACTGACGGCGGCAACCGGGACCCGTCGTGGTCGACGGATCGACGCCAGCGCGGTGCACTTGTGTGGCCTGAACTGCGGGTCCTCGACGGGGCAGTCGTCGATTCCGTGGTCCTGCCCGCACGTGTCGTCCAGGTTGGACGTCCAGCCGCCCTCGAGCGGAAGGACATGTCAATGGTTCGACAGGTGCGAAGGCGACGAACAGCCGTCGCCGTCGCCGCCGCGGCGATGGTGGCGGCGGGCGCCGTGGGGGGCGTTCCGGCCCGGGCGGTGAGCGGGGGCAGCCCGGTTACGGACAGCGCCTACGCCTTTGCGGCGAAGGTCGTCTTCGGGGAGGTGAGGGCGTGCTCCGGGGCGCTGGTGGCACCGCAGTGGGTGCTGACCGCCCGCTCCTGCCTGAGCGACGGCGGGCTGCCCGTGGTGGCGGGTCCGCCGACGGTGCCGACCACGGTCACCGTGGGCCGGGTGGACCTTCCCACCCACGCCGGCCGGGTGCTCCGCGCGAACCGGGTGGTCCCACATCCGGATCGCAACCTGGCGCTGGTCCGGCTCGTGGTGCCCGCGGTGGGCGTCACGCCGGCCGTGCTCGCGGCCAGCGGTCCCGTCCAGGGCGAGGTGCTCCAGGCGGTCGGGTACGGACGTACCGCCACCGAGTGGATTCCGGACCATCCACACGTCGCGCCCGTGACGGTCGGGGCGGTCTCGGCCACCGGGGCCGAGATCACCGCTCAGGACCCCGGCGGGGTCGCCACCTGCAAGGGTGACGCCGGTGGGCCCGCCCTGCGGGTCGTCAACGGCCGGCCGGAGCTGGTGGCGGTGCACGACACGTCCTGGCAGGGCGGCTGCCTGGCGGAGGCGGAGACCCGTCGCGACGGGACGGAGACCCGGGTCGACGACCTGGGCGGCTGGATCCGGCAGAACACGCCCAGCAACTGCAACGCCGGCGGTGCGAGCACCGGCACCGGGGACCAGGCCAGCGTCGTGATTCTCGGCGACTGGGACGGGGACTGCCGCAAGGACGTCCTCGCGCAGTTGGTCGACGGGCGACTTCGGGCGTACCGGTCGAGCGGCAACATCTCCGGCACCGCACCGCTCTTCCCGGCGCCCTACCCGTACGTCGGCACCAGCTGGGGCGCGACGAACATCCCGCGTGTCCTGACCGGTGACTTCAACGGCGACGGCCGGAGCGACATCATCGGCCAGACCGCCGACGGCAAGCTGACCGCCTGGGCCTCGACCGGCGACCTGTCCGCGGACTACCGGCTCTTCGCGGGGGCGACCGCGCTCGTGGGTACGGGTTTCAGCACGTCCTCCATCCCCCGGCTGATGCCCGGTGACTTCGACGGCGACGGGCGGACGGACCTGCTGGGCCAGCTGCTCGACGGCACGCTGCGGGTGTGGACGTCGACCGGGGACCTGTCCGCCGACGCGAAGCTCTTCGCGGGCCCCGCCCGGACCGTCGGGTCCGGCTTCACCACCACCGCGGTCCCGCGGATCCTGACCGGGGACTTCGACGGCGACGGGACGACCGACGTGATCGCCCAGTACGCGGACGGCTCGATGAAGGGCTACCCCTCCAGCGGCGACCTGTCCGCCGACAACAAGCTCTTCCCGGCCACCGCCGCGGCGAAGGTCGTCGGCACGGGCTGGAAGGCCACGTCCATTCCGCGGATCCTGCCGGCAGACGTCGACGGGGACGGGATGACCGACCTGGTCGCCCAGTTCGCCGACGGCCGGCTGCGGGCGTACCGGTGCAGCGGTGCGCTGACGGGCAGCGGCCTCACGTTCCCCGGCCCCTACCCGTACGTCGGAACCAGCTGGACCACGGCGGACCGCCCGCGGATCCTCCTCGGGGACTTCAACGGCGACGCCCTGACCGACCTGATCGGGCAGAACCCGGACGGGACCCTGCACGGTTTGCAGGCCACGGGCTACCTCAGCGAGGACCACAAGCTCTACCTCGCCGCGGTCAGCGCGGTCGGCTCGGGCTGGACGACCACCAGCATTCCGCGGGTGTTCTGACGGACGCCCGGCCCGGCTCCCCCATTCCGGGGAGCCGGGCCGGGCGGGGTGGGGCGCGCGTCACCGGAGCCGGAGCGGCGTGCCGGCGGCGCACCGCGCGTCGTAGGCTCGGAGGCGTGACGGTGAGCCGGGAGATCGACGACATCCTGCAGCGCGGCGCGGACGGCGGGCGGATCACGCCCGAGGAGGCACTGTTGCTCTACACCGAGGCGCCCTTCCACGCCCTCGGCGAGGCGGCCGACGCGGTGCGCCGGCGGCGCTACCCGGACAACATCGTCACGTACCTGATCGACCGCAACATCAACTACACGAACGTCTGTGTGACGGCGTGCAAGTTCTGCGCCTTCTACCGGGCCCCGAAGCACAGCGAGGGCTGGACCCACCCGACGGAGGAGATCCTGCGCCGCTGCGGCGAGGCGGTCGAGCTGGGCGCCACGCAGGTCATGCTCCAGGGCGGCCACCACCCCGACTACGGCGTGGAGTACTACGAGGAGCTGTTCTCCGCGGTCAAGAAGGCGTACCCGCAGCTGGCCATCCACTCGATCGGCCCCAGCGAGATCCTGCACATGGCCAAGGTCTCCGGCGTGAGCCTCGACGAGGCCATCGCGCGGATCAAGGCGGCCGGGCTGGACTCGATCGCGGGCGCCGGCGCCGAGATGCTGCCGGACCGGCCGCGCAGGGCGATCGCGCCGCTGAAGGAGTCGGGCGCGCGGTGGCTGGAGGTCATGGAGCTGGCGCACCGCCAGGGCCTGGGGTCGACCGCCACGATGATGATGGGCACTGGCGAGACCAACGCCGAGCGGATCGAGCACCTGCGGATGATCCGCGACGTGCAGGACCGCACCGGGGGCTTCCGGGCGTTCATCCCGTGGACGTACCAGCCGGAGAACAACCACCTCAAGGGCCGGACCCAGGCCACCACCCTGGAGTACCTGCGGCTGGTCGCGGTGGCCCGGCTCTTCTTCGAGACCGTGCCGCACCTGCAGGCGTCCTGGCTCACCACCGGCAAGGACGTGGGCCAGCTCGCCCTGCACATGGGCGTGGACGACCTCGGCTCGATCATGCTGGAGGAGAACGTCATCTCCTCGGCCGGCGCCCGGCACCGTTCCAACCTCCACGAGCTGATCGGCATGATCCGCACCGCCGACCGCGTCCCCGCCCAGCGGGACACCCTGTACAACCGGCTCGCGGTGCACTGGACGCCGGCCGACGACCCGAGCGACGACCGCGTGGTCTCGCACTTCTCCTCGATCGCCCTGCCCGGTGGCGGGGTCGGGAAGTCGCTGCCGCTCGTCGACGTCAACTGAGCGGGCGGGGCGACACCCGGGCCGTCCGGGGGAGGCCCGGGACGTACGTTCAGTGGGTATCCGCCGGCGCACAGTGGTCAGGGGCGGTACGTCCCGGCGTGGGCGGTTAGGGTCCGGTGGGCCTGCCAACAACGCCTCACGGGAGTGGCCCATGAAACGGCTCCGTCGATCCGTGGCCCGACTCGGCGCCGCCGCCCTGCTGGTCTCCGCCGGTCTCGTTCTGTCAGCGGCCCCCGCGCACGCGGAGGACCCGGTCGTCGACGTGGGAGTCGATGTCGTCGGCACCCGGCTCGCCGCCGGCACCAACGACAAGATCGCGGTGGTGAAGGTCAGCAACCACGGCACCTTCACCCCGGATCTCATCGCCGTCAACTACAGCGCGATGGACTTCGACTACCGGAAGGTGCGGATCGACCCGCTGCTGGAGGACTGCGACGTCGACGGCGACGAGAAGAACGACCGGTGGGACTGCCCCCTGCGCGGGGACCAGATCCCCGGGCCGGGCGAGACCGTCGAGCTGCCGCTCCTGGTCTTCAAGACCACGGACGAGCTGACCGAGCCGTACCGGACCACGCTGCGCGTCGCCGTCGTCCCCTGGCACGAGGGCAGGACGCTGACCGACGCCAACCCGGCGGACAACGGCGACGAGTACGAGGTGGAGTTGACCACCGAGAGCGGCGGCGACCTGAGCGTGGTGGCGCCGGACATCAAGCGGGAGATCGCCCTCTCGGACGCGCGGGAGGGCGACCTGTCGGGCGCGCCGCTGAACCCCGGCGACAAGACGGTGGCCGTCGCGTACCTGGCGAACCAGGGCGACCAGGTGATCAGCACGATCACCCTGCGGATGACGGTGCCGAAGGGCGTGACCTTCGACAGCCTGCGCACCGAGGAGTGCGGGTTCAGCGACGACAGGCGGACCTTCCACTGCCCGGTGGACGTCCATCTGGTGCCGCACGACCCGGTGGCCGTCATCCTCCCGGTGACGGTCTCGGCGGGGGTGAAGGCCCCGGCCACGCTGACCGGCGGCGCGGTGTCGGTCGCGGTGACGGGCGTGGGTGGCCCGCCAACCGAAGGGGACCGCAGCACCCTGCCGGGGTTCCTGGGCACGGCGTGGAACGGCCCGGCCACCCTCTCGGACGTCGACGAGAGCGACAACTCCGACGAATTCGCGGTCGTCGTCACCCGGGCCGCCGGTGGCGGGGGCGGGGGAGACGAGGACGGCGGCCTGCCCGTGACCGGTCCGCAGGCCGGTCTCCTCGGTGGCGTCGGCGCGGTCGTGGTGGCCGCGGGAGCTGTGCTGTTCCTGGCGGCCCGGCGGCGGCGGGTGGTCCTCGTGAACCCGGGCGACGAGAAGCCGACCGATTGACCTGGTCCCGACCCGCCCGGTCGGGTGGTGACCGGATCAGCGCTCCGGACAATTCTGTTCGGCCTGTCGGACGTGGTGTGCGTCTTGTCCCGTCGGAGGGTCGCGCGGATCATCCTCGGTCGCTAACGTCCCGGGCGTCATGGTCTTGAGCACCAGTCCTCCATCGGCCCGGGTGGGCCGTCCACATAACGCACCACGGCGGGGGCGGGACGGGCGACCGTCCCGCCCCCGCGACCCTTTCCGGCTTCCCCAGCACCCGCTTCCCTAGCACCCGGGGTATCGATGATCAGCTTCCACCGTTCGGCCCTGGTCCGCGCGGGCGCCGCGGCGCTGCTCGCCGCCGGCGGCCTCGCCACCGCGGCGGCCCCGGCGCAGGCGGCCGACCAGGCCGACCTGGCGCTCGTCCCGATCAGTCAGACGCTGGCGAAGGGCGTCACCGCGGCCAAGGCCAAGCCGTTCAAGTTCACCGTCGACAACACCCGCGCCTCGGTCACCGCCCGGGACGTCCGCGTCACGGTGGAGACCGCGGGTCTGACCGACCGGGTCGGCGTCGTCGTGCCCGAGGGCTGCGACGTGTCCGGTACCGCCTTCACCTGCCTGCTCGGCGACCTGGCCGGCGGCACCAGCGAGGACTTCGGCGTCCCGCTGTACAGCACCGGCAAGCGGGGCGACGGCGGCACGCTGAGCGTGACGATCGCCTCGGCCACCGCCGACCCGGAGACCGGGGACAACTCGGTCGACGTGGACGTGACCGTCGCCCGCGCCGGCTATGACCTCACCTCCTGGGTGCAGGACGTGTACGCCAACGTCGTGGTCGACGGCGCGCAGACCAGCGAGCCGGACCTGAAGCCGGTCGCGCCGGGCGGCACCGCCCCGCTCGACTGGGCGGTCTACAACGACGGCAGCCGCAAGGCGACCGGCCTGTTCTACGTCATCACCCTGCCGACCAAGGTGAGCTTCGTGGAGCTGCCCGAGGGCTGCGAGGAGCAGGAGATCGGCGGCCTGGCGCAGGCGCTCTGCGAGGACGCCGGCGCGGTGGTCCGGCCGGGCCAGTACTACACCGCCGACGTGCGGGTGAAGGTCGGCGAGGACGCGACCGAGCCCGTGTTGCGCGTCGGCGAGCTGTTCGCGTACGGGCTGGACGCGGCGGTCGGCGCGCCGGCCGAACTGCCGGCGGTGGCCTCCGCGACGCAGCGGCGCACCTTCACCGAGACGGACGGCGGCGACAACCAGGCCGTCTTCGACGTCTTCGTCGACCTGGACACCCAGCCGACCCCGACCCCGACGGCCGGCCCGACCGGGCAGCCGAGCGAGAGCCCTGCCCCGGGCGAGGGCGGCGGGCTGCCGGTGACCGGCGTGCAGGTCGGCCTGATCGGCGGCGTCGGCGCCGCCGTGCTGGTGGCCGGCGGGCTGCTGCTGGTGCTGTCCCGCCGGCGGCGGGTGGTGCTGGTGACGCCGCAGGACGAGAAGTCGGGCGACTGACCCGTAGGGCGTTGTGAGGCGGGCGGGATGGGCGACCATCCCGCCCGTTCGCGTACCCGGGCGGCGCGGCGCCGGCGGGGCGGGGCACCCGACGCCGGCCGGCGTGCGATCGGCTGGCAGAGTGGGGGCGTGAGCCGTACCCCGCAGGGCCAGCGCGCCAGCCTGGACAAGCAGCCGCACGAGGTCGCCGCGATGTTCGACGGCGTGGCGGAGCGCTACGACCTGACCAACACGGTGCTCTCGTTCGGCCAGGACCGGTTCTGGCGGCGGGCCACCCGGGCCGCCCTCGGGCTGCGCCCCGGCGAGCGGGTGCTGGACGTCGGCGCGGGCACCGGCGTGTCGACGGAGGAGCTGGCGCAGTCCGGCGCGTACGCGGTGGGCGCCGACCTCTCCCTCGGCATGCTGGCGGCGGGTAAACGGGCCCGCCCGGTGGTGCCGCTGCTGGCCGGGGACGCGCTGCGGCTGCCGTTCGCCGACGGCGTCTTCGACGCGGTGACCATCTCCTTCGCCCTGCGCAACGTGGCCGACCCGGACGCGGCGCTGCGCGAGCTGGCCCGGGTCACCCGGCCCGGCGGCCGGCTGGTCGTCTGCGAGTTCAGCACGCCGGTAAACCCCGCGTTCCGGACGGTCTACCTGTCGTACCTGATGCGGTCGCTGCCGGCGGTGGCCCGCGCCGTGTCCAGCAACCCGGAGGCGTACGTCTACCTCGCGGAGTCGATCCGTGCGTGGCCCGACCAGCCGGCCCTGGCGACGCGGGTCGGTGCGGCCGGCTGGAACCGGGTGGCCTGGCGCAACCTGACCGGCGGCGTCGTCGCCCTGCACCGCGCCGTCCGCGCCTGAGGCGCCGGGGCTCGGGGGAGGCGCGGCGCCCTGACCGAGGCGACGGACCTCGGGAAGACCGCAATGGTGCCCTTTTGTCGTATTTTTGCGAATTGCGGAAATTCCGTCTACTTTGCCCCTAGGATCGGGTCATGACGGGAGCAGACCGAGTGCCCGGTGCGGCGCCGGACGACGACGCCGCGGAACTCGTCGCACAGCTGAAGGAGTTGGCCGGCGCCGATCCCGCCGACGTCCGTCAGGTCGTCGCGGAGGTGCTCGCGGCGCTGGACCGGGTGGCCGGTGGGGCGCTGCGCGAGCACCTGCCGGAGGCGATCCGCGTCGATGCCGGGCTCGGCGGGCCTGCACATGCGCCACGCTGACGCCCAATGTGGACCTTGGCGGCTCTCACCTCGGCAAGTTAGGGTCGCCTAACCCTGCGGGGGTGTAACGCCGGTCATAGACTCCACCCGACTGGCTTGTGAAGCATTTCACGAGCGTACGGGAGGAGGCGCAGATGACCGCGGTGGAGAACGACGCCGACGTGATCGTCGTCGGCGCCGGTCCCGGTGGCTCGGCGACGGCGTACCACCTGGCTCGGCACGGCGTACGGGTACTACTGCTGGAGAAGACCGAGTTCCCCCGGGAGAAGGTCTGCGGCGACGGGCTGACGCCGCGCGCCGTCCGGCAGTTGATCCGGATGGGCGTGGACACCTCGCCCGAGGCGGGTTGGCTGCACAACAAGGGCCTGCGGGTGATCGGCGGTGGTGTCCGCCTCGAACTGGACTGGCCCGACCTCGCCAGCTTCCCCAACTACGGGCTGGTCCGCACCCGGCTCGACTTCGACGACCTGCTCGCCCAGCGTGCCGTCGCGGCCGGGGCGAAGCTGCGCACCAGCGTCAACGTGATCGGCCCGGTGCTCGACGCCGACGGCCGGGTGGTCGGCGTGGAGGCCGAGGTGGGCCCGGACGGCGAGCCCGGCACCTTCCGCGCCCCGCTGGTGGTCGCCGCCGACGGCGTCTCCGGCCGCTTCCCGCTCGCCCTCGGGCTGGCCAAGCGCGAGGACCGGCCGATCGGGGTGGCCGTCCGGCGCTACTACCGCTCGCCCGCCAAGCACGACGACGACTACCTGGAGTCCTGGCTGGAGCTCCGGGCCAAGGGCAGCGACGCCCTGCTCCCCGGGTACGGCTGGATCTTCGGCCTGGGCGACGGCCGGGTCAACGTGGGCCTGGGCGTGCTCAACTCGTCCTCGGCCTTCGGCAAGACCAACTACCGGCGGCTGCTGACCGACTGGCTGGCCAACACCCCCGAGGACTGGGGCATGACCGACGAGGCGAACGCCGAGGGCCCGATCCTCGGCGCCGCGCTGCCGATGGGCTTCAACCGGGTGCCGCACTACACCCGTGGCGCGCTGCTGGTCGGCGACTCCGGCGGCATGGTCAACCCGTTCAACGGCGAGGGCATCGCGTACGCGATGGAGTCGGGCGAGCTGGCCGCGGAGGTCGCGGTGCAGGCCCTCGCCCGGCCGGCGGGCGCGGAGCGGGAGCGGGCGCTGATGGCGTACCCGACGGAGCTGAAGGCGCGGTTCGGCGGGTACTACCGGCTCGGCGGGATCTTCGTGAAGCTGATCGGCCGGCCGGAGATCATGCGGATGGCCACCAGGCACGGCATGCCGCACCCGACGCTGATGCGCTTCGTCCTCAAGCTGCTGGCCAACCTGACCGACCCGCGCGGCGGGGACGCGATGGACCGGGTCATCAACGCGATGACGAGGGCGGCGCCAGCGGTCTGACACCACCACGGCCGCTGTCGACGACGACCGTGGCCAGCGAGATCGACCCCCGCCGACGGTGGTCGTGAGGGACGTGAATAGTGTGATTTTGGCCAACCACCGTCGCCGGCAGGGAAGGACGAGCAGGAGACAACGATGACGCTCTCGCCTTACGCACCCATCATCGGGCTGTTCGCCCTCGCCGCGGCGTTCGCGCTGTTCTCCGTGGCCTCCGCCCGCCTCGCCGGCCCGCGCCGGTACAACAAGGCCAAGCTCGAGGCGTACGAGTGCGGCATCGAGCCCAGCCCGCAGCCGGTCGGGGGCGGCCGGTTCCCGGTGAAGTTCTACCTGACGGCGATGCTCTTCATCGTCTTCGACATCGAGATCATCTTCCTCTACCCCTGGGCGGTCTCCTTCGACGCCCTGCCGATCTTCGGCTTCGTGGAGATGGTCCTGTTCATCGTCGCGGTCTTCGTCGCGTACGCCTACGTCTGGCGGCGCGGCGGCCTGGACTGGGACTGAGGGAGGTACGTCAGATGGGCATCGAGGAGAAGCTCCCGGCCGGCGTCCTGCTCACCAGCGTGGAGAAGCTGGTCAACTGGTCGCGGAAGACGTCCTTCTGGGGCGCCACCTTCGGCCTGGCCTGCTGCGCCATCGAGATGATGGCCGCCGGTGGCCCCCACTACGACCTGGGCCGCTGGGGCATGGAGGTGTTCCGCGCCTCGCCCCGGCAGGCGGACCTGATGATCGTGGCCGGCCGGGTCAGCCAGAAGATGGCCCCGGTCCTGCGGCAGATCTACGACCAGATGGCCGAGCCCCGCTGGGTGCTCTCGATGGGCGTCTGCGCCAGCAGCGGCGGCATGTTCAACAACTACGCCATCGTGCAGGGCGTCGACCACATCGTGCCCGTCGACATGTACCTTCCGGGCTGCCCGCCCCGGCCGGAGATGCTCATCGACGCGATCCTCAAGCTCCGCGAGAAGGTCATGCACGAGCCGCTGGGCCCGAACGGCCGCAAGATGCTGGAGGCCCGCCAGGCCCGCGGCGACGTCCCGGTCGTCCCGTACGGCTCGATGCCGTCGTCGTACCGCAGTGACAAGGCCCGCCGCGCCGAGTGGACCAAGGCCGTCCGCGAGGGGCGCGAGGAGCAGCTGCGGATCGAGAACTGGATGAAGGCCCAGAACCACCTCCACCCGCACGGGGGCATCAAGTGACCGCACCTTCCGACAAGCCGAACACCGGCGGCGTGCCGGTGCCGGTGACGCCGGCCGGCGCCAGCAGCGGCGCGCCGGCCGAGCACCCGCCGTCCAGCCCGGCCGGGCGCGGCATGTTCGGCATCCAGGGCACCGGCGACGTCTCCGGCTTCGGCGGCCTGGTCCGCCCGCGCAAGCCGGTCGAGGGTAGCCCCCGGCCGTACGGGAGCTACTTCGACGACGTCCGCGACGCGCTGGAGGAGGCGTACCCGGAGTTCGACGAGGCGATCGAGAAGGTCGTCGTCGACCGGGGCGAGCTGACCCTGCACGTCCGGCCGGAGCGGATCGCCGAGGTCTGCCAGGTGATGCGGGACGACCTCGCGCTGCGCTTCGAGCTGTGCTCCTCGGTGTCCGGCGTGGACTACCTGGGCGCCGACGAGCGGCGGCTGCACGTGGTCTACCAGCTCACCTCGATGACGTACCGCCGCCGGGTCCGGCTGGAGGCCGCGGTCTCCGTGGAGGACCCGCACCTGCCGAGCGTCACCGGCATCTACCCGACCGCCGACTGGCAGGAGCGGGAGACGTACGACATGTTCGGCATCGTCTTCGACGGCCACCCCAACCTGACCCGGATCCTCATGCCGGACGACTGGGAGGGCCACCCCCAGCGCAAGGACTACCCGCTCGGCGGCGTCCCTGTCGAGTACAAGGGTGCGGAGATCCCCCCGCCGGACCGTCGGAGGTCGTACCAGTGAGCGCGAGGAGTGCAGCGGAGCGGAGCCCCAGTCGCCTGCGCGAGGAGCGAGCGAAGCGAGCCCCGCAGTCGCGGGCTGAGATCTGCGCAGTCGCGAACGGAGGGCTGACACTGTGACCACGTCCAACTACGCGACCGAGCGTGAGACCGACGAGGGGAAGGTCTTCACCGTCACCGGTGGGGACTGGGACTCCGTCGTCTCCGGCACCGACCCGATCACCGACGAGCGGATCGTCGTCAACATGGGTCCGCAGCACCCGTCGACCCACGGCGTGCTCCGGCTGATCCTGGAGCTGGAGGGCGAGACCGTCCGGGAGGCCCGATCGGTCATCGGGTACCTGCACACCGGCATCGAGAAGAACCTCGAGTACCGCAACTGGGTGCAGGGCTCGACGTTCGTGACCCGGATGGACTACCTCTCCCCGCTGTTCAACGAGACGGCGTACGCGCTCGCGGTGGAGAAGCTGCTCGGCATCACCGACGACATCACCGAGCGGGCCACCACGATCCGGGTCCTGATGATGGAGCTGAACCGGATCTCCTCGCACCTGGTCTGGGTGGCGACCACCGCCATGGAGCTGGGCGCGGTCAACATGATGCTGTACGGCTTCCGCGAGCGGGAGTACGTCCTCGAGATCTTCGAGCTCGTCACCGGCCTGCGGATGAACCACGCGTACGTCCGCCCGGGCGGCGTGGCGCAGGACGTGCCGGACGACGCGGTCGTCAAGATCCGCAAGTTCCTCCAGGTGATGCCGAAGCGGCTCAAGGAGTACGAGAACCTCCTCTCCGGCCAGCCGATCTGGATCGAGCGCACCAAGAACGTCGCCGTGCTCGACGTGACCGGCTGCGTGGCGCTCGGCGTCACCGGCCCGGTCCTCCGCTCGGCCGGCCTCGCCTGGGACCTGCGCAAGACCATGCCGTACTGCGGCTACGAGACGTACGAGTTCGACGTGCCGACGCACACCGACGGCGACGTCTGGGGCCGCTACCAGGTCCGGCTCGCCGAGATCCGGGAGTCGTTGAAGCTGGTCGAGCAGGCGCTGGACCGGCTCGGCAAGCCCGGCCCGGTGATGGTGGCCGACAAGAAGATCGCGTGGCCGGCGCAGCTCGCCATCGGCGTCGACGGCATGGGCAACTCGCTGGAGCACGTCGCCAAGATCATGGGCCAGTCGATGGAGTCCCTGATCCACCACTTCAAGCTCGTCACCGAGGGCTTCCGCGTCCCGCCGGGCCAGGTGTACGCCGCCGTCGAGTCGCCCCGCGGCGAGCTGGGCGTGCACGCGGTCTCCGACGGCGGCACCCGGCCGTACCGGGTGCACTACCGGGAGCCGAGCTTCGTCAACCTCCAGGCGCTCCCGGCGATGGCCGAGGGCGGCCTCATCGCCGACGTGATCGCCGGTGGCGCCTCGCTGGACCCCGTGATGGGTGGCTGTGACCGGTGAGCGCGAGGAGTGAGCTTGCGAGCCCCGCAGTCGCGAACGGAAGGCGGCTCTGATGAGTGTGTTCACCGAAGAGACCCGGGCGCGGGCGCGTGAGATCATCGCGCGGTACCCGGCCGACCGGTCCCGGTCGGCGCTGCTGCCGCTGCTGCACCTGGTGCAGAACGAGGAGGGGTACGTCTCCCCGGCCGGCGTCGAGTTCTGCGCCGAGGTGCTCGGCCTGAACAAGGCCCAGGTCGGCGCGGTCGCCACCTTCTACACGATGTACAAGCGGCGGCCGACCGGCGACTACCTGGTCAGCGTCTGCACCAACACGATGTGCAACGTGCTCGGCGGGCAGGAGGTCTACGACACCCTGACCGAGCACCTGGGGGTCGGGCACGACGAGACCACCGCCGACGGGAAGATCACGCTGGAGCACGCCGAGTGCCTGGCGGCCTGCGACTACGGCCCGGTGCTGACGGTCAACTACGAGTTCTTCGACGGGATCGACCCGCAGACCGCGGTCGGGGTGGTCGACGAGCTGCGCGCCGGCGGCCGGCCGATGCCGACCCGGGGCGCCCGGCTCTGCACGCTGAAGGAGATGGCGGTCCAGCTCGCCGGCTTCGCCGACGAGCGCGAGGGCGCGGTCGCCGACAGCGGGCCGGGCGAGCCGACCCTGCGCGGCCTGCGCCTGGCCCAGCAGCACGGCATCTCGGTGCCGGGCTTCGACCCGAACACGCCGATCCGCAGCAAGGCGGAGGCCGAGCAGGCCGCGGCGGCGGCGAAGGCCGCCGCCGCCCGACCGGAGCCGGCGAAGGCCGACGCGCCCCCGGCCCCGCGCGACGCCAAGGAGGCCGAGGCCGCCGGCGCCGCCGCGAACCCGCCGGCCAGCGACGCCAAGCCGGCCGGCGACGAGGCCGGCCCGCAGGAGCGCTCCCTCAAGGAAGCATCGGCGAACGCGAGCCCCGCAGTCGCGAGCGAAGGGGGGACCCAGAAGTGACGACGCCCCGGCCGGAGACCCTGGCCAAGCTGACGCCGGTGCTGACCAAGCGCTGGCTGTCGCCGGACGCCTGGCAAATCGACACGTACGAGAAGCTGGATGGCTACGCGGCGCTGCGCAAGGCGCTCAAGGCCCACCCGGACGACCTGATCCAGCTCGTCAAGGACTCCGGCCTGCGCGGGCGCGGCGGCGCCGGCTTCCCTACCGGCCTCAAGTGGGGCTTCATCCCGCAGGGCGACGGCAAGCCGCACTACCTGGTGGTCAACGCCGACGAGGGCGAGCCGGGCACCTGCAAGGACCTGCCGCTGATGACCCACGACCCGCACTCGCTGGTCGAGGGCGTCATCATCGCCTCGTACGCGATCCGCGCCAACCGGGCGTACATCTACATCCGCGGCGAGGCCGTGTACGCCGCGCGGCGGCTGCGCAACGCCGTGCAGGAGGCGTACGCGAAGGGCTACCTCGGGCGGAACATCCTCGGCTCCGGGTTCGACCTGGACCTGGTGGTGCACTCCGGCGCCGGGGCGTACATCTGCGGCGAGGAGACCGCGCTGCTGGACTCGCTGGAGGGCTTCCGCGGCCAGCCCCGGCTGCGCCCGCCGTTCCCGGCGACCCACGGCCTGTACGCCAGCCCGACGGTGGTCAACAACGTCGGCACCATCGCGAGCGTGCCGTACATCGTGCTCGGCGGGGCCGAGTGGTGGAAGACCATGGGCACGGAGAAGTCCTCCGGGCCGATGATCTACTCGCTCTCCGGCCGGATCGCCAACCCCGGCCAGTACGAGTGCTCGATGGGCGTCACGCTGCGCGAGCTGCTGGAGCTGGCCGGGGGGATGCAGCCGGGGCACAACCTGAAGTTCTGGACCCCGGGCGGCTCGTCCACCCCGCTGCTCACCGCCGAGCACCTGGACGTGCCGCTGGACTTCGAGTCGGTGGCGGCGGCGGGCTCGATCCTGGGCACCACGGCCACCCAGATCTTCTCGGACCAGGACTGCCCGGTGTACGCGGTGTACCGGTGGCTGGAGTTCTACCACCACGAGTCCTGCGGCAAGTGCACCCCGTGCCGCGAGGGCAACTACTGGATGGTCCGGGTCTACCGGCGGATCCTCGCCGGCCAGGGCACCCACGAGGACCTGGACACCCTGCTCGACACCTGCGACAACATCCTCGGCCGCTCGTTCTGCGGTCTCGGTGACGGTGCCACCAGCTCGGTGACCTCCTCCCTCAAGTACTTCAAGCAGGACTACCTCGACTACATCGAGGGACGTACCGCACCCAAGCTGTCGGACAAGCAGCTGGTGGGAGCGCACTAATGCGAGCGCGAGGAGTGAGCGGAGCGAGCCCCGCAGTCGCGAGCGAAAGGCCAGCACTGTGACCGACGTAGCAAAGCAGACCGAGACCGTCACGCTCACCATCGACGGCGTCGAGGTCACCGCCCCCAAGGGCGCCCTGCTGATCCGGATCGCCGAGCAGTTGGGCACCGAGATCCCGCGCTTCTGCGACCACCCGCTGCTGGCCCCGGCCGGCGCCTGCCGGCAGTGCCTGGTGGAGGTGGAGGGCCAGCGCAAGCCGGTCGCCTCCTGCACCCAGACGGTCGCCGAGGGCATGGTCGTCCGTACGCAGCTCACCTCCCCGGTCGCCAAGAAGGCGCAGGAGGGGGTCATGGAGCTGCTGCTGCTCAACCACCCGCTCGACTGCCCGATGTGCGACAAGGGCGGCGAGTGCCCCCTGCAAAACCAGGCGATGTCCACCGGCCGGTCGGACTCCCGGTTCCACGAGCACAAGCGGGAGTACCCGAAGCCGCTGCCGATCAGCACCCAGGTGCTGCTCGACCGCGAGCGCTGCGTGCTCTGCCAGCGCTGCACCCGGTTCTCCGAGGAGATCGCCGGCGACAAGTTCATCGACCTGATGAACCGGTCGTCCGCCGAGGAGATCAACATCTACCGGGACGACGCGTACGGCGCGGACTCCGGGGATGCGGCGGGTGACGTCCCGTTCAACTCCTACTTCTCCGGCAACACCGTGCAGATCTGCCCGGTGGGCGCCCTGACCGGCACGCAGTACCGGTTCCGGGCCCGCCCGTTCGACCTGGTCTCCAGCCCCAGCGTCTGCGAGCACTGCTCGGCCGGCTGCGCCCAGCGCACCGACTGGCGGCGCGGCAAGGTGCTGCGCCGGTTGGCCGGCGACGACCCGGCGGTGAACGAGGAGTGGAACTGCGACAAGGGTCGCTGGGGCTTCCAGTACACCCGGTCCTTCGACCGGCTCACCACCCCGCTCGTCCGCGACGGCAAGCACGGTGAGCTGCGCGAGGCGTCGTGGAGCGAGGCGCTGGCCGTCGCCGCCGAGGGGCTGCGCGCCGCCCGGGACGCCGGCCAGGGCACGGCGGTGCTGACCGGCGGCCGGCTGACCGTCGAGGACGCCTACGCGTACGCGAAGTTCGCCCGCGTCGCCCTGAACACCAACGACATCGACTTCCGCGCCCGGCCGGTCTCCCGCGAGGAGGCCGACTTCCTGGCCAGCAGCGTCGCCGGGGTCACCGACGTGACCTACGCGGACGTGGAGAAGGCGCCGGCGGTGGTGCTGGTCGGCCTGGAGCCGGAGGAGGAGTGCCCGATCCTCTTCCTGCGGCTGCGCAAGGCGTACCTGAAGAAGAACCTCACGGTGTACGCGATCGCGCCGTTCGCGACCCGCGGCCTGGAGAAGCTCGGGGCCAAGCTGGCCCGGGTCGTGCCGGGCGAGGAGGCGAGCGTGCTCGCCGAGCACGCCACGGTGGCCGAGGCGCTCAGCGCCGAGGGCGCGATCCTGTTCGTGGGCGAGCGGCTGGCCGAGGTGCCGGGCGGCCTGTCGGCGGCGGCGGACGTCGCCCGGCGTACCGGCGCGAAGCTGGCCTGGGTGCCGCGGCGCGCGGGCGACCGCGGCGCGGTCGACACGGGCTGCCTGCCGAACCTGCTCCCCGGCGGCCGCCTGGTCACCGAGCCCGCCGCGCGGGCCGAGCTGGGCGAGGCGTGGGACATCCCCGCCGGGGTGATCCCGAGCCAGGCCGGCCGGGACACCGACGGCATCCTCACCGCCGCCGCGAACGGCCAGCTCGGGGCGCTCGTGGTGGCCGGCGTCGACCCGGCAGACCTGGCCGACCCGCGGCTGGCCGAGCAGGCCCTCGACGCGGTGCCGTTCCTGGTCAGCCTGGAGCAGCGCCTCAGCGCGGTGTCCCGCCGCGCCGACGTGGTGTTCCCGGTCGCCCCGGTGGTCGAGAAGGCCGGCAGCTTCCTGGACTGGGAGGGCCGGCTGCGCACCTTCGAGGCGGTGCTGCACACCGCCGCGATGACCGACGGCCGGGTGCTGGACGCGCTCGCCGCGCAGCTCGACGTGCGGCTCGGCACCGGCGACGTGCTCAGCGTCCGCCGCGAGCTGGCCTCGCTCCCGCCGACCCGGGCGGACCGGCCGTCCGCGCCGTCCGTCGCGCCGGCGGCACCGCCGCAGCCCGGCGCCGGCGAGGCGGTGCTGTCGACGTGGCACCAGCTCGTCGACCTGGGCAGCCTCACCGACGGCGACGAGCACCTCGCCGGCACCGCCCGCCCGCCGGTGGTCCGGCTGGGCAAGGGCACCGCGGAGGCGCTGGGCGTCGCCGACGGCGAGCCGGTGACGGTGGGCACCGACCGGGGGGCCGTGACCCTGCCGGCGGCGATCACCGAGATGCCGGACGGCGTCGTCTGGCTGCCGACCAACTCGCCCGGTTCCACCGTCCGGCGTAGCCTCGGGGCGACGTCCGGCACGGTGGTGCGGATCTCCACGCCGGTCTCGACCGGCCCGGCCGCCGCCGACGCGGCCGGTCGCCCGGGCCCGCTCCTCAACTCCGGGGGTGTCACCCAGTGAACGCGGTCTATCTGGCGCAGGACCCGACGCTGGCCGACTTCGGCAAGGACCCGTGGTGGCTGGTCCTGATCAAGGTCCTCTTCGCCTTCGTCGTCGCCGTGCTGGCCACGCTGCTCGGCGTCTGGTTCGAGCGGCGGGTCGTCGGCCGCATGGCGGTGCGGCCCGGCCCCAACCAGGCCGGCCCGTTCGGCCTGCTCCAGACCCTCGCCGACGGCCTGAAGATGGCCTTCAAGGAGGACATCCTCCCGCGGACGGCGGACAAGGTCGTCTTCTTCTTCGCGCCGACCATCTCGGTGATCTGCGCGGTCACCGCCCTGTCGGTGGTGCCGTTCGGCCCGATGGTGAGCGTCTTCGGTCACTGGACGCCGCTGCAGGTCACCGACGTGCCGGTGGCGGTGCTGGTGCTGCTGGCCTGCTCGTCGCTGGGCATCTACGGCATCGTGCTCGGCGGATGGGCGTCGGGCTCGACGTACCCGCTGCTGGGCGGCCTGCGCTCCAGCGCCCAGATGATCTCGTACGAGGTCGCGATGGGGCTGAGCATCGTGGCGGTGTTCATGACCGCCGGCACGATGTCCACCAGCGGCATCGTCGCCGCCCAGGGGGACGCCACCCGGCTGACCGTCTTCGGCACCGAGATCCCGGCCCCCGGCTGGTACGCGATCCTGCTGCTGCCGAGCTTCATCATCTTCTTCATCTCCACCGTCGGTGAGACGAACCGTGCCCCGTTCGACCTGCCCGAGGCGGAGTCCGAGCTGGTCGCCGGCTTCATGACCGAGTACAGCTCGCTGAAGTTCGCGCTGTTCATGCTCAGCGAGTACGTGTCGATGGTGACGATGTCCGCGGTCACCACGACGCTGTTCCTCGGCGGCTGGCGGGCCCCCTGGCCGATCACCCTCTGGGAGGGGGCCAACTCCGGCTGGTGGCCCCTGCTGTGGTTCTTCGGCAAGGTGCTGATCCTGGTCTTCGTCTTCATCTGGCTGCGGGGCACCCTGCCCCGGCTGCGGTACGACCAGTTCATGCGCTTCGGCTGGAAGGTGCTGCTGCCGATCAACCTGGTCTGGATCCTGGTCCTGTCCGGCCTGCGCTCGATCGAGGACTGGCAGACCCAGGACCGGCTGCTCGCCACCGGCATCGGCGCGGGCGTGCTGCTGCTGGCCACGCTCTTCTGGCCGAGCAAGAAGAAGGAGCCGAAGCGGACGCTCCAGGAGCAGGTCAACAGCCGTCCGCACGGCAGCTTCCCGCTGCCGCCGATGGACCTCGTGGTACCACCGAGCCCGCGCACCAAGCGCGTGGTCGCCGAGCGGGAGCCGGCCAACGTCACCGCCGGCTCCGACCCCAGGGAGGTGTGACGTGGGCGCGATCACCGGAACGTTCAAGGGCTTCGGGGTCACCTTCTCGCACATGTTCAAGAAGGTCGTCACCACCGACTACCCGTTCAAGCCGCCGGTTTCGGCGCCGCGCTACCACGGGCGGCACATCCTCAACCGGCACCCGGACGGCCTGGAGAAGTGCATCGGCTGCGAGCTGTGCGCCTGGGCCTGCCCGGCCGACGCGATCTACGTCGAGGGCGGGGACAACACCGAGGAGCAGCGCTTCTCCCCGGGTGAGCGGTACGCCAGCACCTACCAGATCAACTACGCCCGCTGCATCTTCTGCGGGCTGTGCATCGAGGCGTGCCCGACCCGCTCGCTCACCATGAGCAACGAGTACGAGCTGGCCCGGGACAACCGGCAGGACCTGATCTTCACCAAGGAGCAGTTGCTCGCGCCGCTGCTCGAGGGGATGGAGCAGCCGCCGCACCCGATGCGGCTCGGGGACAGCGAGAAGGACTACTACGTCGGCGCGCTGAGCAATCCGGGCACCTCGGCCGGCGCCGAGCACTCGGCCAACAGTCCGGGCCGGTACCAGGTGAGCCAGACCCCGGGGGTGACCTTCCCCGGCGCCGAGCAGCACGCCCAGCGGGCGGCGGCGGGCAAGGGAGACGAGGCATGACCACGCAGACGGTGCTCGCCGCGGCGGGTGAGGTCTCCGGCGGCGAGGAGGTCACGTTCTGGATCCTCGCGCCGCTGGCGCTGATCGGCGCGATCGGCATGATCGTGGCGCGTAACGCCGTGCACTCGGCGCTCTGGCTGGTGCTGACCATGCTCTGCCTGGGCGTGTTCTACGTGCTCCAGGCCGGGCCGTTCATCGGCATGGTGCAGATCATCGTCTACACCGGCGCGATCATGATGCTGTTCCTGTTCGTGCTGATGCTGGTCGGCCGGGACGCCTCGGACTCGCTGATCGAGACGCTGCGCGGCCAGCGGGTCGCCGCCGTGCTGCTCGGCCTCGGCTTCGCCGGCCTCGTCGGCACCGGCATCTACCGGGCGCTCGACGGCGTCCCGGCGGTCGGCCTGGACCAGGCCAACGCCGAGGGGAACGTGCAGGGCATCGCCCGCCTGCTGTTCACCAAGTACGTCTTCGCGTTCGAGCTGACCTCGGCCCTGCTGATCACGGCGGCGGTCGGCGCGATGGTGCTGGCGCACGTCGAGCGGCGCAAGCAGGACAAGCTCGACCAGCCGAGGACCATGCGGGCCCGCTTCGCCCCGGGCAACTACCCCGGCCCGAAGCCCGGCCCGGGTGTCTTCGCCACCTCCTCCTCGGTGGCCACCCCGGCCCGCCTGCCCGACGGCCGGCTGACCGAGCGCAGCATCCCGGAGATCCTGCCGGCGCGGGAGCTGGCCCCGGAGGAGACCTCGCTGAAGGGGACAGACAAATGACGCCCGACTACTACCTCGTCCTCGCCGCGGTGCTGTTCACCATCGGCGCGGTGGGGGTGCTCATCCGGCGCAACGCGATCGTGCTGTTCATGTGCGTCGAGCTGATGCTGAACGCCGCCAACCTGACCCTGGTCACGTTCAGCCGGATCAACGGTGACCTGAACGGCCAGATCATGGCGTTCTTCGTGATGGTGGTGGCCGCGGCCGAGGTCGTGGTCGGCCTCGCGATCATCATGTCCATCTTCCGGACCCGGCGCTCCGCGAGCGTCGACGACGCCAACCTGCTCAAGTACTAGAGGGGCCCTCCGGTGGAAGAGACTGTGGAATACGCCCAGGCCACGGGGTTTCTCGGCAGCGTCTGGCTGCTCGTGGCGATCCCGCTGGCCAGCGCGGCGATCCTGCTGCTGCTGGGCCGGCGGGCCGACCGCTGGGGGCACTGGCTCGGGGTGGTCGCCGTCGCGGCCTCCTTCGTGCTCGGCCTGACCTCCTTCTTCCAGCTGCGCGGCCTGGAGAACAAGTCGGTCGAGCTGAGCCTGTTCGACTTCATCGCCGTCGGCGACCTCAAGGTGGACTTCGGCCTGCTGTTCGACCCGCTGGCCGCGGTGTTCGTCCTGCTGATCACCGGCGTGGGCTCCCTGATCCACCTGTACGCGGTCGAGTACATGGCGCACGACGAGGGCCGGCGGCGGTTCTTCGGGTACTTCAACCTGTTCGTCGCCGCGATGCTCCTGCTGGTGCTCGGCAACAACTACGTGATGCTCTACTTCGGCTGGGAGGGCGTCGGTCTGGCGTCGTACCTGCTGATCTCCTTCTGGTACGGCCGGCCCAGCGCGGCCACCGCCGGCAAGAAGGCGTTCCTGATGAACCGGGTCGGCGACGCCGGCCTGGCCATCGGCATCTTCATCATGTTCGCCACCCTCGGCACCACCCAGTACGACGAGGTCTTCAACGGAGTCGGCTCGCTGACCGCGACGACCGTGCTGGTGCTCGGCCTGCTGCTGCTGCTCGGGGCGACCGGCAAGTCCGGCCAGTTTCCGCTCCAGGCGTGGTTGCCGGACGCGATGGAGGGCCCGACCCCGGTGTCGGCGCTCATCCACGCCGCCACCATGGTCACCGCGGGCGTCTACCTCATCGCCCGGTCCAACCCGATCTTCTCGGCCAACTCGACGCTCCAGCTCGTGGTGGTGAGCGTCGGCGCGCTGACGCTGCTGATCGGCTGTGTCATCGGCGCGGCCAAGGACGACATCAAGCGGGTGCTGGCCTGGTCGACGGTGAGCCAGATCGGCTACATGTTCCTCGGCGTCGGTCTGGGCGGCGCGGCGTACGCGCTGGCCATCGTGCACCTGCTGGCGCACGGCTTCTTCAAGGCCAACATGTTCCTCGGCGCCGGCTCGGTCATGCACGGGATGAACGACCAGGTCGACATCCGCCGCTTCGGCGGGCTGTCGAAGCACATGAAGATCACCTGGATCACGTTCATGACGGGCTGGCTGGCCATCATCGGCATGTGGCCGTTCTCCGGCTTCTTCTCCAAGGAGCCAATCATCGTGGCCGCGTTCGAGCGGGACGACTGGACGGCCTGGCTGTTCGGCGGGGCCGCGCTGCTCGGCGCCGGGCTCACCGCCTTCTACATGACCCGGCTGTTCGTGCTCACCTTCCACGGGCCGGCCCGCTGGACCGAGGACATCGAGCACCCGCACGAGTCGCCGAAGCTGATGACCATTCCGCTGATCCTGCTCGCGGTCGGCTCGGTCGCCGCGGGTGCGCTGATGGCCAGCTCCGTGCCGGACTGGCTGGAGGCGACCGCCGGGCTGGGCCACCAGGAGGAGGGTCACCACGCGGTGCTGTCGCACGGGGTGATCACCGCGCTCTCGCTGCTGGTCACCGCGGCCGGGGTCGGGCTGGCCTGGTTCCTGTTCCGGGGCGGCACGGCCACCGAGCCGCAGCCGGCGGGCGTGCTGGTCACCGCCGCCCGGCGCAACCTGTACACCGACGCCTTCAACGAGGCGGTCTTCGAGAAGCCGGGGATCTTCCTCACCCGGGCGCTGGTCTTCCTCGACAACCGGGGCGTCGACGGGCTGGTCAACGGCCTGGCCGCCGCGGTGGGCGGGGGCTCGGGCCGGCTCCGGCGGCTGCAGACCGGCTTCGTCCGGTCGTACGCGACGTCCATCCTGACCGGCGCGCTGCTGGTGGTGGCGGCGTTCCTGGCGGTGCAGGCGGGGTGGCTGGCGTGATCGACCTCTACCCGGCCGCCCCCGCCGGCGGACCACGCAGTGACGACGGAGGTAAGGCCGCATAATGTCCAACTTCCCGTTCCTCTCGGTGCTGACCGTGGCGCCGCTGGTCGGCGCGCTGGTCGTGGCCGTCCTGCCGCGCCGCCGGCCGGACCTGGCCAAGCTGGTCGCCCTCGGGTGGTCGCTGCTGGTGCTGGCCCTGTCGGTGGTCATGTGGATCGCGTTCGAGACCGACGGCGACCGGCTCCAGTTCCGCGAGTCGTACACCTGGATCCCGCAGTGGGATGCCCGGTTCACCTTCGCCGCGGACGGCATCGCGCTGGTGATGCTGATGCTGATCGCGGTGCTGGTGCCGCTGGTGATCCTGGCGTCCTGGCACGACGCCGAGTCGTCGAGGCGCTCGGTGCCGGTCTACTTCGCGCTGCTGCTCGTCCTCGAGTCCACGATGATCGGCGTCTTCGCCGCCGCCGACGTCTTCCTGTTCTACGTGTTCTTCGAGGTCATGCTGGTGCCGATGTACTTCCTCATCGGCAGCTACGGTGGCCACCAGCGGCAGTACGCGGCCGTGAAGTTCTTCCTCTACTCGCTGGTCGGCGGCCTGTTCATGCTCGCCGCGGTGATCGGCCTGTGGGTGGTCGGCGGGCACACCTTCGACTGGCAGGCGCTGACCCAGGCGGACATCTCCACCGGGACGGCGCGCTGGCTGTTCCTCGGCTTCTTCGTCGCGTTCGCGATCAAGGCGCCGTTCTTCCCGTTCCACACCTGGCTGCCGGACGCCGGTGGCGCTGCCCCGGCCGGCGCCGCCGCGCTGCTGGTCGGCGTGCTGGACAAGGTCGGCACCTTCGGCCTCCTGCGGTACTGCCTGCCGCTGTTCCCGGAGGCGTCGCGGTGGTTCGCCCCGTGGGCGCTGGCGCTCGGCGTGATCGGCATCATCTACGCCGCCCTGCTGGCCGTCGGCCAGAACGACCTCAAGCGGCTGGTGTCGTACACGTCGATTGCCCACTTCGGCTTCATCGGGGTCGGCATCTTCGCCTTCACCACCCAGGCCGGGACCGGCGCGGTGCTGTACATGCTCAACCACGGCCTCGCCACCGGCCTGCTCTTCCTGGTGGTGGGGATGCTGGTGGCCCGCCGCGGCTCGGCCCTGATCAGCGACTTCGGCGGCGCGGGCAAGCTGGTGCCGCTGCTGGCCGGGGTGCTGTTCTTCGCCGGTCTGGCCTCGCTGGCGCTGCCCGGCACCGCGCCGTTCGTCTCCGAGTTCCTGGTGCTGATCGGCACCTTCACGGTGAACAAGCCGATCGCGGTGATCTCGACCCTCGGCATCATCCTCGCCGCCGCGTACGTGCTGTGGATGGTGCAGCGCACCACGCAGGGCACGCTCAACCCGGCGCTGGCCGAGGTCGAGCCGATGCGCCGTGACCTGAACCTGCGCGAGAAGATCGTGGTCGCCCCGCTGATCGCGCTGATCGTGCTGCTCGGCTTCTACCCCAAGCCGGTCACCGATGTCATCAACCCCGCCGTCCAGGCGACCATGCAGGACGTCGGCAGGACCGACCCCGCCCCCACGGCGGGCACCGTCCAGGAGGCTGCAAAGTGACCGAGCTCAAGTTGCCGTCGATCGACTACGCGGCGCTCGCTCCGATCCTGATCATGCTGGGGGCCGCCCTGCTCGGCGTGCTGGTCGAGGCCTTCGTGCCCCGGCGGCACCGGCACTGGGCGCAGCTGTCCCTGGCGCTGCTGGCGGTGCTCGCCGCGCTGGTGATGGTGATCCGTAACGCCGACGACCGGCTGCTCACCGCCGGCGGGGCGATCGCCGTGGACGGGCCCACGCTGTTCCTCCAGGGCGCGATCCTGCTGCTGGCCGCCGTGGCGCTGCTGCTGATCGGCGAGCGGGCGGTGGAGCGGGGCGGCGCGTTCGTGGCCCACGCCGCCGTCACCGCCGAGTCGGCCGAGGACCGGCGGCAGGCCGAGGAGGCCAGCGGCGCCACCGAGGTGTACCCGCTGACCACCTTCGCGATCGGCGGCATGCTGATCTTCGTGGCGGCGAACGACCTGCTGACCATGTTCATCGCCCTGGAGGTCTTCTCGCTGCCGCTGTACCTGCTCTGCGCGCTGGCCCGCCGCCGGCGGCTGCTGAGCCAGGAGGCGGCGATGAAGTACTTCATGCTCGGCGCGTACGCCTCGGCCTTCTTCCTCTTCGGCGTGGCCCTGGTGTACGGCTTCACCTCCGGCATGCCGGGCCGGGCGGCCGGGGTGGACTTCGCCACCGTGCACGCGGCGGTGACCGAGTCCCCGTCCAGCGAGGTGCTGCTCTTCGCCGGCATGGCGCTGCTCGCCATCGGCCTGCTGTTCAAGGCCGCCGCCGCGCCGTTCCACGTCTGGACCCCGGACGTCTACCAGGGCGCCCCGACGCCGGTCACCGGCTTCATGGCGGCCGTCACGAAGGTCGCCGCGTTCGGGGCCCTGCTGCGGGTCTTCCACGTGGCGTTCTCCGGTGCGGCGTGGGACTTCACCCCGGTCCTCGGCGCGGTGGCGGTGCTGACCATGCTGGTCGGCGCGGTGCTCGCGGTGACCCAGACCGACATCAAGCGGCTGCTGGCGTACTCGTCGATCGCGAACGCCGGGTACCTGCTGGTCGGCGTGCTCGCGCCGAGCAAGGGCGGGCTCTCCGGCACGATGTTCTACCTGGTCGCGTACGGCTTCTCGGTGCTCGCCGCGTTCGCGGTGGTGACCCTGGTCCGCGACGCGGACGGGGAGGCCACCCACCTGTCCCGCTGGGCCGGGCTGGGCCGGCGCTCGCCGTTCTTCGCCGGGATCTTCACCTTCATCCTGCTGGCCTTCGCCGGTATCCCGCTGACCAGCGGGTTCACCAGCAAGTTCGCCGTCTTCGCGCCGGCCCTGGAGGCCGACCAGGCGTGGCTGGTGGTGGCCGGCGTGCTGACCAGCATGGTGCTGGCCTTCCCGTACCTGCGGGTCGTGGTGATGATGTGGCTCTCCGAGCCGGGCGAGTCCACCCCGACGGTCACCGTGCCCGGCGGGCTCACCTCGGCGGCCCTCATGATCGGCGTGCTGGCCACACTGGTTCTGGGCGTCGCCCCGGCCCCGTTGCTCGAGCTGGCCAACGGTGCGGCCGAATTCGTTCGATGACAGACCTTTCCCGACGACGGGGCCGGTGCGCGGCAGCGCGCCGGCCCCGTCGCCGTATCCCCCAGCAGGAGCAGGTCGAACGGGTGTGGCATGGTGGATAGCGTGGTGATTCCGGCTGGCGAGCGTTCAGGTGCCACCGGCTCCGGTCGGCGGAGTCCGGTCAGCGCCGGTCAGTTCGGCGCGCTCGGCCTCTACCTGGCCGATCCCCGCGTCGAGGCGTCCGTGCTGGGCCTGCTGGAGGCCGTAGAGGCGGAACTGCGGGCCGGCGTGGCGAGCGCCGACCCGTTGGTGGCCGAGGCCGCCCGGCACCTGGTGGACGCCGGCGGCAAGCGGTTCCGTCCGCTGCTGGTCGCGCTCGGTGCCCAGTTCGGCGATCCGACGAACCCGCAGGTCGTCCCGGCCGCCGTGGTGATGGAGCTCACCCACCTGGCGACGCTCTACCACGACGACGTCATGGACGAGGCGGCCGTGCGGCGGGGCGCCCCGAGCGCCAACTCCCGCTGGACGAACTCGGTGGCGATCCTGGTCGGCGACTACCTCTTCGCCCGCGCCGCGGACATCGCGGCCGGCCTCGGCCCCGAGGCCGTCCGGCTCCAGGCGCGCACGTTCGCCCGGCTGGTGCACGGCCAGATCGCCGAGACTGTCGGCCCGCGCGACGAGGACCCGGTCGCCCACTACCTGAACGTGATCGCCGAGAAGACCGGCTCGCTGATCGCCACCTCGGCCCGCTTCGGCGGCATGTTCGGCGGGGCGACCGTCGAGCACACCGAGGCCCTGGCCCGGTACGGCGAGACCATCGGCATCGCCTTCCAGCTCTCCGACGACCTGCTGGACATCGCGAGCGAGTCGGTGCAGTCGGGCAAGACCCCGGGCACGGACCTGCGCGAGGGGGTGCCCACCCTGCCGGTGCTCTACGCGCTCGCCTCGGACGACTCGGACGCCGCCTCGGTGCGGCTGCGGGAGATCCTGGCGACCGGCCCGCTGGTCGACGACGCCCTGCACGCCGAGGCGTTGGGACTGCTCCGCGAGTCCCCGGCGCTGAAGCGGGCGCGGGAGACGGTCCGCAGCTACGCCGAGGACGCGCGGGAGCAGCTCGCCCCGCTGCCCGCCGGCCCGGCCCGCCGCGCCTTCGAATCGCTCTGCGACTACATCGCCGACCGCACGAGCTGACCCACCTGGCCGACGCCCTCCGTAGCGTGCGGCCGCCGCGGTGCTGCCTGGTGATCAAGAGCTTTGTGTCATCGCGAGCCGGTTTCCCGACACATTTCTCTTGATCACCGGAATCGGCCGGCCGGAACTAGTCGGCCAGCCGTGGCAGGGAGGCGGGGGACGGGGTGCCCGCGAGGAGGCGGGTGGTCGTCAGCATGAGGGCGGCGGCCAGGAGCATGGCCACCGCCGCCGCCAGCCACATCGTCGGGTAGCCGAAGCCGGCGGCGGTCGCGCCGAGCGTGAGCGGGCCGAGGCAGCCGCCGGCGTACACCCCGGTCTGGGTGATCGAGGTGGCGGCGGCCGGGGCTGCCGGGTGCAGCCGGACCACCGCGAAGTTCATCAGGCCGGGCCACGCCCAGCCCAGGCCGAAGCCGAGCAGCACGCCCGCCACCAGCGGCGCCGTGCCGGACACGGCGAGCAGGGTGAGCCCGGCCGCGCCGACCACGAGCATGCCGGCGATGACCGCGACGTGCCCGCCGTCGCGCCGGTCCGCGAGCCAGCCGGCGCCGACCCGGGCGACCACGCAGACCGCGCTGCCGAGGGTCAGGGTCAGCCCGGCGAGCCCGGGCGACAGCCCCCGGTCGGCCGCCGAGTCGACCAGGAAGGTGCCCAGGGCGTTCGCGGCGGCGGCCGCGAGGGTGGCGGCGACTCCCACCACGACCAGGCCCCATGCGGCCCCGCCGGTCCGTCTCCCGCCCGTGGCCCGCGCGGGGCGGGCCTCCCCGCGCGGTGCGGCCGGCAGCGCGGCCAGGGCGGCCAGGGCGCCCGCCACGAAGGCCCACCGCCATCCGGCGGTCACCGCGACCGTCGGCACGGCCAGGCCGGCCAGGAGCGTGGAGACGGGGATCGCCGCCTGCTTCACGCCGAACGACAGCCCCTGCCGGCGGGTCGGCACGTGCCGCACCAGCGCGGCGTTGCTGGCCAGTTGGCCCAGCGCGTTGGCGGCGGCGCCGAGCGCCAGGAGGGCCAGCAGCATCGGGTACGACCGGGCCAGCGCCGCCACGGCCAGCATCGACCCGGCGGAGAGCAGGATGCCGGCGCGGGCGGCGAGGGCGGGACCGAGCCGCTCCACGAGGGCGCCGGACGGCACCGAGGCGAGCGCGCCGACGCCGAAGTAGACGGAGACCAGCAGACCCAGCCCGGCCGGAGACAGACCCAGGTCCGCGCCGATCTGGACGGCGAGGCCGCCGACGAGGAACACGGGCAGGACGCAGGCGACGGTGGTGGCGACGGCTCCCGCGCCGGCGCGGACCGGCCGGCGGGTGACGGCGTGGGGCGGGGGGTGCAGGGCAAGGTGGGTCACGGTCCCGCAAATCTACGTGAAGCCGACTCACGCAACTCATCGTGTCGCTCGCCGCACGCAACGTTTACGATGATCTGGCATTGTCGATCCGATCAGGCATTTCGCCGGACGCCTGGATTTCATATGGTGTAAGTCCCTGACGGCGGAGGTGGTTGTGCGCGACCCCTTGGCGGAACCTTCGGATCTCATCCGGAGCGTGTCCCGCGCGCTACGCGTGCTCGAGGCGGTCGGTCGTGCCCCGAAGGGCCTGACCGTCAAGCAGATCGCGCGGCGCTGCGAGTTGACTGTGGCCACGACGTACCATCTGGTCCGCACCCTCGCGTACGAGGGCTATGTGATCCGGCGCGAGGACGGCACGTACATCGTGGGGCTGGAGATCGCGGACCGCTACCGCGAGCTGGTCACGGCGTTCCGCGGGCCGGCCGCGGTCGGCGAGATCCTGCGGCGGGCGGCCCTGGACACCGGCTACAGCCACTACCTGGGCCGGTTCGTGGGCGGCCAGGTGGCGGTCACGGCGGTCGCCGAGGGGCACCGCTCGCCGTACGTGGAGGAGCTGGTCCCGGGCTTCGACGAGGGCGCCCACGCCACCGCGCTCGGCAAGGCCCTGCTGTCCACCCTCACCCCGGACCAGCGGCTGCGCTACCTGCGGGAGTACGGCATGCGGCCCTTCACCAGCGCCACCCTGACCAGCCCTGAGGCGTTCGAGGCGGACATCGCGGCCGGCGACCGGCGGGGGATGCACCTCGAACTCGGGCAGTTCCGTCAGGGCGTGGCCTGCGCCGCGGTCGTGGTCACCCCGGACAAGGACATCGAGCGCCGGATGGTGCTGGCGTGCGCGCTGCCGGCCGGCGAGATGATGACCTCCGCCCGGGTGGTCCGAGCGAAGCTGCTCACCGTGGCCCGGGCCCTCGCCGACAGCATCGCCGCCGCCGAGAGCTGAGCGACGTGGGGCCGGCGAGGGCCGCAAGCGGCGCCCGAGGCTGAGCAGTGGCCGGCCGAGGCCGAGCGGTGGCGGCCCGAGGCTGAGCGGTGGCGGCCCGAGGCTGAGCGGTGGCGGCCCGAGGCCGGGCGGCAGCGCCCTGAGGCCGAGCGGCGGCGGCACACGGGCCGGACGACGCAGGCCCCCTCCCCGGGGGTGGGGAGGGGGCCCGTCGGGCGGCGTGCCGGGTCAGCTGCCGATCGGGCCGCCGTCCAGCCGCCAGGCGACCACCACGCCAGGCTTGGCGTAGTCGCCGTCCGGCCAGGTCGAGGCCGGGTTCTCCACCGAGGCGCCGGTGACCTCACCCGGGTGCTGCACCGCCACGAACACCGAGCGGTTGTCGCCGGTGATGAACGGCCCGCAGGTCTCCGCGCCCAGCGGCACGGTGAGGAACTGCTTCAGGTGCCCCCGCTCCGGGCCCTCCACGGCGGTGGCGAACAGGCCGTCGTTGCTGCCCAGCGCGTTGCCGTCGGTCGAGATCCAGAGGTTCCCGGTGGCGTCGAAGGCGACGTTGTCCGGGCAGGAGATCGGGGAGACCGTCGTCTTGTCGTACCCCGCGAAGTGCGTCGACGGGTCGGCCGGGTCGCCGCAGACGATCGGCAGCGACCAGGCGAACGACTCGGCGGCGTTGTCGGCCCGGTCCTCCACCAGCTCCAGGATCTGACCGTGCTTGTTCAGGTTGCGCGGGTTGGCCTCGTCCGCGGCGGGCTTGCCCGCCTTGCCGCGGTCGGTGTTGTTGGTCAGCGCCACGTACACCTTGCCGGTGAGCTGGCTCGGCTCGACGTCCTCCGGGCGGTCCATCTTCGTCGCGCCGACCTTGTCCGCCGCCAGCCGGGTGAAGGTGAGCACGTCCGCCGCCGTCATCCCGTCCACGTACGACCGGTTGCCGCTGACCAGCTTGATCCAGCGGCCCCGGCCGTCGAACGCCCCGTCGGCGGGGAGCGTGCCGGACCCGTCGACCTCGGCGGCCGAGTTGCCCTCCAACTGCGCGACGTACAGGGTGCCGGACTCCAGCAGGGTCAGGTTGTGCTTGCGGGCCACCCACGAGTCGCCCGGCAGGAACTTCTTGTCCGAGACGAACTTGTACAGGTAGTCGAACCGCTCGTCGTCGCCCATGTACGCCACCGCGTGGCCGTTCCTGGCGATGATGACGTTCGCGCCCTCGTGCTTGAACCGGCCCAGCGCGGTGTGCTTGCGCGGCCGGCTCTCCGGATCGAACGGGTCGATCTCCACGACCCAGCCGAACCGGTGCGCCTCGTTCGGGTGCTTCGCCAGGTCGAACCGCTCGTCGGCGCGCTCCCACCGCCGGCTGCCGCTCGGGTACCGCGCGGTGGTGCTGATGCCGTACCGGGCGAGCTTCGGCTTCAGCTCCTCCGGCGCGCCGTCGCCGCCGACGAAGTACTGGTTGAAGTTCTCCTCGCCGGAGAGCACCGTGCCCCACGGGGTGACGCCGCCGGCGCAGTTGTTCAGGGTGCCGATCACCGTCCGGCCCTTCGGGTCGGCGGCCGTCCTCAGCCACGCCGACCCGGCGGCCGGGCCGGTCAGGTCGAACTTGGTGGCCAGCGCGGTGACCCGCCGGTTGTACGGCCGCCGGCCGTTGCCGGCCACCCGCCACCGCCCGGTGCCGTCGACCCGCTCCAGCTCCACCACCGACATGCCGTGCGCGGCCATGGCGACCTGCAACTGCTCGACCGAGAGCGCCTCCAGGCCGGTGAAGCCGGGGAACATCAGGTCCTCGTTGGTGTACTCGTGGTTGACCACGAGCAGCGCCCGGCGGCCCTGCTTGTCCAGCGGCAGCACGCCGACGAAGTCGTTGTTGTAGCCGAACTGCCTGGCCTGCTTCGCGGCGGTCTGCCCGTGCAGGTCGAACTCCGGCGCGCCCGGCACGACCGGGTCGCCCCAGCGGATCACCACCGCGTGGTCGTAGCCGTCCGGCACCACCAGGCTGTCGAGTCGGTTCGGCGGGATCGGCGCGAAGGTCAGGGCGCCGCTGCCCACGCCGCCGCGCGGGCGGGCGAGTGCGGTGGCCCCGGGCACGACCGGAGCGGCGGGCTCGGCGGCGGCCGGGGCGGCGCCGGCCAGCGCGCCGGCGGCGGCGCCGCCGAAGCCGAGCACGAGCGCGCCGACGGCCCCGGCCCGGACGACGCCGCGGCGGGACACCTCGGCGTCCACGATGTCGCCGAGGTACGGGTTGTCGGAGGGGTTCGGCACCGGATGGTCGCAGGCGTTGCCGCACCGGTACAGACAGGTCATGGCGTCGCGGCTGCCGTGGCGCTTGCCGCCCAGCAGGGGGAGCAGCCGGGGACGGTCGCTCATCGGGGGTGCCTCCTGGAGGTTCGGTGCACGCCGGCCCAGCCGGCCGGCGCGCGTACGTGGCGGACGCTAGGAGGAGACGGTGAGCACGGGTCGGCCCGCGCGTGAACCGCGTCTGAACACCTGTCCGTCGGGCCGCCGCCGACCTGCGGTGAACCGATCGGCGCGACCGCGCGTGTTTCCGGCCGGATGCAACGCTGGACCCGTCGGGTGAGAGGGAGGAGGCCGTCATCGGCGACGACGACGCCCAACTGCTGCGCGCGCTGCACTCCGAACACGCCGACGCGCTGTTCGCGCACGCCCTGCGGCTGGTCCACGGCGACCGGTCGCGGGCCGAGGACCTGGTGCAGGAGACGCTGCTGCGGGCCTGGCGGCACCCGGAGGCGCTGGACCCGGCGCGGGGCTCCGTGCGGGCATGGCTCTTCACCACCGCCCGGAACCTGGCCATCGACGCCTGGCGGCGACGCTCCACGCGGGTCGGCGAGATCTACACCGACGAGCTGCCGGAGCCCTCGGAGGCGGTCGACGAGGCGGAGCGGGCGGTGGAGGCGTGGACCGTCGCCGAGGCACTCAACCGGCTCAGCCAACCCCACCGGGAGGTGCTCATCGAGTGCTTCTACCAGGGGCGGTCGGTCGCCGAGGCGGCGGCCCGGCTGGGCGTGCCGCCGGGGACGGTCAAGTCCCGCACCCACTACGCGCTGCGCTCACTACGGTTGGTGCTGGCCGAGATGGGAGTGACCGAATGAGCCGCTGCGAGTTCGCGTACGACGACGGCGCGTACGTGCTCGGCGCGCTCGCCCCCGCCGAACGCGCCGCGTACGAGCGGCACCTGGCCTGCTGCACCTCCTGCCGCGAGTCCGTCGCCGAGGTCGCCGTACTGCCCGGCCTGCTCGGCCGGCTCGACCCGGCGGACCTGGAGCAGGTCCTGCCGCCAGCGCGGGAGGAGACCCGGGTGCCCGCGCTGCTCGCCGCCGCCCGGGACCGCCGCCGCCGCGAGCGGTGGGCCACCCGCCGCCGGTACGCCCTGACCGCACTCGCCGCGGCCGCCGTGGCGCTGTTCGCCGGGTTCGGCTCGGCCACCACGCTCCGGCCCGCCCCCCAGGTCACCGGTACGCCCGCCCCGCAGGTGCCCATGGCCGCCATGCGGCCGGTCGCCGCCACAGTGCCGGTGCACGCGGAGGTGGGGCTCACCGGCACGGCGTGGGGCACGGAGGTCACCATGCGCTGCGGGTACGACTGGCGGCCCGGCCACCGGGAGGCGTACACGTTCCGGCTGGTGGCGCACGGCCCGGACGGCGCGACGGAGCAGATCGGCTCGTGGCTGGCCGCCCCGGGCGACGACGTCCGGCTGACCGGCGCCACCCGCTTCACGGGATCGGAGTTGGTCCGGCTGGAACTCCTCCGCGCGGACGGCACCCCGGTCCTCACCTACGACGCCCGCTGATGACCCCGTTCCGCGCTGCTGCCCCGGCGTCTCGGACTAACGCCGCGTACCGGGGGTCGCAGCCGCAAGATCGCGGCCGGTGCGGGTGGGGGTGCGGCGGGTGCGACGGGTGTGGGCGAGGGCGTCGGCCGTGAAGACCAGCAGCGCCGCCCAGACCAGCGCGAAGCCGGCGAGGCGGGCCGGCGGCATCGGCTCGTGGAAGATCAGCACGCCGCAGGCGAACTGGAGGACCGGTGTGAGGTACTGGAGCATCCCCAGCGCGGTCAGCGGCAGCCGGTTGGCCGCCCCGGCGAACAACAGCAGCGGGATCGCGGTCACCGCCCCGGCCAGCACCAGCAGCACGGTGTGCCCGGCGGAGACGTGGCCGAAGGTGGCGTCGTCGGCGGCGGCGAGCCAGCCCAGGTACCCGAGGGCGGGCAGTGCCAGCACCGCCGACTCCACGAACAGGCCCTCCGCGGCGGGCAGCGCGAGCCGCTTCTTGACCAGCCCGTACGCCGCGAAGGTCACCGCGAGGGTGAGCGCCAGCCAGGGCAGCCGGCCGTAGTCGACCGTGAGCACGGCCACCGCCGCCCCGCCGACGCCCAGCGCCAGCCACTGCGCGGGGCGTAGCCGCTCGCGCAGCACCCCCACGCCGAGCAGCACCGACACCAGCGGGTTGATGAAGTAGCCCAGGGCCGTCTCCACCACCCGCCCGGAGTTCACCCCGTAGATGTACGTGGCCCAGTTCACCGCGATCAACGCGGCGGCGGCGGAGATCCCGAGCAGCGCCCGGGGCCGGCGCGCCAGCGCCCGCAGGAAGCCGACGTTGCGCAGCGCCGCGAGCAGCAGCGCGACGAAGGCCAACGACCAGACGACCCGGTGCGCCAGGATCTCCAGCGCGCCCGCCGGCCGCAGCAGCTTGAAGTACAGCGGGAAGAAGCCCCAGAGCAGGTACGCGCCGAGGCCGTAGAGGTATCCGAGGCGGAGCGGGCTCACGCCTCCACTGTAAGGTGCCCCGACCCGTTGGACTCCTTTCCGGTGAGCGGGGTCACCCGGGCGTCGTACTCCATCCAGCTGGCCGGGTTCGCCGGGGTGAAGCCGACCTTCGCGTACACGCCGTGCGCGTCGTTGGTGGCCAGCACGATCCGCCGTACGCCGAGCTCGGCCAGGTGGTCGCGGACCGCGCCGGCCAGCCAGGTGCCGAGCCCGCGACCGCGGACGGACCGGTCCACGTAGACGTCGCAGAGCCAGGCGAAGGTGGCCCGGTCGGTGACGACCCTGGCCACGGCCACCTGGCCGCCGTCGCCGGGCCGGTAGACGCCGAATGCCAGCGAGCCGTCGAACGCCCGCTCGACCGTCGCCCGGTCCCGCCCGATCGCCCAGTACGCGTCGGTGGAGAGCCAGCGGTGCACGAGGTCGAGGTCGAGCCGGGCCGGGTCGGTGCTGAGCTGGTAGCCGTCGTCGCGGGTCAGGATGAACACGTCCCGACGTTAGCCCTGCTCACTGATGTGCTCGCCAGCCAATTCCCGCTTCCTGGCCCGCCCCGTCACCAAGGACGCCTGCCCCCGCGCGGCCCGGCGCGCGGCCGGGCCCCGCACGGCGCGTGCCGCACCATCGAGATCTTGGACAGTTACCGTCTCGCGCTGACGGCAACTGTCCAAGATCTTCCTCCGGAACGTCAGTCCCGGTCGAGGACGGCGCCGAGGAGCCAGGTGACGATGCCGACCAGGAGTGCGCCGAGCACCGCCTCCGGCCAGAAGCCGGCCACGTGGAACGGCAGCCCCGCCTCGCCGGCGATCCAGCTCGTGAGCAGGAACAGCAGGCCGTTGACCACCAGCGCGATCAGGCCGAGGGTCAGCAGGTAGAAGCCGCAGCCGACGGTCTTGATGATCGGCTGGAGTACGGCGTTGACGACACCGAAGATGGCCGCGACGAGGATCAGCGCGGTGACGGCCTCGGTTGCCGAGTCCGTGTCGAGCGTGATGCCCGGAATGAGCAGCGTGGCCAGCCAGAAGGCCAGCGCCGTGCTGCCCAGCCGGATCAGGAGACCCTTCAGGAATTCCATGGCCCCGGATCGTGCCATGGACCCGCCAACCGCGGAACCCGCCGCGGCCCTGCCCCTGACGCTTGAAGGCGGCCGATCGCAGGCAGGGGACGCATCCGGCTCCGTGGCCTCGTCCCGGTTCCGTGGCCTCGTCCCGGCTCCGGGGCCGTCCGGCTTTGCGGCCTTGTTCCGGGTGCGGAGGCCCATCCTCGGCCCGTCCCCGGGTCTGCGCCTCGGCCCGGGGCTCCGGGGGCCTCATCCCCGGCGGGGATGGCCGATCAGCTGCGACTCGATCGGCGTCGGCGAGAGCAGCGCCCAGCGCAGCGCCCGCCGGTTCACCACCGCGACCATGTCCTCCCGGATCCGGGTCAGCCAGTCCGCCGAGCTGCCGAGCCCCAGCGCGGCCCCGGCCAGCGCCGCCTCGCCGGGGCGCAACGGTTGCAGCACCGCCAGGTCGGCGCGCGCCAGCGGGTCGGCGTCGGCCGGGGTGAGATCGTCCCGGACCACCACGGTGGACTGCCACGCCGGCACCGGTACGTCGTCCGCCGGCACCGGACCCGTGTCCAGCACGAGCAGCAGCGGCCGCAGCGGCGAGCCGGGCGCACCGCCCGGCGGCCGGCCGGGCGGCAGCACCGAGATCGGACCGCCGGGTGCGTTCACCCCTCGGACGAAGGGCTCCCAGGCGCGCGGCCGGGTCGTCCGCACCGCCACCCGGGCGCCCAGCGCCATCGCCCGCAGGGCCACCAACTGGGCGACGCTAACCCCGCCGACCAGCATCAGCCGCGTACCCTGCGGCCGGAACAGCCTGATCGTCACCGCGCCGCCGTGCCGGTTGGCGCCCACCATCAGCCCGGCGTCGCCGACCGGCAGCTCCAGCCCGTCCAGCGCTGCGGGGCCGACCGTCGCGCCCGGGGCCGCCAGGGCGAGCGGCAACGTGCCGGCCAGCGCGGGAAGCTGCTCGCCGTCGAGCCGGTCGACCTCGCCGCCCGCGCCGCCGACCAGCCGCCGCAGCGCCTGCGCGGCCACCGACAGCTCGGCGGGGGTCCAGGCGGCCAGCCGTACGGCCAGCTCGGCCGGCGCCGCGCCGCCGTCGCGCCCGGTGTGCGGGCCGACGCACAGCGAAACCGTGGTCGCGGCCGCCGGCAGGGTGAGCAGCCGGGGCACCAGGCGGCGCCCGGCCTCGCTCCGCGCGTCCGGCCCGCGCCGCAGCCGGAACGTGGTCTGCAGCAGCTCCCCGGTGCGCACGGTCGGCCAGGACTCCCGCACCGGGCCCGCGCCGTCGTGGTGGGCCAGTTCCCCGAGTACGCGCAGCGCGGCGTGCTCGCCGAGCGGTCGGGCGGCCACCGGCCGGAGCCGGCGGACGATCCGCCGGACCACGCCGGAGAGCGCCGCCCGCAGGTCCTCGTCGGTCCAGCCGTCCACCCGCAGCGCCCGGACCGCGAGCAGCGCCCGATCCCGGCCGGCCAGCCGCCCGTCGGTCAGCTGCCGGTAGGAGGTGGCCACCGTGCTCCCGCCCTCGGCACCGACGGGGGCGGGGCTGCCGCAGAGCAGCAGTTGGAGGCGGACCGGGGGCAGCTCCGACGATGCGGGCGGCAGCAGCGTCGACGGCGCCGGAAGCACCCGGGGGCCGTCGCCGAGCAGGTCGCCGGGATCGCCCAGTTCCAGGATCGCGATCAGCCCGCCGGCGTCGTCGACCACGGCGGCGGGGCCGCCGGCCAGTTCGGTCGCGCGTACCGCCGCGCCCGGGGCGAGCAGGTCGAGCAGCGCGTCCGGGCCGGCGGGCGGGGCCAGGGCGCGGCGGCGGGCGAGGTGATCCACGGCGACGGCGAGCCAGGCGGAGAGCCAGCGGCCCCGCACCCGTACCCACGCCGTGGCCAGCAGCGGCACGGCCACCAGCAGGGCGGCGGCCGTCCAGCCCACGCCCCGCCCGGCCGCGGCGGCGACCAGCGCCACCGCCACCTGCGCGGCGACCACCTGGCCGGGGCGCACCCCGGTGGCCGGCCGGGCCGCGGCGGGGATCCACTGTGCCGGCAGCGGCTGCCGGTGCGCCGGCTGAACCGGTGCCGTGGTGGTGCTGGCCGTCACCGCGCCTCCTCAGCGCTCACCCGGTGACGTCGCGCGGGCGGAGACACGACGCCGTGCGGTCGGTGCCGCTGCGTCATGGTATGACTTCGGACCGACGCGGCGGGAACCGGTTCGTCCACAGGGGAGCGGGGCGGGGTAGCACGACGGCCACGGGGCGGCTACCGTCAGCGACGAGTTTGGCCGCCCCGACCCGATCCGGCGCCGTTTGCCGGGCGAGGCGGAGGATGCGTCCGCCGCGGGCGCGTCGACGGCCAGCCACGACAGGGAAGGCGAGGTGACGTCCGGGGTGTCCCAGACCCAGGCAGAAGCCGCGGTGATGCAGCAGACCGCCGCGAAGTTCGAGCAGGTGGACCAGTCCCTGCAGAGCATGCTGTCCGGCCTGCTGGCCGAGCTGGAGGTGTTGCAGCAGGCCTGGCGGGGCGCCGGTGGGCGCTCGTTCGAGCAGGTCAAGCAGCAGTGGGCGCAGGACCAGGCGGCGTTGCAGCGGGCGCTGCGGGAGACGGCCACCGCGATCCGTACCGCCGGCCAGCAGTACGACGTCTCCGACAACGAGGCCGCCAGCCGGATCACCGGCACCAACCGCGGCATCCAGTTGCCGCTGTAGCAACCGTCCCGGAAAGGGGAACATCCGATGGACCACGGTGTGCTGGTCGTCAACTTTGCCGCGTTGCAGCAGGCCAGCGCGGACATCCAGCGGGCGCTGAACACGCTGGACACCCAGCTTGGGCAGCTCGAGCGGGACGCCGCCCCGCTGGTGACGAGCTGGGACGGCGAGGCCCGCCAGGCGTACGAGCAGCGCCAGGCCCGGTGGCGCTCGGCCTCGCAGGACCTCCAAACAATGCTGCGCGACATCAAGGTCGCGGTCGACGACTCCGCGTCCGACTACCTCGACACCGAGAAGCGCAACGTCAACCTGTTCCAGTGACGCCCCGGCGGCGGCGCCCGTCCGACCGGTCGTCGCCGCCGGAGGCGTGCCGCCCACGGTCGGCGGGTGTGGCTTGGGCGGTCAGGCCGCCGGGCGCCACCGCCGACGGATGCCGCGGGGTAGCAGCACGGCCAGCAGCACCGCGCCCGCGACCACCGCTCCGGCGACGGCGGCGACAGCCAACGCCCGCTCGCGGGCCGCGGCCCGTCGGGCGCGCCAGGCCAGCTCCGCCGGGTCGGCGCGGTCCACCGGCAGCCCGGCGGCCTGGCTGACCCGACCGGTGGGCTCCGCCCCGGTCTCGGTGACCGCCCGGTACGGGTTGAGCACCCCCGCGCCGTACCCGCCGCCGGAGCCGTCGCCGGGCGCCGGGTCGGCCGTGGCGAGGATCCGCTGCGCCACCTGCGCGGCGGTCAGCCCGGGCCGGTACTGCCGGACGAGGGCCGCGGTCGCGGTCACGAACGGGGCGGCGTAGCTGGTCCCCTCGGCCTGGCGGTGGCCCTGCCCCGGGGCGGCCATCAGCACCTCTCCGCCGGGGGCCACCAGGTCGACGTACGGGCCGGTCTGGGAGAACTGGGCGCGCCGGCCGTCGGAGCCGATCGCGCCCACCCCGAGCACCCCGTCGTACGCGGCCGGGTACGGGCGCGGATCGCCGCTGTCGTGGAGGTTGCCCGCGGCGGCGACCACGACCACGTCCCGCGCGAGGGCGTAGCCGACCGCCGCGCGGACGGCGGAGTTGTCGGCGTACAGCACGACGGAGAGGTTGAGCACGTCGGCGCCGTGGTCGACGGCCCAGCGGATGGCGCGGGCGAAGCCGGCGGCGCTGACCGTACGCCCCGACTGCTGCCCGTCGACCACCTGCTGCTCGCTGACCCGCACCGGCAGTACGCGGACCCGGGGCGCCAGGCCCTGGAACGCGACGCCCGGGTGCGGGACGGCCGCGATGATGCTCGCCACCCCCGTTCCGTGTCCCGCGCAGTCCCGGCTCCCGTCGCCACCCGCGTCGAGGAAGTCGGCGCCGTCGAGGACCCGCCCGGACAGTTGCGGGTGTTCGCGGTCCACTCCGGAGTCGATCACGGCCACGGTCACCCCGGCCCCGGTGGCCAGGGCGGACAGCCGCTCGGGGGCGTATCGCCGCTGGGGCCACGGGACGGACGCGACCGGCCGGGCCGGGGCGAGCGGTGCGGAGCAGCCCGGCACGGCCCGCGCGGCGGCACCCGGAGCGACCGCGCGTGTCGCGGCGGCGGGTGATGCGGTGGCCGGCGCGGCGAGCAGGGTCGCCGCCAGCGCGGCGAGGGCCGGGCGCGCGGTGGACCGGGGCATCGACGCCCTCCGTATCGTGTCGAGTCCGGAACGGGATGTTATCTCCATCTGCGCCGTCCGGTGGGCCGCCGCACGCCAGCCATTGTGATCTTGAAACTACCTTGTAGGTTGTACGCGATGCCTATGGCCTGTTCGCGGGAGGAGAGGTGGCCGTGACCGACTGGGAGCCGGCTACCGAGGCCGAAGCGGCGATGCGGGACGCGCTCCGCGCCAACGACCAGGAGCTCTACTTCCGGATCCTGGCCCGTATCGAACTGCTGCTGCCGGTCCCTGCGGAGGTGCTGGCCGGGCAGGCGTCGACCGGGTGGGGCACGTGGACCACCGGCGGGCGGACGCACGTGCTGGCGTTCACCTCGCCCGCCGCGCTGCGCGCCTGCCTGGGCGAGAACTCCACCCCCAGCCGTCGCAGCGCGTACGCCGACCTCGCTGGCGACTGGCCGAACCACGAGTGGTGGCTGGCGGTGAACCCGGGCCTTCCCATCGAGGGGTACCTGCCCGCCTGGTTCGTCTCCCAGTTGTCCCGGGGCGACGTGCGGTTGCCCGGGCGCACCATAGGTGCCCGGGCGCGCCTGGAGCGCGCCGAGACGGCGGCCAGGGCCCGGGCCAGCGCCGCGGTTCCCGGGTGGGACGGGCGGGAGCCCGGTGCGCCCGAGTCGTCGCCTGCCGGGGCGGCGCAACACGACCCGGCGCTGTACGACCCGGCGCAACGCAATCCGGCGCAACGCAATCCGGCGCAACACGACCTGGCGCAACACGACCTGGCGCAACACGACCCGGCGCAACACGACCCGGCGCAGCCACCGCCGACGGGCCCCGCGCCCGGCCCGACCGTCGCGTCGGCGGCGCCCGTCTCGCCGGGGGCGGCCGGGGCGAGGACCGTGTCCCGGCCGGTCAACCCGCCGTACCGCCGGCCCGCCGAGGCGGTCCCGGGGTCGCCGGTCCCGCCGTACGGGGACCCGCAGGGCGCCGCGCCGGGGCCCCGACCCGGTCCGGTCGAGGTCGGCCCGGGCCGACCTGCCGACGGCCGCGGCGTGTCACCTCCGGCCGAGCCGGCCGCCAGCGGATCGGCGTGGCTTACCGTGCCGCGACGGCGGCCGTTGGCGGAACTCTCGCCGAGCGGGCCGACAGCCGAGCCGGCCGATCGGCCCGCCACCCCGCCCGCGTCCTTCTTCGAGCCGGCGTCGAGCCGGAACCGAGCCGCCCGTCCGGTCGGTGAACCACATCGACCCGCCGACCGGGCCGTTCCGCCGGCCCGGTTCGCCGGCGTCAGCCAGGCGTTTCCCCGGCGTACCGCGCCGGACCAGGTCGGCGAGCAGACGACGCCCACCGTCCGCCCCGCCGGACCGGAGGTGGAACCGCCGACCGTGGCGTTCCCGCCCGCCGCCGTCGAGTCGCGGACCGTCGCGTTTCCGGCTGCCCCGGCCGAGTCGCCGACGGTGGCGTTCTCGTCGGCCGCGGCCGAGTCGCGGACCGTCGCGTTTCCGCCTGGCCCGGCCGAGTCGCCGACCGTCGCGTTTCCGGCTGCCCCGGCCGAGTCGTCGACGGTGGCGTTCTCGGCTGGCCCGGCCGAGTCGTCGACGGTGGCGTTCTCGCCCGCTGCGGCCGAGTCGCCGACCGTCGCGTTCTCGCCTGGCCCGGCCGAGTCGTCGCAGGCGACTCCCGGCCCTGGCGACGGGGCCGCCCGAAGCCCGCGGCCCGGCGCGGCCGCCGAGCCGCCTCGGCCCGCTTTCGACGAGGAGGCGACGCGGGCGTTCCGGCCGGTCACGCCCGCCCGCCCCGTCGTACCCTCGGGTGGCACGGCGGGGGAGGAGGCCGGCCGGCCGGCCGGGACCCGCGACGAGTTGCCCCGCCGCCGTCCGGTGTCCGGTCTCGCTCAGGCGTTCCCGAGCTCTCGGTCCGCGCCGGGCGACGCGAGGGCCACGGAGCCGCGCCCGGCGAGCGGCGAGCGGCGGGAGGAGTTGGCTCCCTCGGCCGCCGAGCCGGTCTCCGGGCCGCCCGCCTCGCGTCGCTCCTTCTCGCCCATCGTCATCGAGGGCACCGTCATCGAGTCGCGGGAGCTGCCCGCCGTCGACCCGATGCCTGAGGGGGCCGTTCCGCCTGCGTCGTCCGCCGCCGGGCCCAGCGCCCAGGCAGCCGCCGGGCCTGGCACCTCGGCAGCCGCCGGGCCCGGCGCCCCAGCCGCCCCCGGGCGTACGACTCTCCCGGCGGACGCCGTGGCCAGGCCCGCCCCGGAGCAGCCGGCGAGTACGGCACCCGCCGAATCGGGGCCCGGCGGGCGGACGCCGCCTGCCGCACCGGCCGAGGACCTCTTCCGTCCGGCCCCCCGGTCGTCCGTCGCGCCGGCCGACGAACTGTTCCGCCCGGCCACCTCCGCCGCCGACGTGCCTCCGGCCATAGTGGACCCGGCGCCCGAACGGGTCGCGCCGCCTGCGCCCGAGCCAGCGGCGCCGCCTGCGCCTGAACGGGTGGCGCCGCCTGCGCCCGAGCCCGTGGCGCCGCCTGCGCCCGAGTTCCGGCCGGCCAACGAGGTCGAGGAGAACCTGCTGGTCGCCGCCGGGGCGGGCAGCACCGACAGCTTCCTCAGCACCCTGCTGCTGGCCCGGGTGCTGCTGCCGGTCGCGTGGGACTCGGCGCCGGACAGCGGCCCGGGCGACCCGGGCTTCGTGTGGCGCACCGAGCAGTTGGACGGCGACACGTACGTGGTGGTCTACACCTCCCCGGAGCGGATGGCCGACCACCTCGACGACCCGGTCGAGACGGTACGGGTCAGGTTCGTGCAGCTCATCCGGCGCTGGCCCGACGCCGCCTGGTCGTTCGCGGTGAACCCGAACACCCCCGTCGGCGCGAAGCTGCCCGGCGAGCAGATCGTCGCGTTGGCCAACTGGGCCGCCGAGGTGGGGCTCGGCGACGACGCGGGCAGCGAGCCGGAGCCGGAGCCGGTGCCGACGGTCGGCGGACGGTCGGCGAACGCCCCGCGGCCGGCCCCGCCGCCCGCCGACCCGAACCGCCCGGTCGTGATGCAGAAGGTGATCTCCCCGAGCCAGCTCTCGTACTACCTCGAGCGCGGCTACGACCGGGTCTCCGGCTTCGTGCACCGCGCCAGCGAGCTGGCCCACCTGAACACCCCGGCCCAGCTGTACGGCGCACTCGGGCTCGGGTATCCGGGCTCGTCGTTCTCCCGTGACGCGGAGGAGATCCACGTGCTCCGCTGGCCGGCCTACCGGCCGAGCCTCTACCGCATCCCCTACGGCGGGCAGAACGAGGCTGCCATGCGGGCCATGGAGGGCTGGGTCATCGAGCGTCCCCCGTTCCGGGGCAACGGCTTCGCCCCGGGCGAGAGCAGCGACATCGTGGCCGAGTTCAAGGTGGACAGCGCCCGGCTGCCGCACGGCGCGCAGCTGTGCCGGATCGGCGCGGACGGCACCGAGCGGACGATCGCCGTCCTGGACACCGACGCGCTGCACTGGCGACGGGTCGGGGGAGCGTGATGCGCGACGGCTACGTGGCCCGCTGGCGCGGGCGGGAGTACCAGGCCAGCCCGGACGGCGACGACGTGCGGCTGTACCAGCCGGAGCCCGGCGACGGGTTCGCGGAGGTCCGCCCCGGCCGCCACGTCCGGGTGGTGCCGGCGACGGAGCTCGACGACCTGGCGTACGTCCGGACCACCTGCACCTGGCAGGGGCAGCCGTTCATCGTCCTCGGCGAGCACGACGGCTGGCTGCGGGTGGAGTACACCGGTGGGCGCTGGCCGGTCGCCCAGGCGATGGGGCTGGAGGTCTTCGACTTCGGGGTCTACCAGGGCTGGGCCCCGGCCGCCGAGGTCGCCGACCTGCGCGAGAAGCGCCTCTGAACCCGGGCCGACCGTCAGGACTTCGCCCAGCGCAGGATCTCGCCGAGCACGACCTCCCGGGCCTCGACGTGCGGGAAGTGCCCCACGCCGTCCAGCAGCCGCCACTCGTACGGGGCGACGACGTACCGGCCGGACCCCTGGGCGGTACGCGGCAGCGAGGCCTCGTCCAGCGCGCCGTGCAGTTGCAGCGTCGGAGTGACCAGGGGCTTCTGCATCAGCTTGACGAACCGGTAGCCGTGCAGCCGCAGCACCGACCGGAACGCCCAGCGGTAGCCCTCCAGCGCGCAGAACGCCGCCTGCGGGATGCGCATCGCCTCCCGGCAGCGCCGGGCGTACGCCTCGAAGTCGGGCCCGTGCACCCAGCGCGGCCCGCCCCAGCGGCGCAGCATCTCCTCGACCGCCGCCGCGCCGTCGCGGGTGAGCACGTGCTCGTACCGGGGAAGCTGGAACTTCAGGGTCGGCGTGGAGGCGGCGAACTGCCCACGCGGGTCGGCGAAGATCGCCGCCCGTAGCCGCAGCGGGTGCGGGGCGCCGAGCACCACGAGCCGGCGCACGAGCTTCGGGTGGAACGAGGCGGCGGTCCAGGCGATCAGGCCGCCGGCCCCGGAGCCGACCAGGGTGGCGGAGCGCTCGCCGAGGGCCCGGATCAGGCCGGCGACGTCGGCGGCGAGGGTGTAGCCGTCGTACCCCCGGGGTGGCTTGTCGCTGGCGCCGTAGCCGCGCAGGTCGACCGCGACCGCCCGGAACCCGGCGTCGGCCACCGCCGGCAGGATGTCGTGCCACGCCCACCAGTGTTCGGGGAAGCCGTGCAGGAAGAGCACCATGGGGCCCGTGCCCGCCTCGACGACGTGGAAGCGGCTGCCGTTCGCGCCGACGAACCGGTGCGTCCACGGCCCCTCGGTCAGGACGCAGGACTCGTCGACGGCGCCGCCGCGCTGCTGGCTCATGGCCCCAGCCTAGGTCCCCGGTGCCGGTGGCCGCCCCGCCGGCCGCGAAGGGCGATGCCCGGGCAGGTCACCTGCCCGGGCATCGCGGTGGTACGGGTTGTCGCGTGGATCAGGAGAAGCGGACCTTGATCGAGGTCCCGTCCTGCTCCAGCACCCTGATCTTCGTACCGGTGGCCGGCACCTTGACGCCGTGGTTCGGCAGCTCCGGGTACCAGTACTGCTTGGTGTCGTCGAACAGCGGCTGCGCGGCCTGGCCCCGGATGTACTGGGGCTGGCTGTTGATGTGCAGCGTGAACGAGTCCGCCTTCGTCAGGCTGAACGGCGCGTCGTAGACCTGGACGCGGGCCCGCCAGGGGTTGCCGGTCAGGTTGTAGATCGGCCGCGGGTGGGCGTCGATGATGAGGTTGCGGCCCTCACCCGGGTGCACGAACGTGTCGTTGTCCGCGTACCGGAGGTTCCAGTACGAGATCAGCAGGCCCTCCTGGTACGCGTAGTGGTCCACGTAGTCCGGGCGGGTGTTCGCGTAGCCGAAGTAGTACGGGCCGGTCTTCAGGTACTTGTCGTACGAGACGTACGACCGGTGGCCGGCGATGTAGTAGTTGTCGAAGAGCCGGGTGTACGTCGCCTCGACGATGCTCCAGCCGTTGAGGGCCCAGCCGTTGGCGCCGGCCTCGGCACCGTCGCTGAGCAGGGTCTGCCCGTCGGCGGTGACGGTGATGGCGTCACCGTAGAAGCCGCCTTCGGAGACGCCGCCGTCGGTCTGGTAGCGCAGCCGGAACTGCACCGTCTGACCGGCGAAGGAGTTCAGCGGGACGTTGACGTCGACCCACTCGCCGCCGCTGGAGCCGTCCAGGGCGAAGCGCCCGGCCGAGATCTCCTTGAAGGCCGTGCCGCCGGCCGTGCCGGGCTGCGGGTTCCAGGTCTGGCCACCGTCGGTGGAGACCTCGAAGAAGAGGTAGTCGTAGTCCGCCTCGATGGCGTAACGGCCCTTCATCGTGACCGCGGCGCTGGTCTTCCCGGTGAGGTCGATCGTCCGCGACATCGACGTGTTCAAGTCGTCGTCGTTGCCCGAGAAGAACTGCTTGGTGCCCTCGAACGGCGCGCCGTTGTCGAACGTGTACTCCCGCTGCGGGAGCACCACCACCGCGGCCTGCGCCTTGGCGGAGTTGTACTCCTGCGGGCCGAGCTCCAGGGTGCGCTTCTGGCCGGCCTTGACGACCTCGTAGTCGAGCCAGCCGAGCTGGAGCTTGTTCCAGGCGCCCAGGTCGCCGCCGCGCTCGCCGATGCCGGCGTCGTCCTTGGCGCCGAGCCGGCTCTGGGCCATCAGGGTCCAGTGCTCGTTGTTGTTGTCCCCACCACTGGTGACGTTGTAGTCGTCCGGCAGACCGAGGTCGTGGCCGTACTCGTGGTAGAAGACGCTCCGCCCGCCGTTCTCCGGCTGGATGGTGTAGTCGCCGATCCAGATGCCGGTGTTGCCGATCTGGGTGCCGCCGAGCGGGTTGCCGGCCGGGCCGGTCCGGCCCTGGTCGGAGGCGAAGGCGTACCAGCGGTGGCTCCAGATGGCGTCCTCACCCTGGTGCGGGTCGCCGTCGGCCTCGTCGCCACCCGCGTGGACGATCTGGAAGTGGTCGATGTAGCCGTCCGGCTCGTTGAAGTCGCCGTCGCCGTCGTGGTCGTACCGGTCCCATTTGTCCATCGCCTGGAGCTCGGCGGCGATCTGGGCGTCGGTGCGCCCGGCGGCCTTCTGGCCGGCGACCCACTGGTTGGCGGCGTCGCGGACCAGCGCCCAGGTGTTGGTGCAGACGTTCGAGCCGCAGGGGTAGCCGCCGGATCGGCCGTACCGGGCCTCGTTGTACTGGACCTTGACCCAGTCGGTGACGACGCCGTCGACGCTGTACCGGCCCGAGGACTGGGCCTCGTAGTACTGCTTCAGCGACTCGTTGCCCTGCCCCGTGCCGAAGTACAGGTTGCGGAAGTAATCGGCACTGAAGTCCGGCTGCCAGACGGTGGAGTTGTCCACCGCCCGGTTGGGCTGGGGGATCTGGTTGCGCACCGGACCGTCGAACGTGGTCGGGCCCGGGGTGTCCGGGTCGGTGTCCTGGTCCGGGTAGTTCGGGTGCCGCTCGTTGCCGAACTCGGCGAGGATCACGAAGATGTGGTCGGTCTGCTGGCGGGACAGCTCGACGTACTGGTCCTTCGTCTGAGCGGTGGCCCTGGCCGAGCGGGCGCCCGCCCCCTGGACCTGGGTCTTGCCGACCTTGACGACGGTGCTGCCGTTGATCTTTTCCGCCTTGGCCCGGCCGGAGAGGACCTCGCTCAGGCCCTCCTGGCGCAGCGCCCGCCGCTTGTCCTCGAGCGGGTTGGGCAGATCATGATCAGTCTGTGCGGGCTCGCCGACCGACGGGGCGGTCGCCGGGAGCTTCGGCGTCGGCGCGGCGCTGGCGGCCGTGCCCGCCACCAGTCCCGTCGCCGTCAACGAAAGCCCGATCAGACCCACTGCGACTTTGCGCACGTGGTACCTCCGGTGTGAAGGAACCGGCCCAACGGGGGTACGGGCCGGTGAGACGTCCACCAATGGGACTCATGGTGAACATAGAGTCTCCTGGGACGGGTGGGAAGATGCGCGCGTCGATTTGTAGCAAGTTTTTGAAGGAAATGCTTCGCGACGTCACAATCACACCCGTCGTTCGGTCGGCGGAGGCCGCCCGAACGACCGACGGAGCATCCCGATCCGTGGTCGGTGGACGCGGACGCGGAAGGGGCCGGTGGCGTCACGCCACCGGCCCCTCCAGTTGATCCTCAGATCAGTTGCTGACCCTCACGACCATGTCGTCGGTCGGGTTGGTGCCCTGCTGCACGATCTCGATGCGGGTGCCGGTGCCGGCCACCTTCACCGAGTTCCAGGCGTTGCCGCTCGTCCAGTACTTCGACAGGCCGCTGTCGCTGAACACCGGGTTCGGAGCCAGCTCCGGAACGGTGACCGCCACCCCGTTGAGGTGGAAGGTCTGCGCCGGCTTGGTGTACAGGCTGAACGTCGCGTCGTAGCCGTTACGACGGTTGGTGATGTTGTTCTGGCCGGGAACCTTGATCTTGTCCGGGCGGACGTCGACCGGCAGGTTCAGGCCGTAGCCCGGGTGCTGCGAGGTGTTGTTGTCGCCGTAGGCGTAGTTCACGTACCAGACCAGCATGCCGGGCTGGACCGAGAACCGCTCCACCCAGTTCGGGCGGGTGTTGTTGAAACCGTAGTTGTACCCACCGGTGCGGAGCGTGTCGTCGTACCCGAAGTACGTCCGGTTCTCCGCGATGTAGAAGCGCGGGTACGTGTCGGTGACCGTGCCGGTCATCCGGGTGAAGCCCTTGGCGGTCCACGCCGCGTCCAGGGTCTCCGCGTCGTCGGTCCAGGCGGCGGCGCCGTTCTTGACGAGGGAGATGTTGTCCAGGAACGCGCCCGCGAGGTGCACGCCGCCGTCGGTGGCGTAGCGGTAGCGGAACTGCACGGTCTGCCCGGCGTACGCGGACAGGTCGTAGGTCAGGTCGACCCAGTTGCCGCTGGTGGAGCCGTCGACACCGGTCTCGCCGGCGTCGATGAGCGAGTTGCTCAGCTGGGCCCAGCTGGTGCCGCCGTTGGTGGACACCTCGGCGTAGAGGTAGTCGTAGTCCTCTTCGATGTCGTACCAGGCCTTCGCGGTGATCGACGCGGAGGTCGCACCGGTCAGGTCCAGGCTGCGGGTCAGCGAGGTGTTCAGGTCGTCCGCGCTGCCGCCCCACCACTCGTTCGCGCCGGCGAACGGGGTGTTGTACGAGGTGCTCTGGGTGGTTGGCGGCAGGTTGACCACGACGGCCTGCGCCTTCGGGCCGTCGCTGTCACCCGCCGGGCCGAGGGTCACCTGGGTGGTGCCCTTGCCGTACTCGACCGTCGAGTAGTTCAGCCAGCCGAGGAACAGCTTCGAGTACGGGTCCATGTAGCCCGGGGTCGAGCCGATGTCGTCGGTGCCGTGGCTCAGCCACGAACCCGAGGCCATCAGGCTCCAGAAGCCCACCCCGTTGTCGCCACCCGCGGTGTCGTAGTAGTCCGGCAGACCGAGGTCGTGGCCGTACTCGTGGGCGAACACACCGAGGCCACCGTTCTCCGGCTCCGTGGTGTAGTCACGGATCCACATCCCGGTGTCGCCGATCTGCACACCGCCGGCCAGGTTGCCCGCCGGACCGGCGACGCCGGCCAGGTTCGGGAACGCGGCCCACCGGTGCGACCAGATGGCGTCCTCGCCCTGGGCACCGCCGCCGGCCTCTTCGCCCTCACCGGCGTGCACCGCCTGGAAGTGGTCGATGTAGCCGTCGGCCTCGTTGAAGTTGCCGTCGCCGTCGAAGTCGTACCGGTCCCAGATGTCGAACTGCTTGAGGTAGTCCTTGATCTGCTCCGGCGTCTTGCCGGCGGCGACCTGCGACTGGTACCACGACGTCGCGGTGTCCTTGACGAAGTTCCAGTACCCGTCGGCCTCAGAGATGGCGTTGCTGCCGTACCGGGTCTCGTTGTAGGGAACGGTGACCCAGTCGCTCACGTCGCCGCCGACGGTGTACCGGCCGCCGGACTGCTTGAGGTAGAAGTCCCGCATCGACTCACCCTGGCCGTAGAACATCTCCAGGTAGTGGGCCCGGTCGAAGTTGGACCGCCACAGGGTGCTGTTGTCGTCGGTGGCGCTGCCGTCCCAGTTGCGGTCCGGCTGGGGGATCTGGTTGACCTTCGGGCCGGCGGTCCCGCCGGTCCGCGGGTCGGTCTGGTTGCCGAACTGGACCAGCATGGTGAAGATCGGGTCGGTCTTCGGAGCCTGCTGGTACTCGACGAAGAGGTCGTCCTTGACCTGGATGACCTTCGAGCCGTTGCGCGTCTGAAGCTTGGCCTTGCCGTTCAGCAGGTCGGCAATCGCCTGCTTCCGGACCTCCCGCCGCTGATCCGCCAGCGGATCGGGGAGGTTGTCCTTGCCGTGCTTCGCCTTGTCGGCGCCGGAAGCCGGCTCCGCCGTCGGAGCGGCGGACGCCGGGGCCGTGACGACACCGGCCGCCAGCAGCGCGGCTGCGGCCGAGGCCAGGCCCGCTGTGACTCGTCTCCTCAAAGGTCCTCCTCCTTTGTGGATCTGTTACATGACGGGCGCGGCCGAGGCCGGCCCTGTCACGCGATGCGTTCCTCACCCTGGCAGAGCCAACGACGGTTGTCACGAGGCAATACGGTCAGGAAAACGTTGAACGGACGTGCGGAAAGCTTTCAAATCAGGTGCAATCGGCGCAGCAATCCGGCTCTGGTTCGCGTTACGTTTTGGCCACGATCACGCGGGCCGGGCGACGTTGTGGAGCCCCGGCAGGGAGCGCCGGCGACTTCGAAAACGTCGCATGGATCGATGGGAAGAGGGCCCGAGACGACGAACGGCGGGACCCGCCCGGAGCAGTGTGCTCCGGTCAGGCCCCGCCGGGTGTTCCGACGCGCCGGTGCGGGGTCAGGGCGTCGCGGCCGTGACCTTCACCTGGGCGTACGAGTTGTCCTTCGCCGCCTTCGTGATCGTCAGCGTGACGCCGTAGTTCACGCCCTGGTCACCGGGGTTGCCGGTGCCCAGCACGATCGCGCCGCCACCGAGGACGGCCCCGTAGTACGCCGTGCCCGGCGTCCCGTCCGGGTTGGTCACCCGGGTGGTGTACGGGGCGTTGCCCCGCGACGGCAGCACCACCGAGGCGTCGCTGTCCCGGGCGAACGCCGAACCGTTGCGGATCTCGATGCCCGGGTACCAGGTCTTGGCGTCGGTGAACGCCGGCACCGGAGCCTGCGTACCGAAGTCCGTGCAGTACTCGCTGTACGGCTCGTTCGCCGCCTCCAGGCACTCGCGGAACGGGTACGTCGGGTTGAGGCCGAACGCGGCGTTCGCCGACTGCGGACGGCTGGGCAGGTTGTCCAGCGTCGACGGGTCCTTCACCGCCGCCTCGCCCTGCCGCCGGTACGGGTCGAAGTGCGAGTCCACGATCAGCAGGCCGCCCTTGGCGCCGTAGCTCGGCAGCGCGGTCAGCTGCGCGGTCACGTGGTTCACGTCGCCCAGCGCGGTGTCCCGATACCAGACCAGCATGCCCGGGGCGTTGTACGAGACCCGGTCGACCTTCCACGCGTCGCGCGAGTACACCGTGTCGTACGTGTACTTCAGGCCGGCGTCGAAGCCGTCGAAGTTGCGCCACTCGGCCAGGTAGTAGTGCGCCCGCACCTCGGTGCCGGAGTTGGCCCGCCAGCCCGCGCCCGTGGTGTCGGTGAAGGTGCCGACGGTGGCGGTCCAGCCGTTCGCGCCGCCCTCGACGTCGTCGCTCCAGGTGGTGGCGCCGCCGCCGGTGACCGAGAAGTCGTCGGCGAACCAGCCGCGCTCCACGAACGCCTCGTCGGTGGCGTAGCGGAGCCGCACCTGCACCGTCTGGCCCGCGTACGCCGAGAGGTCGACGTAGTCGTGGCGCCAGCCGTGGGTGTCACCGGTCAGGCCGTACTTCTTGTTGCCGAAGTCGACCATCCGGCCGTTCGGGTCGGAGTAGTTGTCGGGCGTGGTGACCACGGCGCCGGAGGCGCCGTAGACCTTCTGCTCGGACCACGTCGCCCCGCCGTCGGTCGAGACCTCGACGAAGCCGTAGTCCCAGTCCGCCTCGATGACGTAGTTGTTCCACATCCAGAACTTCGCGTCGGCCGCCGCCGGCACCGCCACCTGGCGGGTCAGCCGGACGTCCGCCCAGTTCTGGTCGGCGCCGCTGTGCCACATGTTTCCGCCGCTGTGCGGCGTGGCCAGGGTGATCACCTTGTTCGGCAGGTCGACCTTGATGCCGTCCGCGGTGCCGACCGGGGTGCGCGAGGTCTGACCGAGCTGGACGGTGCGCGGGTCGGAGCCCGGGGCGATCGTGACGGGGTCGGCCCAGCCGAGCACCCACTTGTCCCACAGGCCCATGTGCGTCGGCAGTGCCTGGAAGATCTCCCCGCTGTGCGACCCGGAGGCCATCAGGTCCCAGAAGTCGACGTCCGAGTCGGCGTTGCCGGAGGTGTCGTACAGGTCCGGCAGGCCCAGGTCGTGGCCGTACTCGTGGGCGAAGACGCCGACGCCGGCGTCCTCCGGCTGCACGATGTAGTTCGCCACCTGGAGGTTGGTGCCCGGGATGGGGTAGCCGCCGGCAACCGTCGAGGAGTGCGCCCAGACGGCATAGACGCCCTCGGCGCCACCGCCGCGCGACTTGCCCTGGCCGGCGTGCACCAGCACCAGGTGGTCGATCACGCCGTCCGGCTCGAAGAGGTTGCCGTCACCGTCGCGGTCGCCCTGGTCCTCGATGTCGTAGTCGGCCCACGGGAAGTTCGGGTCCGTCTGCGCGAGGGCGTCGATGGCGTCCGTGGCCAGCCGGCTCGCGCCGGCCGGGTTGTCCGGGTGACCGTTCATCGACTGCTGCCGGCCCGCGACCCAGTTGCCGTTCTCGTCCTGGAAGCAGCGGGAGGCGGCGTACCAGCCCTCCGAGTGCGGCACGGTGATCCACGGGCTGGCCTGCCCGTCGACCGTGTACGCGCCCTTGGACATCTCCAGGTACATGTTGTGCATGGTCCGGCCGGCGAGGCTGATGCCCGGCTTGCCGTCCGGCCCGGTCAGGTCCGTGCGGACCCGCTCGGTGATGCCCTCCTTGGTGTAGAGCATCTTGTCGTAGGGCGTGTCTCGTGGATCTTCGGGGCGGGTTTTGCTAGATAGATTGGCGTGTCTCGACGACATGAGCTGACCGATGACGAGTGGGCGCTTCTG
>NZ_JBICUP010000034.1:0-79445 GCF_043198215.1 Micromonospora sp. NPDC048830
CCTTCCGGGACGGTGGATCAGGTGCGGTCCGAGCTGGGAATCCAGGGCCTGGCCCCGGAGGAAAATCCCCCGGATTTATCCGTGGGGATCGTTAAAACCTGCCCTTATGCCTCTGCCGTCGCAGGTGACCGACCTGGCCAGTTTCGACCTGCTGCTCTCCGTCGCCCGCCTCGGCAGCATCGGGCAGGCCGCGGCGGAACACCGCATCTCCCAGCCGGCGGCCAGTGCCCGGCTACGCCACCTGGAACGCCGCGTCGGCCTGACCCTGCTGCAGCGCACGCCGCGCGGCTCCGTCCTCACCCCCGCCGGAGCGCTGGTCGCCGACTGGGCGCGCGGCGTGGTGGATGCCGCCGACTCCCTCGCCGCCGCCGTTCAGGCACTGCGCGTCACACGCGAGAGCCGGCTGACCATCGCCGCCAGCCAGACCGTCGCCGAGTACCTGCTACCGGCCTGGCTGGTGGCGCTACGCGCCCGGCACCCCGACCTCAGCGTCACCCTGCAGGCCGTCAACTCGGCGGAGGTGGCCGCCCGGCTCCTCGCCGGCAACGCCGACCTCGGCTTCGTCGAGGGCCCCGACCTGCCACCCGGCCTGGACGCGGCCACCGTCGCCGCGGACCGGCTCACCGTCGTCGTCGCCCCCACCCATCCGTGGGCCCGCCGCCGGCGCGGCGTCAGCCCCGCCGAACTGGCCGCCACGCCGCTGGTGTCCCGCGAGGCCGGTTCCGGCACCCGCCGCGCCCTGGAGAGCGCCCTGCGCGAGCACGGCATCGACACCCTCGCCGCCCCGCTCCTCGAACTCTCCTCGACCACGGCCATCAAGCACGCCGTCGCGGCGGGCAGCGGCCCCGCCGTCCTCAGCTCCCTGGCGGTCAGCACCGAGCTCCCGGCCGGCGCTCTGGTCGCCGTAGCCGTCAGCGGCTTGAGCCTGCACCGCCAGCTCCGCGCCGTCTGGCCCGCCGGCCGACAGCTCACCGGCCCCGCCCGCGACCTCCACGCAGTCGCCCGCCGGCCCATCCACCACCCTGATGTTCCTACAAGCGACAAGCACTAACAGTTAAAAGCTACTGACCAGCTTGACGAATGCGTCGTCGATCTTCGCCGGGTCGCGGGCATCGAATGCCTTGCCCGCGGACGCCTTGGCGATCCGGTCCAGCGTCCCGAAATCGGACTGCTCATCAAAGGCGATGCAGAAGATCTTGACCGGTCGTTCCGGATCCAACGCGACGTCCTGGAGCAACCGGGCGAGATCGTTGTCCTTGTTGTACTCGTTCTTGCCGTCCGTCAGTACGACCACCGCGTTGATCCGGGATTGGTCGTAGTGGTCGAGCATGTGGCGGTGTGCCGCCCGTACGGTGGCGTACAGAGCGGTGCCGCCCTCGACATGGAGATTGTTGATCTCATTGGTGAGTGCCCCCTGGTCGAACGCCGACAGCCGGACCTCCTCGCTGTACGGCGACTTCGGCCGCTGTCCCGTCTCGGACGAGAACGACCAGAGCGCGACCTGGTCCTCGGCGTTCAAGAGGCCGAAGCCCTTGGCGGCGGCCCTGGTCGCCACCTGGAACCTGGTCCGGTCACCGATCTTCGCGTTCATCGAACCGGACGTGTCGACAGCCACGAGGATGTTCGCCTTCTTGCGCAGCGTGCCCCAGCCGGCGAGGATCGCCTTGACCACGGTGGGATCCGGCGGGTCGAAGTAGGTGAGGTCGTGGGCCCCGCGCCCGCCGACGGAGGCGATCAGCGGGTCGGACGCGTTCCGCTCGTGATCGCGGAAACCGAGCCGGCTGAAGCTCCGCTGCTGCGGCGACTCCTGGAGGAACGCCAGGAAGTCGGCAGCGGCGTCCCGTTGCTCCGGGCTGGCCGAGGGGAGGACCACGTACGGGTGGTCGAGGTTGAACGTGCCCTCCTTCGGATACACCGCGACCAGGGGAACTCTCGGCTTTTCGCCCCGGGTCGGGCTCAGCTCCCCCTTGTTGTACTGGTAGACCAACTCCTCCTGCGTCACCACCGCGCTCATGTCGGTCGCGGCCGCCGCGCCGACGCCGGACAGGTCCGCCTCGGCGCGGGTTTTCAGCAGATCCACGATGTCGTCGCTGTAGTGGGACACGTTGGCCTCGATGCGGCGGACGAACTGGGTCACCGCTGGATTCGCGAGGTCACTCTCGGTAAGGTCGCTGGCCCGGTTGATGGCCGCGTAATACGTGGCGATCGTGGCTGCCAGCCCAGAGGTGGACAGGTGCGGGTTGACCTTGCCGAAGGTGAACCGCCCCCACTCGGGGCGACCGTAGGTGGCCCAGCCCGTGCGCCCGGACAGGCCCAGGATGTCACCCCAGCCGAGTGGACCCTGCTGTTGGAGCAGCTTTCCCTTCGGCTGCGGCATGGCGATGACCAGCGGGCTGTTCGCGATCGACGGGTACCGGCCGGGAGTCTGCGCCGGGCGCCCGGCGGCCTCGTCCAGCAACTTCAACTGCCCGGTCCACAGGGTCGACGTCGGCATCCACACCTGCGGCCGTGGCAGGTTGGGCTGCTTGACTGCCCAGTCGCCGGCCAGGGCGTCCGTCGCCGCACCGGAGGTGAGGCCGTGTACGGTCACGACGGCGCACCGGTCACCGAACCGCCGATCGCTCTTGTTGTAGCGTTCTGCCAGCTCGCCGAGCAGCACGTCCTTCTCGGTCGACGAGCTGACCTCCAGCGGCGTGCACCCGACGTCAGCCGCCGGCTGGACGATCAGGTAGGCCGCCGTGACGACCGCGACTCCGGCCACGATGGCCGCGGTGTACGGCAGCCACGGCCGGGCAGTCGGTCGGCCTGAAACCATGTGGTCCCTCCAGGGTGTCGGCTGACGGCGTGGACATCAGCCACCAGCCCGGCCGGTCCGCCGTGCGGACCGACCGGATCGTGTTCGTGGGTCAGGGCCCGTCCCGGAGCAGGGTCGTGGCCTGGTCGGCTGTCGATGCCTCCGCGGGGTCCGGCTCGGTGCTTGGGGCCAACGCGGCGGCGACCAGCAGACGGACGAAGTACACCACGACGAAGGTCGCCGCGCCGGTGAGTACTGCGGCGGTGACCGCGGTCGACGCGACGTAGCCGGACGCCATTCCGACCGCACCGAGGAAGATCGCGATCGAGATCCCCCACGGGTCCCCGAACTCCCGGCGGAGCCGACCCGACCGGGGGCCCCGCCGTACCGGGGCGGTGGGCTCGCTGTTCCTTCGAAGCGTCGGGGCGCCGGCGGCGTGCGTGACCGGCGCGTGCTCGGGGACGTCGGGCAGGGTCGGCCTGGCCGCATGGCCCAGGGACGGGAATCCGGGCGCCGGGTGCGACGGCGCCGGTGCGGTGGCGGCTTCGTTGCCCTGCTTGAGGACGCTCTCGAGCAGCAGGTCCGTCGAGGGCCGCGCGGTGTGCCCGAGCAGCCGCAGCAGGACCTGTTCGGCGTTCGGCCGTGCATCCTGGTCCTTCTGCAGGCACTGCCGGATCAGGTCGTCCAGCGCGTCGGAGAGGCCATGCAGGTCCGGTGGCTCGTGCAGGACGCGGTTCATCACCGCGACGATCGAATCGTTGCCGAACGGTGGCCGGCCCGCTGCCGCGAAGGCGATGGTCGCCGCCCAGGCGAACACGTCACAGGCCGGGCCCACCCGGTGGTTGTGAAACCGCTCCGGTGCCATGTACGGCGCCGTTCCCATCACCTGCCTGGTCATCGTTTCGGTGACGTCGAGTGCGCGGGCGATGCCGAAGTCGATCACGCGCGGGCCGTCCCGCCCGAGAATGACGTTGTCCGGCTTCAGGTCGCGGTGGACCACGTCGGACTGGTGGATCGCGGTCAGCGCGGTGGCGGTGCCGACGGCCAGTCGGTGCAACGCGTTCCCGGCGATCGGGCCCCGCTCACGGACGTGCCGTTGCAGGGTCGGGCCCTCGATGAACTCGCTGACCACGTACGGTGGGTCCGCGTCCACCTCGGCGAACAGGATCTGAGCCGTACAGAAGGGGGCGACCCGTCGCGCGGCGGCGATCTCCTTCGCGAACTGAGACTTGATCCGGGGGCTGTGGCGCAGGTCGACATTGATCATCTTGACCGCCACCAGGTTGTCGTTCCCGTCCCTGCCCAGGTAGACAATGCCCTGGCCGCCCGCGCCCAGCCGCCCGATCAGCTGATAGGGCCCCGCCGTGCGTGGATCATGCGGACTCAGCGGCGTGGTACCCGGCATCGTTGCCCCCTGTCAGCCCGGCCATTGTGACTCCACCGAAACCCTTGACGAGCCGCGCCGATGCGACGGACGACATAGGTATGGTGTCACGACCCGGCCAGCACGAACACCACTCGCCTTTCGCGTGTCCTGTCGTCTCCCGGTTCGACTGGCGCCGCAGTCCCTTGCCGCTGGTCGCAATGGGCCGTTGCTGTGGTCGTCAGCGGGATGTGTGGTTCCCCATGTGCGCGACGGGGGAGTGGGATGCACCCGCCGTCGGCTGGAGAGGTCGAGCGCCGCTGAGCTTTCGATCCGTAGACCGCCCCGTCACGGCCACCGTCAGCTACGCCGGACAACGTAGCGTGACGGCGAGTTAAGTTTCGCTTATCGGACTGTGGATCAACGGGGGAAGCTCAGTACGTTGCCCGAATGCGACACATCAAGACCGCGATCGCCGCGCTCATCCTGGGTCCGCTGGCCTGGGTCCTGCTCGCCGCCGGGCAGGCCCGGTCCCTCCGGGTGTTCGAGGATGCACAGGAAAGCGGTGGCGTGCTCGAACCCGACGCTCTGCTGAAGCCGTTGCTGGTGCTGGCGGCTGCTGGCCTTCTCCTCGGGCTTATTGCCACCGTCCGGACCTCCCCGCTCGGCTCGGTGCTGACCGGCCTGACGTACTCGGTCAGCTACGTAGGCCTGCTCTTCAGCCCGGCACGGCTGCTGGACCTACTCAGTCACAAGCTGAACGTGGCGGGTTACCAGATTGACGTGCTCACCCCTGTGCGGACGGGGACGACGCTGCTGCTGGGCTCGCTGCTCCTGGTCGGGGTGGCCAGTATCCAGCGGTGGCGGCGCTGGCCGCAGTCAGACGCCGATGAGCCGACAGCCGTTGTCCCGGCCAAGATCATTCCGCCGGCATCGGAACGGGACCGCCCGCTCGACGCGGATGGATTCCGCCCGCTCGGCGCGGACCGGCTCGGCTCGACCAAACAGGCTGAGGATCCGGCAAACCGGGGTATGGCCGACGAACCGGAGCCAGCGATGGTCCCCGGCTCACGCTGGATCGATTCGCTACGCAGCGATTCCCCGAACGAGCCCTGGCAGTCGGACGCGACGCGCTGGCAGACTCCGCCGCAGCGGGACGGCTACCCGAACTGACCAAGAAGCCCGCGTCAACGGTTCGGGCAAGTCGACACAGGGCAACGGGTGCGACCAGGCCGCGTTTCAGAAGCGGGACAGCGACTCGTTGATCGCTGCGACGTGCACGGTAGCTTCGTAGCGGACGGCGAGCTTGTCGTACCGAGTTGCCACCCCCGCGGTGGTGCTTCAGCCGGTTGATGCCGCACTCCACGGCGTGACGCTGCTGATAGGTCACCGCGTCGAACAACGGGGGCCGGCCGTCCCTGGACCCCTTCTTCCGCCGGCTGGCTGCCTGGTCGACCTTGCGGGCTGTCACCGCGCTGCCCGGCGGTCAGCACGATCGACAGCGGCTTCTGCCCCTGCTCACACGCCAGGTGCAGCTTCGTGGTCAACCCGCCCCGAGACCGGCCCGACGCGTGGCCGGCAGGCTCGGAACGTACGCCGGCGGGTGGTTCCTTCTGCAGGTCCCCCCTTTCACGCGCTCCGGCGGCGTGGTGATGCGCCCGCGCACTGGTGGAATCCACGCTGACGTCCCACGCGATCGCCCCGGCCGCGTCAGCGCTGGCCTGCAGCCCGGTCACGATCCGTTGCCACGTGCCGTCCCGCTGCCAGCGCCGATACAGTCCGTACACCCTCTGCCAGGGCCCGTGGCAGCCCGGCACGTCCCGCCACGGCGCGCCGGCCGTCTCTTACGCCACCAGCGCGTACGTGACCTTTGTCGACGGCGCTACAGCGTAGGCACCGGTATGGGGTCGGAAGAGGAGGACTGGGCTCGCGCGTGCCATCGGCCGCCAGCGCGACTGACGTTGATCGGATGGTGGAAGGCTCGCGAGATCTCCTCGGACGTGACGACGGCCTCGACCGGGCCGCTGGCGATGGTTCGGCCGCCGGAAATGAGCAGCGCGTGTGTTGTCGTTGCTGGCAATTCTTCTAGGTGGTGCGTGACAAGTACTGACGCCAGGTCGGGCGAGGCGTCGGGGAGATTGTCGATCGTTTCAAGCAGTTGCTCACGTGCGGCGACGTCAAGGCCAGTCGTTGGTTCGTCGAGGAGAAGGAGTCGGGGTTCACAGGCCAGGGCGCGGGCGATGAGCGTGCGCCCCCGTTCACCCTGCGAGAGGGTCGGCCAGGTTGCTGTTCGGCGTTGAGCCAGTCCTACCGAGGCGATGAGTGAGTCGGCCTTCTCGATCTGCTCGACCGTCGGCGTCCATCGCGGTGGCGTCTCGATCGTGCCCGTGATGCCGGTGAGCACGACCTCGCGGACGGACAGTGGCGAACGTAGCGGATGGCGTGGATTGACGTGGCCGATGTCGCGGCGTAGAGCCTGCAGTTCGACGCGTCCGAGCCGGCGCCCAAGTACTTCGACAGTGCCGGAGGTGGGGTGGGTCTGTGCGCCGCAGAGGGCGAGGACCGTGCTCTTGCCAGCGCCGTTTGGTCCGAGGAGCGCCCAGTGCTGTCCGGCGCAAACGGTGAGGTCGATGCCGTGGATGATGATGTTCTTGTTGCGTCTGAAGGTCACGTTCCGCAGGTCGAGAACGGTGGTAATCACGTGAGGCCTTGTTGGAGTGATCGGAGGTGCGCGCGGCTCAGTGCTCGAGCCGTGTCGGCGTCGCGAGCGACGATGGCGTCGAGCATCCAGACGTGCGCATCATGGTCGGCGTCGTCGCCGAAGTGGCCCCGGATCCGGAGCATCTCGACCATCGCCTCGCGCAGGCGGGGCACGAAGTCGTCGAACAGTCCGGCCAGGATCTCGTTGTGTGAGGCCGCGATGATGCTGCGGTGAAACGCCATGTCGGTGTCAACATGCTCTTCGATGGCGACACGCTGCTCCTGGCGGCGTTCGAGGGCGCGGCGCATCGCGCGTAGGTCGGCGGGTGTCCGCCGCTCGGCGGCCAGTGCTGCGGCCTCTCCTTCGATCGCGATCCGTGCCTCGATGACGGCGCTGATGTCTGCCCGTCGCAGAATCAGGTCCCAGTCCTCGGAGGCGTCGAGCGCGGTGACGAAGACGCCTGCACCTTGCCGGGACTGCAGCACTCCGCGGCCCGCCAGTTGCCGGATGGCCTCGCGCACGGTCGACCGGCCGACACCGAGCTGGGGCGCCAGAGTCGTCTCGCCAGGGAGCTTTGCGCCGAGCTCCCACTCACCTGACCGGATCCGTGCGAGGAGGAGCCCGGCAGCTTGGTCGGCCAGCGATGTGCGTCTTACCTGTTCCACGTACCGGATACTACTCCTCTGCTTGTCTGAGGAGTTGTGCTATGGTGTCGATGTGCTGATGCAGATGGCGCTTCTCCTTCGTCGCCACGGCGGGGCCTAGTCGGACCGGCTCCCCTCCGTGGAGCCGATACATGCGCCGGTTCGCCCTTCGATAGATCACGAGAAGGAACGGCCATCATGTCTGCATTCCCCACCATCGCCACGCCAGCCGGCCCGGTTCCGTACGACGCACCAGCCTGGAACCGCCAGCGACACTCGCAGATGCCGTCGCACCGCTACCGCGACGTCTACGCCCGGGTCGAGATCCCGCTCACCGAGCGTGAGTGGCCGAACCGCCGCCTGACACGGGCGCCGCTGTGGGTGCCGGTCGACCTCCGCGATGGCAACCAGGCCCTGCCCGAGCCGATGGACCCGGCCCGCAAGCGGCGGTTCTTCGAGCTGATGGTGGCGATGGGCTACAAGGAGATCGAGGTCGGCTATCCGTCGGCATCACAGACCGACTTCGATTTTGTCCGCCTCATCGCCGAGGCCGACATCGTCCCCGACGACGTCACGATCGTGGTCTTCACCCCGGCCCGCCGCGACCTGATCGAGCGGACGGTGGAATCAGTCCGGGGCATCGCGAATCCGGTCGTGATCCACATGTACACCGCGACCGCACCGGTTTGGCGTGACGTCGTGCTCGGTCATCCGGCGAGTGAGCTGAAGGAGCTGATCCTCGCCGGTGGACGTGACGTCCTGAAACTCACCGACGGGATGCCGAACGCGAGGTTCGAGTTCTCGCCCGAGGTCTTCAACCTGACTGAGCCCGACTATGTCCTCGACATCTGCGACGCCATCACGACGCTGTGGGATGCCGCGCCGGAGCGACCCGTGATCCTCAACCTGCCGGCGACCGTCGAGATCGCGACCCCGAACGTGTACGCCGACCAGATCGAGTACATGCACAAGAACCTCACCCGCCGCGAAAGCGTCATACTCTCGATCCACCCGCACAACGACCGCGGCACTGGCATCGCATGCGCCGAGCTTGCCGTACTTGCCGGAGCACAGCGCGTCGAGGGCTGCATCTTCGGCAACGGTGAGCGCACCGGCAACGTCGACATCGCGACGCTAGCGCTCAACCTGCACGCACAAGGCGTCGACCCGATGATCGACTTCTCTGACATCGGCGAGATCCGCCGCATCGTCGAGCACTGCAATCAACTCGACCTGCACCCCCGCCACCCCTACGCCGGCGACCTCGTCCACACAGCCTTCAGCGGTACCCACCAGGACGCCATCAAGAAGGGCTTCGCCGAGCACCACGCCCGCGCGACCGTCCAAGGACGTCCGGAGCGGGAGATCGAGTGGCGGGTGCCGTATCTGCCCATCGACCCTGCCGACATCGGGCGCTCCTACGACGCCGTCATCCGGGTCAACTCCCAGTCTGGAAAGGGCGGCATTACCTACCTCTTGGAGACCCAGTACGGCATTGAACTGCCGCGACGGCTCCAGATCGACCTCGCACGACACGTGCAGCACCACACCGACGTGACCGGCACCGAGCTGTCGGCCGCGCAGCTGTGGGCGATCTTCCGGGAGGCGTACCTGTCCGACGGGACAGGCGCCGACGTGGCGCTGATGAGCTACGAGACCACCGAAGCCGCCGGGCGAGTCACCACCACCGTCACACTGCGCGTGGACGGTGAGGTGCACACGAGCACCCACAGCGAGACGGGCCCCGTCGAGGCGCTCACCTCGGCACTCGCCGTCCACGGCCGACCCGTCGACGTCCTGAGCCTGCATCAGACCAGCGTCCGGGCCGGCAGCGACAGCGACGCGCTCACCCTCCTGGAACACCGGGCCCCCGACGGCGTCAGCTGGACGGGCGGTGCCGACCGCTCCGTGCTCACCGCCACGCTGAACGCGGTCATCCGCGCGGCAAACTCGACGGCAAGCGCCCTGGCAGGTCGAAAATGACCCACCGCAGCTACGCCGCCGGCACCGACGGCGATCCGGCAGAATTTTGACTAGAGCTGAGGTGCTGGCGATTGCCCGAACCGCGCGAAAGCGACAGGACGGCGGGCTGACCGGGTCGTCGGCCGGCCACCACAGGCGGACGTGGTGAGTGACGCAACGTAGATCAGTCCTCACGTCACGTCAACGACCGATCGGGTCAGAATTCCGAGCATCAACGGCCCTGTCCCACGACTTTGGCCGCGGTCGATACTGCTCACCGTATGTGCCCGGATACCCAGTGAACGGGGCCGATGATGATTGTCGATGCCGTGCGTCGCGGTCAGTTCCGCCACCACCGGTTGACCAGGCCGACGGCCGTCGCGACCGTCCTCGTGCTGGTCGCCGCGATGCTGTCCACCTCCGGAGCGGCGGACCGGACGAGCGATCCCGCACTCAGCCCCGTGGCCATGGAGGTGTGCGGGTCGACCGGCGACACCGGTGGCGCGACGGCGGCGCCGGCCACCGCGGCGACGGGGACGACCGCTCTGCCGGATTACCAGGAGATCGTCGCGCCGGGGGAGACCCAGCCGCGCACCATCACGTACGACCGGGCGAAGCTGGTGATCAAACCCGGCGCGGTGCGGACCCCCACCGGCATCGGCATCACCCCGCTACCGCCCGGCCAGCTGTCCAAGCTGGACACCGGCATGACGAACGTGACCGCCCGGCCCCGCGGCGGCTACCGGTTCACCCCGCACCCGCAGACCTTCGCCACCGAGATCGAGGTCTCCCTGCCCTACGACCCGGCGCTCATCCCCGACGAGATGACGGCGCAGGACGTCTACACGTACTTCTACGACGACGTGGCGCTGTGCTGGAAGCCGCTGCCGCGGGTCGCGGTGGACGAGACCACCCACATGGTCACCTCCGTCACCGACCACTTCACGCAGATGATCAACGCGACGGTGTCGGCGCCGGAGCACCCGGAGGGCACGCAGTTCAACCCCAACCAGATCAAGGGCATCGAGGCGGCCAACCCGGGCACGGGCATCAACCTCATCAGCCCGCCGGAGCCCAACAACCAGGGTGAGAACCGGCTCAGCTACCCGCTCGAGACGCCGCCCGGCCGGCTCGGCATCCAGCCGCAGCTCGCGGTCGCCTACAACTCGTCGGCCAGCAGCACCTGGCTGGGCACCGGCTGGGACCTGGCCGTCCCGGTCATCACCGTCGACACCCGCTGGGGCGTACCCCGCTACGACGCGAACCGGGAGACCGAGACGTACCTGCTCAACGGCGAGCAACTCACCCCGGTCGCGCACCGGGGCCCGCCGCCGGCGCGTACCGCGGAGAAGGTCTTCCACACCCGGGTCGAGGGGGAGTTCGCCCGGATCGTGCGCCACGGCGACCACCCACGCGCGTACACCTGGGAGGTCACCGACCGGTCCGGCACCCGCTGGTTCTACGGCGGCCTGCCCGGCGCGAGCGCACCCGCGGCCAACTCGGTCCTCGGCGACGCGGCCGGCAACGTGCTCATCTGGGCGCTGCGTGAGGTACGCGATCCGCGCGGCAACTTCATGCGCTACCACTACGCCCAGGTGGACGACCCCGGTGTGGCCGGCGGTGCCGAACCCGGCCGCAACCTCTACCTGGAGCGGATCACCTACACGGGCTCCGGCGACACCGAAGGCCGCTACGCCGTCACCTTCACCCGCGACCGGGAACTGGACGAGCCGCTGCGGGTCGACAAGACCATCGACGCGCGGGGCGGCTTCAAACGGGTCACGGCCGACCGGCTCCGCCGCGTCGACGTCACCTTCGACGACGACCTGATCCGGCGGTACGAGTTCACGTACACGACCGGCGCGTTCGCCAAGAGCCTGCTCGCCAAGATCACCCAGTACGACGACCGCGGCACCGCGTTCGCCGCCCACGACTTCGGCTACTACGACGACATCCGCGACGCCTCCGGCGCCTACCAGGCGTTCAGCCAGGCCGACTGGACCGTGCCCGGCGACGGCCTCGGCAAGGGCGCGTTGAACCTCACCGGCGAGCGGGCCGGCGATGCGAGCGCCCTCAACGCCAACGCCAGCACCGGCTTCGGCGGCCACCTCTATCTCGGCGTCGGCACCTCCCCGAGCAAGTCCGGGTCGGTCGGGGTCAAGGTCGGCGGCAGCCGCTCCGACGACGAGGGCGTGCTCGCCCTGGTCGACGTCGACGGCGACAGCCTGCCGGACAAGGTGTTCCGCAGCGGCGGCGCGGTGCGCTACCGCAAGAACCTCTCCGGCCCGCACGGCGAGCTGCGCTTCGCCGACGAGGCCCGACCGCTGAATCTCCCCGGCATCCAGGGCGAACGCAGCACCAGCCTCACCGTGGGCGTCGAGGGCTACGTCGGCGCGGTCGCCGCGCAGCTCGACTACGTCAACACCACCGCCACCACCGACCAGTACTTCACAGACGTCAACGGCGACGGGATCAGCGACCTGGTGAACGGCTCCGCCGTGCTGTTCGGCCGCGTCGGCGCGGACGGCGTGCCGGTGTACGGGATCAGCTCGGACACCCCGGTCCCGGTGACCTCCGGCCAGGTGGACACCGACGGGCTGCTCCCCGACAACCCGGCCGAACGGGAACGGCTGATCGACTCGTTCCCGCTGCTCGACACGGTTCGTCGCTGGGTCGCCCCGTACGACGGCGCCGTCCGGATCGACGGCGCGGTCGCGCTCGCCGAGGGCACCGCCGCCGCCCGGGCTGCCTCGACCACCGCCGACGGCGTCCGGGTCGCCATCCAGCGGGAGGACACCGAGCTGTGGGCGCAGGAGATCGGCGCCCGCGACAACAGCGCGCACACCCCGGACGGCGTCGGCTCGGTCACCGTGTCCCGCGGCGACCGGCTCTACTTCCGGGTCCAGTCCCGGTTCGACGGGTCCCTGGACCAGGTCGCCTGGGACCCGCAGATCACCTACCTCAACCTGCCCGAGGCGCTGGACGTCAACGGCCTGCCCGTGCACCGCTACCAGCCGTCCCGCGACTTCACCCTCGGCGGGCGGGCCGCGGAGGTGAAGGTGCCGGTCACCGGCACCCTGCACCTCTCCGGCGACCTGACCAAACGCGCCGCCACCACCGACGACGTCACCGTGCTCATCACCCGTGACAACGCGCCGGTGCTGGAGCGGACGCTGACCGCCGACACCACCGGCACCGTGCCGGTCGACCTCGACGTGCCGGTGCAGCAGGGGCAGGTGCTGCGCTGGCGGGTGGCTGTCGACTCACCGATCGACCTCGACCAGCTCACCTGGACCCCACGCGCCCACTACACCACGGCCCAGGGCCTCGACCGGGTCACCGACGCCGACGGCAACCCCCTCATCGACCTGTACCCGCCGTACGCCATCGACATGTACCCGGCGGACACGCTCACCGCTCCGCAGCAAGCCCACCGCGTGACCGCCGACGGGCAGGTCACCGTCACCCCGAACCTCGCCTTCGACTTCGGCACCGCCACGCCGACCGCCCGGGTGACGTTCACCGTCAAGCGGCGCGGCGACCTGCTCGCCAAGCAGCACATCGACATCACCAACGGCGTGGTGTCCGCGCCCACCCCGGTCACCGTGGACGCCGCCGCAGGAGACGACCTGTTCGTCGACTTCAGCACCCGCGACACCGGGCTGGCCGCGTACCTGACCGGCGCCGCCGCCGACGTCGGCGGCACCACCGTCCCCGCCGCCCTGCACAGTGCGGCGGCCGAGGGCGCGTTCCCGCAGCCGTACCGGGGCTGGGGCGCGATCGGCTACAACGGCAACCGGGACCGGGCCGGCCAGCCCATCGCCCAGGCCGACCTGGTGATCGACGAGAACGTCGGCGACCAGCTGCCCGACAGGGTCGACCCGCAGGCGCAGAAGGACGCCTTCGCCAACGACCCCCGCGTCGACCCGCCCAAGGCGGTGCCGTTCGCGCCCGCGCCCCGCGACAACCGGTGGAGCGCCGGTCAGCACTCCTGGGTGACGCGCACCGACGCGCGCAGCTCCCGCCTCGGCGTCGAATCGGTCAACCTGCCGCAGGCCGCCGACTTCACCGGCGTCGCGGTGCCCCGGGTGTCCCGGTCCCAGCAGGTCTCGCTGACCGGCGGGGTCGGCGGCCCGATCGGCAGCATCGGCGGCAGCGTCGCGACCGGGGACAGCACCGGCCAGGTCGACTTCCTCGACATGAACGGCGACCGCTTCCCCGACGTCGTCGGGTCCGGCGGCATCCAGTACACCGACCCGACCGGCGCGCTCGGCGACACCCGCGGCGCACTGCCGGACGGCGCGGTCCGCAAGAGCAGCAACGTCTCCGGCAACGCCAGCGCGGGCAGCGCCGCGCGGACCATCGCCACCGGTCGAGGGCACGACAGCCCGCCCGGCACCACCACCGCCAACGGCGCCGACGCGGGCAACGACATGCCACCGCTGGGCGTCGGCGGCAGCCTCGGCGGCAGCAGCTCGGACGGCCAGTTCGACCTGCTCGACGTCAACGGCGACGACCTGCCCGACCGGGTGTACGCCGACGGCCGGGTCGCGTTGAACCTCGGCTACCGGTTCGGCGCGGCCGAGGCGTGGCGTAACCCCGCCCCGCTCAACGACGGCAGCGGCGGCGAGGCCGGCCTGAACATCGGCTTCAACACCGACTTCTACGGCTTCGCCGGCGGCGCCTCGTACAGCGAGTCCAGCTCGTCGAGCAGCGCCACGCTGCAGGACATGAACGGCGACGGACTGCTCGACCGGGTCTTCGCCGGCAACCCGCTGCGGGTCGGCCTGAACACCGGCAACGGGTTCGAACCCCCGGTGCCGTTCCACGGCAGCCTCGACGGCCTCAACGCCGACCAGAACGCCAAGCTCGGCGGCGGTGTCTACTTCACGTTCTCCGTCTGCTTCATCGCGGTCTGCCTCATCATCAACCCCGGCGCGGACGTCTCCACGGGCGTCAGCCGCGCCGAGCAGATGCTCCGCGACATCGACGGCGACGGTTACACCGACCAGCTCGCGTCCAAGAAGGACAACCAGCTGGCCGTGGTGCAGAACCGGACCGGCCGGACCAACCTGCTGCGCAGCGTCGACCGGCCGCTCGGCGCCCGGATGGAGTTCGACTACACCCGGGACGGCAACACCTACGCCTCCCCGCAGTCCCGCTGGGTGCTGTCCCGGGTGTCGGTCGACGACGGCCGCCCCGGCGACGGCCAGGACGTCCAACTGTCCAGCTACGAGTACCGCGGCGGAGTGTTCAACCGGCTGGAGCGCGAGTTCTACGGCTACGGCACGGTGACCGAACGAGTCCGCGACGCCGGCGCCGGGGGCGCGGTCTACCGCAGCATCACCCGCGAGTACCGCACCGACAGCCACTACACCCGCGGTCTGGTGACCCGCGAGATCACCAGCGACGCCGAGGGCCGGACGTTCCTGACGACCGAAAACACCTACCAGCCGCGCAATGTCGACGACCCGGCCGGCACCGCCGATCTGGGCAGCACCACGGCCACCATCTTCCCGCAGATGGTCCGCACCGACCGGAGCTTCCACGAGGGCCAGGCCAACCCGGGCAAGACGACCTCCGCGCTGATGGAGTACGACGAGTTCGGCAACCTGGCCCGGCACGTCGACCGCGCCGACGCCGGTGCCGCCGACGACGTCGACACCCGGATCCGCTACACCGGCGACGACCCGGCCTGCCGCAGCGCGCACATCGTCGGCACCGCGAACCGGATCGACGTCTACGGCGGCGGCACCCTGATGCGGCACCGGGAGTCCACCGTCGACTGCGCCACCGGCAACGTCACCCAGGTCCGGGCGATGCTCGCCGGCGGCGAGGCGGCCGTCACCGACATCGAGTACTTCGGTAACGGCAACCTGAGGGCCGTCGTCAACCCGGCGAACAGGACCGGCCAGCGGTACCGGCTGGCCTACGCGTACGACACCGCGGTGGACCAGTACGTCGAGTCGGTGACCGACAGCTTCGGCTACCGGTCGAGCAGCACCTACAACCTGAAGTTCGGCGTGGTGGAGACGAGCACGGACCAGAACAACCAGGTCATCCGCACCACGTACGACTCGGTGGGGCGGCCGGACACCGTGGTCGGCCCGTACGAGGCGGCCGACGGCCGGATCACCATCGACTTCGAGTACCACCCCGAGGCGACCGTCCCGTACGCGGTCACCCGGCACGTCGACCGGCAGGCCGACGGCACCGTCCGGCCGGACACCATGGACACGATCACGTTCGTCGACGGGCTCCAGCGCGTCATCCAGACGAAGAAGGACGCCACCGTCGTGACCGGGCCGGACGCCGCCCCGGCGGACGTGATGATCGTGTCCGGGCGGGTCCTGTACGACTTCGCAGGCCGGGCGGTCAAGGAGTACTTCCCGCTGACCGAACCGAAGGGTGACGCCAACACCGAGTTCAACCCGAGCCTGGACAGCGTCCCGCCCACGGTCCGGACCTTCGACGTGCTCAACCGGGCCACCCGCACCGTGCTACCGGACACCACCACGACCACCGTCGCGTACGGGTTCGGCCCCGATCGCGCCGGCACCACCCAGTTCGAGGTGGTGTCCACCGACGCGAACGGCAAGACCCGGCGGACCTACCAGGACGTGCAGCAGCAGACCACCGCGGTCAAGGAGTTCAACCCGGCCGGCGGCCAGCCGGTCATCTGGACCAGCTACACCTACAACCCGCTCGGTGAGCTGCTGACCGTCACCGACGACAAGGCCAACGTCACCTCCTCGACGTACGACAACCTTGGCCGCCGGACCAGCGTCACCAGCCCCGACTCCGGCCGCACCGACACCGGCTACGACCTCGCCGGCAACGTGATCCGCAAGGTCACCGCGAAGCTGGCCGCCGAGCAGAAGGCGATCGAGTACGACTACGACTTCGAGCGCCTCAAGGCCATCCGCTACCCGATCTTCCCGGCGAACAACGTCACCTACACGTACGGCGGGCCCGGTGCCCCGAACAACGGCGCGGACCGGGTCGTCGGCGTCGTCGACGGCGCCGGCACCGTCGCCCGCGAGTACGGGCCGCTCGGTGAGATCACCAAGGAGACCCGCACGTCGGCCGCCCAGGGCAGCCACACCTACACCTTCGTCACCCAGTACCGGTACGACAGCTTCAACCGGATGCTGACCATGACGTACCCCGACGGCGAGGTGCTGTCGTACCACTACGACAGTGGCGGCCTGGTCGACTCCGCCACCGGCGTCAAGGGCGACTTCACGTACCCGTACCTGAAGCGGCTCATTTACGACAAGTTCGAGCAGCGGTCCTTGCTCGAGACCGGCAACGGCACCCGCACCGCCTACACGTACGACCCCACCGACCGGCGGCTGGCGAACCTGAAGGCCAACCTCGCCCAGGGATACGTCTTCCAGAACCTCAAGTACACCTACGACAGCGTCGGCAACGTCACCGCGATCACCAACGACACGGTGGCCCCGAGCAGCCCCGACGTCGGCATGCAGGTCGGCGGGCCGAGCACCCAGACCTTCCGCTACGACGACCTGTACCGGCTCACCCACGCCGAGGGCAGCTACCAGCCGCGCACCCCGCGCACCGACCGGTACCGCACCGACATCAGCTACGACAGCATCCACCGCATCAGCCGCAAGGCGCAGGTGCACGAGCTGGTCAGCGGCGGGAACGTCAGCACCGACGGCAAGCTGAGCTACACGTACGACTACGCCTACGCGGGGTCGCAACCGCACGCCCCGACCACCATCGGCATCTACACCAACAGCTACGACGCCAACGGCAACCAGGTCAGCCGTGACCAGCAACCCAAACCCCGCCGGCAGCTGATCTGGGACGAGGAGAACCGCCTCGCCTGCAGCCACGCGAACGTGCAGAGCCAGACCCTGCCGCAGACCCCCGCCTCCTGCGACAACGCCGGCGGCACCGCAAACGAGGCCCGGTACCTCTACGACGACGAGGGCAACCGGGTCGTCAAGGACGGCGCGCAATTCCACCTCTACCCCAACCAGAACTACTCCACCCGGGGCCAGGCCGCCTTCAAGCACGTCTACGTCGGTGACTCCCGGCTGCTCACGAAGTACGTCGAGCCGGAACATCGGATCGAGAACCGCCAGTACTACGCGCACGGCGACCACCTCGGCTCGACCGGCTTCGTCACCGACACCCGCGGCGGCCTCGCCGAACACCTGCAGTACTTCCCCGGCGGCGAGACCTGGGTCAGCGAGCACCCGTCCCAGCCGGTGCCGCAGCAGTACACGGGCAAGGAACTCGACCCGGAGACCAACCTCTACTACTACGGCGCCCGCTACTACGATCCCCGTACCCAGGTCTGGCAGACGCCCGACCCGGCACTCGAGTCGTACCTGGACGGCGCCCCCAACGGCGGCGTGCACAGCCCCGCCAACCTGGCCCTCTACACATACGCCCAGAACAACCCGGTCCGGCTCACCGACCCCGACGGCAGGTGGGTGCACATCGCCGTCGGCGCCGGCGTGGGCGCGCTGATCGGCGCCGGAATCGAGGGCTACCGCCAGTACAAGGCCGGCGAGTTCAGTGCGCTGCGGCTGGCCGGCGCAGCCGGCGGTGGCGCGGTCGCCGGGGGCCTCGGCGCGGCGACCCTCGGCGCCAGCGCCGGCGGGGCCGCGCTCGGCGGCAGCGTGCTGGCCAGGACAGCCGTCACCGTTGGCGGCGGCGCCGCCTCCGGCGCGGCCGGCGGGGCGGCCGGCGGCGCCACCGAGGCACTGATCACCGGCGGCGACGTCGGCCAAGCCGCCAAGGACGGCGCGGTCAGCGGCGCGATCGGCGGCGCCGCCGGAGCGGTGGCCGCGAAGGTGGCCGGCGCCATCGTCACCCACATGCGGCTCCGCGGATACGTCTCGGGTGGCGGGCACCACCCCGTCTCCCAGGCCGCGATGCGCAACGCCGCCAACTACCCGGCCCGTGGTGGTGGGGTGCTGGCCGTACCCAACGAGGTGATGGCCGAACTCGGGGTGGCCCACACCCGGATCACCGCCAACCAGAACCGGCTGTACCGGGCGTGGCGCCGCGCCAACCCCACCGCCGCCCCGACCTGGGATGTCATCTCCCGCATCGAGTCGCAGGCGATGGCGAACGCCGGCATGGATCCCACCCTGGCCCGCTCGATCGTCGACCGGGCTGTCCGGGAACTGCAGGCGCGCGGCGTACCCGCACCCACCCGTATCCCGTATGTTGACCCGTGATGGACGACCGAGCCGAATTGGCCCGCTTCGCCGAGCTGCTCATGCGCCGGGTCCGGGACGAGGCGATCGCCGCGTGCGACAACCTCGCCGCCGGGCGCATGAGCGGCCCGGACGGCACCCGCTGGCGCGAGGCGACCGCCGACCCGGCCGCCCGCGCCGCGGTGCGTGAGCTCATCCCGGATGTGGTGGACCAGGCCCTCTTCGAGCTGTTGAACGCTCTCGACAACGGCGACCTGCCGCTCGGCTGGCAGCGGGACGACGGCTCCTGGGCCGACCTGTACGACCTGGGCCGCAGCGAGATGGCCGGCTGGTTCATGGTCGGCGACGGCTGGCGGGCGCAGCACTCCCGCCAGCGCTTCTTCGACCCCGACGACCAGCCAAGCTGATCAGCTTCTACGCCGCCCGGCGGCTGATACGCGGCATGCTGCCGGGTCGCCGCGTCGACCTCCTCGGCGGTCAGCACCGGAACGAACCGTGTGTCGACGTGTTCGAAATGCGGACCGTTCGGTGTGTCGGTTGCGGGCTGCCCACGGGGCGTCGTACCCGCGCCCTGGCCACCATCGACGGCGGCAACGGCCGCGTCATCTGAGCGCCTTGCTGCTGAGATAGCGGCCGGCGAGCGCCGCCATACGTTCGGCGTCGAACACCGGTCCGTGCCCTGGCAGTACCAGGGACGGTTCCAGCTCGCCCAATCGGCTCATCGACTCCAGATACTGCGGAATGTTCGACCCGTGGAGCTGGTCCAGCAAGGTTCCCTCGTAGAGCACGTCACCGGTCAGCAGCATGCGAGTCTCCTGCACCATCAGCGCGATGCTCCCCGGCGTGTGTCCAGGCAGGTGGAGCACGTCGAGGGTGAGATCGCCAAGATCGATCCGCTCGCCGTCGCTCAGCGACCTGGTCGGCGTGACGGGACGCAGTTCGTAGTCCTTGACGAGCCAGTCGGCGGCGGGGGCCGCTGTCACCATTATCTCGGGCATCGACGCGACCGCCGCGTCGTCCATGCCCAGAATTCTCATGAGCTCGGTGCCCACGAGAGAGCCCTGACCAGGACGCCAGGGCTGCTCGGCCGGATGAGCCCAGACCTGACTGAACTCGTGGGCGGAACCCATGTGGTCGAGGTGGCCGTGGCTGAGCACCGCTACAGGTTCGGCCAGCCCGAGATGCTCCACGACGAACGCGCGCATCGACGCGACACCCAGACCGCAGTCGAAGAGCAGGTTGCGACGGGCACCCCTGATCAGCCACGAGTTCGCACACAGGAACGGATGCACGTGGGGCTCTTCGATCAGCGTCACGACCTCATCGATGTCGGTGGCGCGGAACCAGTCCTCCACCACCGGGAGTCGCCCCGTTGTCATGCCGGCCCGCTGCCAGCCGTGGGCTCGGTGAGCCATCCGGAGTCGCCCCGTGGGGCCGAGGCAAGCAGCTTCGCGGTGTACGGGTCTTCGGGTGCGTCGATGACTCGGTCGGTGGGTCCCGACTCGACCACGCGGCCACGATGCATCACGTACACCCGCTCGGTCACCTGCCGAACCACGGCGAGGTCGTGGGTGATGAAGACGTAGCCGATGCCCCGCTCGCCGCGGAGTCGACCGAGTAGGTTGAGGACCTGCGCCTGTACGGAGACGTCGAGCGCGGACACCGACTCGTCGCAGATGAGGAGCCGCGGTCGAGTGGCCAGTGCCCTGGCAATGGCGACCCGCTGCCTCATACCGCCGGAAAGCCCACCGGGGCGGCGCTGCGCGACGTTCGGATCCAGACCGACCTCATCCAGCAGGCGGGCCACTTCGTTGTCGGCGTCAACGGTTTCGGGTCGGTGCGTGAGCACGGCTTCCCGTAGAGTCCAGCCGACGGTTCGCATCGGGTTGAGGCTCGAGTACGGGTCCTGGAACACGATCTGGACGATGCTCCGGATGTGTTGACGGTCTGCCCGCTTGACCCGCTGCCAACTCGTGACCTCGATCCCGTCGATCACGATGGAGCCCCCGGTCGGCTCTTCGAGCCCGACGAGCATCCGCGCGAGGCTCGTCTTGCCCGACCCGGACTCGCCGACGATGCCGATGCTCTCGTTGGCCCTGACCTCGATGGAGACGTCGTCACAGGCTCTGACGCCGGTGCCGTACACCTTCGAGAGAGCGCGGGTCGCGACGAACGGCTTTCCGCCGGCTGGTGCGACAGGTGGGTGAGGTTGCTCGATCTCGCGACGCTGATCCTCCATCTCGGGTCGGATGGCAAGGATTCGCAGGCACGCGGACTTGCGGCCCGGCGCTACCTCGATCAATGCCGGCGCTGCCTGCCCGCACGCCGGCTCGACCCAGGTACAGCGGGGTCCGAACACGCAGCCACGGGGGGTCGTGTCCGGGCTCGGAACGGATCCGGCGATCGTCACGAGCTTGTGGAGGCGCCGATCGATGGGCGGCTCCGAGAGCAGCAGCGCTTGGCTGTAGGGGTGAAGTGGTGCTGTGTCGAGCTCGTCCGCCGGCCCCTGCTCGAGCACGGTTCCCGCGTACAGCACGTACGCGCGGTCACACATCGAGAACGCCACCCGCAGGTCATGGGTGATCAGGATGAGTCCCATCCCGCGGGCTGCCTGGATCCGTTTGATGAGCGCGAGGATGTCTCGCTGAGTCGTGACATCAAGGGCAGTGGAAGGCTCGTCCGCGATGAGTATCCGAGGGTCTCGCGCCAACGCTGCGGCGATGCCCACGCGCTGCCTCATACCGCCCGAGAGCTGGAACGGATAGCGATCGGCGACGGTCGGATCGGTGATGCCCACCTCTGCCAACCGGCGTACGGCCTCCTCGCGGTCCTGACGCCGGGTCCGGTGCCGCCCGGGTTGCAGCGACTCCGCGACGATGTCGCCACAACGCATGATCGGGTTCAGCATCGTGAACGGGTCCTGCATGATCAAGCCGATCTCGCTGCCTCGAACCGATCGACGCCACTCGCGTTCCGAAAGTCCGAGAAGTTCGCTGCCACCGAGTTCAACGCTGCCGGTCGCGCGCAGCCCACGGGGAAGCAGGCCCGCGATGGCCCGAGCGGTGACTGACTTTCCACTGCCGGATTCACCCACGATGCCGACGGCCTCACCGGACCCGACGGCGAGGTTGACCGACGAAACGATCGCTTGCACGTTCTCGCCGGAACGCCTTTCCACCGTGAGGTTCCTCACCGCGAGCAGCGGTGCATGCGACGACGTCGCCCCGATCGAAGTGTTCACGCCACCCACGCCTTTCGCCGCAGTCAACGCGACATGCCTCGGTTCGACATGCGCTCGTAGATCCAGTCGCCCACCAGGTTCATCGACGTCGCGGTCAGGGCCAGCATGAGACCCGGTGCGAGCGCGGCCAGAGGTTGACTGAAGAGCAGGCTCTCGTTCTCTGCCAGCATCAAGCCCCAGTCGGGCGTGCCAGGCGCAACCCCCAGCCCCAGGAAGGAGAGCGCGGCAAGGATGCCGACAGAACTCGCGAAGATGAGGAAGGCGTTGGCGAGAGCGGTGGCGGACAGGTTCGGCCAGATGTGGTGCACCATGATGCGTCGGTCCGAGACGCCCAGGACCTTGACGGCCTCCACATATGGCCGCGGCACCTGCTCCAACGTCGCTCCGCGGATCACGCGCGTGTCGAAGGGCGCCGTGAGCGCGACCATCAGGCCAACTGCCAGCCAGTAGCTCGCTCCGACCGCGGCCGCCACGACGATCAGGACCAACAACGTCGGGACGGACCACATGAAGTCCACCCAGCGCATGATCACCGCATCCACGCGGCCGCCGCGATAACCGGAGACCAGGCCGAGGATGTTGCCGATGATCATGGAACCGAGGGCGATGAGCAGGGGCCCGATGAATGCCGAGCGCGCGCCGACGATCAACCGCGAGAATGTGTCGCGTCCGAGCACGTCCGTGCCCAACAGGTGCGCGGTCGATGGCCCGGCGTTGATGTCGGCGAGGTCCTGCGCAGTTGGGTCCTGGGGCGCAAGAAGAGGTCCGAACAGCACGAGCAGGACGACGATGCCGATGACCACGAACGAGACCGTGACAAGGGTGAGCCTCGGTCGGCGACGCTTGCGCGTAGGCCCGGCGCCGAGTTCCGTGCGCTGCAGGTTCATGCTCAGGCTCCCACCCGAATTCTCGGATCCACCAGCATGTAGACCAGATCAGTCACCAGGGCCGTCAACATGATGAGTGTCGCGGTCAGTAACGTGACTCCTTGGATGACAGGTAGGTCCTTGGCCGTCGCCGACTGCACCAATAGCTGTCCGAGCCCCTGGACGGAGAAGACCACCTCGATGAGGACGGCACCGATGATCAACCCCGAGAAGATCAGCCCGCTGATGGTGATGACCGGGATCAGGGCGTTCTTCAACGCGTAGGAGAACAGCACGCGGCGATACGCCAGGCCACGGGCTTTCGCGAACACGATGTAGTCCTGGTCGAGGACTCCGATCAGCGCTGACCTCGTGTGCTTGACGACGAAGGCACATCCGCCCAGGGCAAGCGCCAGGGCCGGGAGGGTCAGGTGCCACAGACCGTCGAGGAAGCCTTCGCCCTTGCCGAACGCGGGGAACCAGCCCAAGCGGACGGAGAAGAGGTACAAGAGGAATACGGCCAGCACGAAGGTCGGCGTCGACAGCGCGACCACGACTGCTGCGACCGTACTGCGGTCAACCGCTGATCCTTGCTTCAGCGCGGCGAGGATCCCGAGACTGACCCCGAGGACCAGGGTAAGCAGGAACGCGTACAGACCCAGGAGGAGCGTGGTCGGAGCACGAAAACCGATCTCGTCGGTCACGGGCAGGGAGGTCTGGATGGAGGTCCCAAGGTCCAGCCGCACGGCGTTGCCGAGCCAGTGCCAGTACTGCTGGAGAAACGGCTCGTCCAGGTGGTAGCGCTCAGTGAGGGCAGCGACGGCCTCGGGCGTGCGTGGATGGGGACCAAGCAGAGCGTCGATCGGGCTGCCGGGCGCCAGGTAGATGAGCGAGAAGACGGCGAACGAGATCAGAAGGAGCAGGAGCAACAGAATGGCCAACCGGCGAACGATGAACGCCACCAGTCCCCATCGGTCGTTCCGCCGGCACCGACGCCCCGGCGGAACGACCTCGACCTCGTTGGTGCTGAGAATGGCCTGAGTCACGAGGCCTTCTCGATCTCCAGCGCCCAGGGGCCACGGAAGCGCCAGAACCCGTCGAAGTGGGGCCAGGCAAACTCCGGGGACAGAGCGGCGGTCGCATCGATCAGGAACAACGGAACGAACGGCACGTCCGCGGCGAAGTCCTGCAGCAGGTCGCCATAGATCGCGAGCCGCTTCGAAGGGTCGCTTTCACGCATTCCATCGGCGATGAGCGCGTCGGTCTGCGGCGTACTCCAGTTGGTGGCGTTCCAGTTGCCCTGGGTGGCATTGGCACTGCCGATGCTGTAGCCGAACGCTTCACCCGGATCGGCGGACACGGCACCCCACACGCTGAAACCAGCTCGAATCGCCTTGCGATCCGCGCCGGTGACCTCGGCGGAGTTGGCTTCCGAGGTCTGCACGTCGAGCTTCACGCGGATCCCGATCTCCTTGAGCTGTGCGGCGATCGCCTGGCTCGTCGTCGCGAAGGTCTGACCCGAGTCCGAGACCGACAGAGTCGCATCTGCTCCGTCCGGATACTTCGACTGCGCCATCTCTGCCCTTGCCTTGTCGAGATCGAACGGGTAGTCCGTCACCTTCGCGAGCGTGGCGTCGACGTCGTTCTTATTCCCGAGCTGTGCGAGCAGCCCTGGCGAGATCAGCGTGTCCAGCGGCTCGGCGTACCCGCCGTACGCCTTGATCAAGGACTCCTTGTCCAAGGCGTAGGCCACCGCGCGCCGCACGTGGACATCGTCCCAGGGCGCCTGGAGGACGTTCATGCTGAAGTTGCCCTGGTCGCCGGGGCCGGGAGCTGTCAGGATCTTGGTTCCGGCGGTAGCTGCGAACGAGCGGTTGTCGAACGGGAAGGCCATGTCGATCTCGTGTGCGCGGAACGCGATCGCCTGGCTCGTCTCATTCGAGAAGAACTTGACAGCGATCCGGTCGATGTTGACAGGCCCGCCCCAATAGGCCGTGTTCTTCGAGAGCTCGGCGCCCACCGTCGGATTGAACGAGTCGACCTTCCACGGTCCGGTCCCGACGACTGCCGTTCCGGGCTTACCGAACGTTGCCTTGTGCGCCTCGAAATGGCTCTGCCCGAAGATGCCCAAGGACGCTCGAGTGGGCGCCGACGCCCATGCGGCGTTCGGCTCACTGAACTTGATCGTCAGCGTGTAGGGCTCTGTTGCCGTGATGCTCTGCAGAGTCGAGGGAAAGTTATATGCGTTGGTCGAACCGGGCTGGCGGTAGTAGTTGAGCGAGAATGCCGCGTCGCTCGCCTTCAGCTCGTTGCCGTCGGTGAACTTCACGCCCTTGCGGAGCTGGTAGACGTACGTTGTGGCATCGGGCTGGCTCCACGACTCCGCGAGCCACGGCTTGATCTTGCCGTCGGTGCCGAGTACCAGCAGTGGTTCAAGCGCCAGACTGCCCACGCCGGATCCGTATCCCGCATTGTTCTTGGTGTAGTCGAGGGTCGATACCTGGGTCGATCCGATGGTGAGCTTGGCGATGGGTCGAGACTTCGACCTTCCATCACTCGGCGCGCGGTCGTTGCTCGAACAGCCTGTTGCGAGGACAGCGAGGGCCACGGCTACGACGGCGGCGATGCCAGATCGCTTTATCATGTGCTTCTGTCTCCTTCTTGGGAGTGGGTACCGCACCGCGTGATGGACATCGGTCAGCCCGCCTGGTGGTGGACGCGGGGCACCGCGCGGCGGTGGAGACGCAACCAGCCGACGGTGTCGTCGCTGCGTCGCAGCAAGCTCGCCTCCTGCTCGGAAGGGGTTCCGGGCGACATGAGCAGCGTGTCGCCGGTGGCTCGCTCGACCGGAACGATCCAGGGCTCTGCGGAAGTCGGTGGGTCCATGTCCTCGAGCCAGTCCCCCAGCACGCTTCCGCTCAGGGTCCTGCCACTGTCGTCCTCGCGGATCTCATAGCGGTCGAGCATGGTCTCGTATGCGCCGGTGCAGTCCTCGAGCGAGCTTTCCGGCAACCGTGTGGCGTGCGCATCCTCGATGCCGAAGTAGGCCTGCTTGACCCACGCGAGCAGCTCGTGCGCAGCTAGCCAGCCGCCGCTGCCGTTGGTGAGTACGGCGATCGCGAAGGAGCGCTCCGGCAGCATCGCGAGCAGGGCCGGCTGGCCGTTCGCGCCCCCGCCGTGCTCGACCACCCGGTCCTCACCGTCTCCGGCGAGCCACCACCCCAGCCCGACGCTCGGAGTGTCCGCCGCTGGGCCGTTCGGCCGCTGGGCCGCGAGGCGAAGGCTGTCGCCGAGGAGGGTGCCACCTTCGAGCTGAAAACGCGCGTAGGACAACAAGTGGTCGACGCTGGCGACGATCCCGCCGACCGGATTCGAGCTGCGTGGCATCGCCCAGGGACGCGCGATCATCGTGCGCCCGTCGCGCCGGGTATGACCTACGGCGAAGTTGCGGTGCAGGAGCTCATGGGCGAAGAAGCATGCGCCCTCCAGCTCAAGAGGTTCCAGGATCGACCGACGGATCACCTGCTCGAAGGGCGCTCCTTCCACGACCTCGAGCACGCGACCCAGCGGATAGAACGCGGCATTGTTGTAGGACCACATCTGCCCGATCGGCGTCGTCTGGGGCAGCTCGGACATGCGGCCGACCATCGCGGCCAACGCATCGTCGCCCCAGCCTGTGTTGGCGAAGAACTCCCCTTCCCACCCGCACGAGTGGGTCATGCAGTCACGCAGAGTGACCGTTGCTGATACGTCGGCGTCTCGGACGGCGAAGTCGGGAATGAACCGGCGGATGGGATCGTCCAGATCGATGTGGCCCCGCTCGAGCTGCTGAAGCAGGGCCGTGACGGTGAAGGTCTTGGTGATCGAGCCGATCTGGAACAGCGTGTCGCCGGTGACGGGAAGGGGATGCTCGATGTTGGTGACCCCGAGTCCAGCGCTCGCGGCAGCACCGTCGTGAAGGACGCCGATCGCCATGCCCGGGACGTCGCCGCGCGACATGGCACGCCGCGCCTGCTCGATCAGCTCGGGATTCAGCTCACCGCCGGCGTGTACGGGACGGTCGCTCATGGGAACGCCAACTCGAACACGCGCATCCAGTTCGCCCCCAGGATGCCGTTGATCTCCTGGTCGGCGTACCCTCGCGCGCTCATGCGCTGGGCGAGCGAATCGATCGACCGCGGATTCTCGATCCCTTGCGGGTAGTTCCACGGCGGCGGTGGGTAGTCGTCGGTGGTCCAGTCCCCGCTGTCGACCATCTCCTCGTACTCGGCCGAGGTGATCGTGCAGTAGTCCAACCCCAAGCCGACATGACCAGGGCCGACGAGGCTGTCGATGTGGACCATGTGGTCGATGAACTGATCGAGCGTGGGTGCGGCATCGCTCGATACGAAAGCGGGGAACCCGTTCATTCCCACGATTCCCCCTGATGCCGCGATGCCCTTGATGATCGAGTCAGGCAGGTTGCGCGGATGGGCGTGCACGGCATGCGCGTTCGAGTGCGAAGCGACACAGGGCCCCGATGACAGCTCCAGCGCCTCGGCGCAGGAACGCCAGCCGGTGTGGGCGAAATCGGCCAGGATGCCCAATCGGTTCATCTCGGCGATCATGCGCCGTCCGACTGCGCTCAAGCCTTCGTCGACCGGGTCGAGCGCCCCGCCAGCGACCGGGCTGGTCCGGTTGTACGCCAGACCGAACATCCGCACCCCGAGTCGCCAGAACACCTCCACCAGATCGGGATTCCCGCCCAGTAGGTGCGTGGTCTGGAAGTGCAGGAGGACCGCAAGCTGGCTCTGCGCGGCTGCGTGACGCATCTCCGCCGCGGTCAGCACCAGCTGAAGGCGGGCAGTCTCGCGGAGGCGTCGGTGGACCTCGCCCAGCGCCGCGACCGCAGAGGCGGGCGCGCTTCCGCCGCCGACGCTCAGCACGCAGGCAGTGAAGCCACCCTCGATCCAGTCCTGGTATCCGGACCACCACGAGTCCGGCGTACAGGTTCCGTCGACGATCACAGCGACTCCCTCTTACTGTGTCCTCCGCCACGCTATTGCTTCGAGAGGTAAGGTGTAATACCTTACTCGCACCGTGTCAAGGGTTCTGGGAACAGCGGCCACAGAGGCATCGCGAGGATCCGCCAGCGCAACACCGAGGACGACAAGGAATCCCGTGCAACCGGTAGTGATCGGCAGCGAGCGCAGCGAGGTCGGACTTCCCCGCGCGATGGAGATCCTCGCCGCGGGCGGATCGGCGCTCGATGCTGTTGAGGCGGGCCTGATCCTGTGCGAGGACAATCTCGCGGACCACTACGTCGGCACCGGCGGCCTGCCCAATGCCATGGGCATCGTAGAGCTGGATGCCTCGATCATGGTCGGCTCCACGCGTCAGTTCGGTGCCGTCGGTGCCGTGCGTTCCTACCCCAACCCCATCTCGATCGCCCGACGCGTCTTGGAGCGACTACCGCAGCACTGCCTCCTGGTCGGCGAAGGCGCCGAGCGGTTCGCTGACGAGAACGGCTTCCAGAAGGCCGAGCTGCTCACCGAGGAAGCAAGAGCCCTCTTCGTCTCCGGACTGAGGCCCTCGACCGAGTCGGTCGAGGGCGACGCCACCCCGGCGCAGAAGGGTGACGCTCGGTATCGAGAGACGGCTCTCCGCCTTGTACACAGGCTCAACCCGCCCGATGGCCCCTGGGGAACCGTCGACATCCTGGCATTGGACCGCGCCGGTGAACTGGTTGTCGGCGTCTCGACCAGCGGGTACCCGTGGAAGTACCCGGGGCGCGTCGGGGATTCGGCGCTCCCCGGCGCCGGCAACTACGCCGACATCCGGTACGGCGGAGCGGCCTGCACCGGTCGTGGCGAGCTGAGCATGCGTGCCGTGGGCGCTCGCACTGTGGTGAGCGCGCTGGCGCGTGGCCTGGACCCCGACGAAGCCTGTCGCCACATGCTCGAGGATGCCGCAACGCTGCCCGATGACTTCCGAGCGGAGCTGCGCTGCCTGGCGCTCACGCCGGACGGTCGCCACGGAGCCGCGGCGGGCAAGCCTGGCGGGTACTACGTCGTCATGACCGAGTCCTCCACCGGACCCGAGCTCCATCCCAGGGCGATGCTGTGAAGGTGTTCGTTTCCTCCGACATGGAGGGGGTGGCAGGGGTGGTCGACTGGGAACAGGTCAGTGCCGGCGGCCCCCGGTACGAGTACTTCACGCAGTTGCTGACCGGTGAGATCAACGCCGCGATCGAAGGCGCGATCGCGGCGGGTGCCACGGAGTTTGTCGTCAACGACGCCCACTCCAAGATGAGCAACATCAAACCGGACTCGCTCGCTGGCAACGCTCGGTACCTCTCCGGTCGCTACAAGCCCATGTACATGATGGAAGGGCTCGACGGCTCCTTCGACGCGGTGTTCCTGATCGCCTACCACGGCTCCATGAGCGCGGCCGGGTCAGCCCTGTCACACACCTACTTCCGGCCGGCGATCGCGGAGGTCCGCATCAACGGAGTCATCGCGGGCGAGTCGGGAGTCAACGCGCTGGTCGCTGCGGCGCACGGCGTACCGATTGTTCTCGTGACGGGGGACGAGGCCACCGCCGTGGAGACCGCTTCCTTCGCGCCGCGGGTGCGGGCGGCGGTCGTGAAACGGTCGGTGAGTCGCTTCGCGGCCGAGTCCCTGCACCCACAGTCGGCTCGAGACCTCATCCGCGAGACCGCATATCAGGCCGTGTCCGATGCCGAGGCGGCAACACCACCGCAGTTCACGGCTCCCTTGACAATGGACATCGCCTTCCACACGTCCGACTACTGCGAGCTCGCGGCCCGCGTGGCGGGGGTCGAACGCACGAGTTCGCACACGGCCGTCCTCCGCGCCGACGATCCCCTCACGCTCTACCGCTGCTTCATCACGGTAGTGCTGCTCTGTCGCGGGTTGGTCGAATGACGCCGGCCCGCTCCGAAAGGATCGTGATGACGCGACTCACCGGACGCACTGCGATGGTCACCGGGGCCGGCAACGGCATCGGCAGGGCGATCGCGACCACGCTGGGCCGAGTTGGAGCGAACGTGGTCGTGGTCGACGTCCTCGGCGACGACGCGGAGCGCACCGCACGTGAGATCACGGCCGACGGCGGCGCCGCCATTTTCGATCAGGTGAACATCGCCGAACCCAAGCAGGTGGAGGGACTCGTCGAACGCGCAGTGGGCAGCTTCGGCGGCATGGACATCATCGTCAACAATGCGGGCGTCGGCGGCACCAAGGCGCGATTGCACGAGGTTGAGCCTGAAGACTTCGCGCGCGTGCTCACGGTCAACATCGGTGGCACTTTCAACTGCACGAAGTACGCCTTGCCTCATCTGATGTCCTCCAAGCACGGCGGCGCCGTTGTCAACATCGCATCGACGTACGGCCTGATCGGGGCTCCGCTGGCTGCGGCCTACTGCTCCTCGAAGGCCGCGATCATCAACCTGACTCGTCAACTGGCTGTCGATTACGGCCCTGAGGGCGTGCGCGTCAACGCGATCTGTCCCGGATACATCGACACCGGGCTGGGCCGGCGCGGACCCACCTTGACCCCGGAGCAGTTCACGGTCGCAACTGAGATCCGGGAACGGGCGGCCGCGCGACAACCGCTCGGGCGGCAGGGCACCGTGCAGGAGGTGGCCGACGTCGCATTGTTCCTCGCATCGGACTCGTCCACGTTCATGACCGGATCGATCCTCGCCGTAGATGGCGGCTGCCTGACAACGTTCAACTACGGCGATGCGAGCAACTGAACAGTGGGAGCCACGACATCGCATAGGTTGAGCCGGCGGCAACGTGCACTCGGCCACAGACCATCGATTCAGAGAGGCCTGGCATGACCACACCTTCGATCCCGGGGCTGTCCGAGGTCGCCCGCATTCCACTTCGGGACCAGTGCGGCCAGGCACTCCGAGCGTTGATCATCTCCGGCGGGCTGCGCGCGGGCGAGCTTCACTCGATCGGGTCCGTCGCAAACCAGCTCGCCGTCTCGATTACGCCGGTTCGCGAAGCGCTGCTGGACCTCGCGCGAGACGAGCTCGTCGAGATGGTGCGCAACCGGGGATTCCGTGTCGTGACGCTCACCGACGCCGACCTCGACGAGCTGATGGATTTACGCATGATGCTGGAGGTGCCCGGAGTCGCGCGGGTCGCGGCGATGGGCCTGACACCGGACCTGACGGCACTACGGGAGATAGCCGCGGAGACCACCGAGTTCGCGGTCCAGGGAGACATGGTCAACTTCGTCGCGCGGGACCGTGACCTTCACCTGGGGATCCTGGAGCTCACCGGCAACGCGCGACTCGTCAAGACCGTGGGTCTGCTGCGCGACCAGGTGCGCCTCTACGGTCTTCAACAGGTCGCCGGTTCAGCCGCGTTCCTGCACTCCGCTCAGGAGCACGCAGAGCTCCTGGATCTCATCGAGGCGGGCAAACCCGATGCAGCCTCGGATCTGATGAGAAGGCACTTGATGCACACGCGTGGCCTCTGGGCGGGCCGGGACGAGAGCCCGCAGTGAAAGAAGGCAGTGCTGTCAGGCACGTTCAGACGATCGATCAGCCGGCCACCCTTCCGTTCCTCACGTCGCCCTCCGTACGAGCGCAGGTGTCGCTCAGTGCAGCCTGCGTGGCCGTACGCGAGGCGGTGATGGCCAGCGCGGACGGCGCCGTCGAACAGCCCCTCCGTCTGTCCCTGGGAGACGGACGACTCCTCGTGATGGCCGCCCGGAGCTCCGTCGACGGACACGCGGTAGTGAAGGTGCTGCGGGTCAGCGCGCACGCCGACACCGAATCGGCCCGGCTGACGACTGTAGACGGCCTCATCCTCTGGCTCGACGGCTCGGGCAAAGCGATCTGGAGTGCTGACGCAGCCGGGCTCACCCTCCTCCGCACCGCTGCCATGGTCAGTCTCGCGACAGACGTGCTCGCGCCCCCCGGCGCGACCAGACTCGCGATCCTGGGCGCCGGCCACCTGGCAGGCGAGCAGGTGGCGGCGGTCCGCCTGGTGCGCCCGATCAGCGAGGTGCGTATCTGGAATCGCACAGTCGAGCGCGCTGAGCGCTTGGTCGCTGATCTCAGCGCGAACACTCCTGGCGTCACCTTCGAGGTGATCCGCGACGCCGACGAGGCCGTGTCAACGGCGCAGGTCGTCTGCTGTGCAACGGCGTCCACGAGGCCGCTGTTCGACGCCGCGTCCTTGGCGAGCGAGGTCCACGTCAACGCTGTCGGGTCCTACCGTGCCGACATGGCCGAGCTCCCCGGTGATCTGCTCGCACGAGCGACTGACATCGTCGTCGACGACGTACACGGTTGCCTTGCCGAGGCCGGCGAGATAATCTCCGCGATCCGCGTCGGCGCCCTCCACGCCGACCAGCTGCGCTCGCTGGCGGCCGCGCTCGCCCAGCCGCAGCAGCGTTCCGGACAGACGGTGTTCAAGTCGGTGGGCATGGCGGTGTCCGATCTCGCCGTCGCACGGTTGCTCGCCCCGGGCCTCGGCGATGACCACTAGACGGGCCATCGTCGTGGGTGGCGGGATCGTCGGCCTCTGCACGGCCTGGTTCCTCCAGCAGGACGGCTTCGAGGTGACCGTGCTGGAGAGGGAGTCAGTGGGCGCCGGGAGCTCCTGGGCGAATGCCGGCTGGGTGATGCCGGCGCGCGCCGTACCCCTGACCGAGCCGGGCACGGTTCGCGAGGGGCTGCACGGGCTGTTCCGAAGCAGCCATCCTTTCTCGGTCAGCTCCTGGTCGGACCCCAGCATGTGGTGGTTCCTGACACGCTTCGCAGCCAACTGCACCCGTCGCCGCTGGGAGGCTGCGCGGCACGCCATGAGCGGGCTGAACGGCCGATGCCTTGAGGCGTTCGACCAGCTGGCGGCGCACGGTGTGACGGCCTCCGTCACGCACAGCCCCATCCTGGTCGGGTACCGCGACCGAGGTGCTGCGAGACACTTTCCTGTCGGTCCTGACCTGATCGAGCTCTCCGTCGAGGCGGCTCAGCACAAGGCGCCGCAGCTCGGCTCGGCGATCCAGTCAGTCGTGGAGCTCATCGACACGCGGCACGTGGATCCAGCGGCCTTCCTCGCCGACCTGTCGCACGCCGTGCAGGAGCGCGGTGGCTACATAAAGGCCCGCAATGTGGTCGAAATCCGACCCGGTGTCCGCGTCGTGACGCACCTCGACACCATCAAGACCGATGTCGCGGTGATCGCCACGGGTTCCCGGCTCAGCACCCTCACCAGACCTCTGGGGGTGCGGACACCCGTCCGGGCGGGGCGCGGCTACTCCTTCACGGTCGCGACCGACGTACCCGCTCCGTATCCCATCTACCTCCCCGAGCAACGACTCGCCTGCACCCCGGTTGCGGGGGGTCTGCGGATCGCGGGGATCATGGAGTTCGCGCCCGAGTCCGCACCCGCACGAGAAGGCCGCCTCGATGCGATGGCACGCGCGGCCGCGGGCGTTCTTCGCGGAGTGGACTGGAGCACGCGAGCGCACGAATGGGTCGGGTCGCGGCCCATCACCTCCGACGGGATCCCCGTGGTCGGCAGCACCAGAATCGACGGTGTCTACGCCGCCGGTGGTCATGGCATGTGGGGAGTGACCCAGGGACCCGCAACGGGCATGCTCCTCGCTCGCCAGATCGCTACCGGTGAGCCGGCATCCGAACTGCTCGCGCTCGACCCGCTTCGCTGACTGAGCGCGTCGGCCCGTAATGGGATCCGAACCTGCCTCGGTGTTCGCGCAGTAGACGGCGGATGACCAGTTCCCGGATTGGCAGGTGATCGAGTCAAGCGGTCTGCCCGGGGCTCGCGCCAGCCCGCCGGAGGACGTCGCGTACCGCTGCCGCGATCGCGGCGGGCGTGCCGACGACGCCGGCCTCGCCGGCCCCCTTGACGCCCCGGGGCATTGCGCGCCGTCCGGATTCGATGATGCGCACCGTGACATCGGGCGCGTCCCAGGCGGTGGGGATCCGGTACTGCAGGAGGGACTCCGCCGTCGGGCTGCCCGCCCCGTCGTGGCGCAGCGCCTCGGTCAGCGCGATGCCGTGGCCGTGCACGGTGCCGCCGGTCAGCTGGCCGACCACTCCCGGGCGGTCGATCGCCGCGCCGCAGCCGTACGCCACGATGGCGGACCGTGAGGAAAGCAAGCATATGCAGCGGGCGCGGGCGGCGGGGTTGTTCGTTACCGGTTGATCCAGGAGGCTGCGGGACCCGGCGGCGTACTCCACCCGTGAGCGGGCCGGCTGGTGCGGGCGAGAGCTGCGATGGAACACCCTGATGCGTTCGGGCCGCGGGTGCGACTCCCCGGCAGACGATGGACCGGTGGACCCGCGACTGCGGGCCGGTGGGTTCGCCGCGCCGCGGCAGACGAGCCAGCGCACCCAGGCCGATGTCCTCGACCCGGCCATGGCGCTGAAACGGAAAGCCCAGCAACGCACGGCCGCCGGGTGCGGTGAATTCTGCGGGCCCAGCTGGGCTTCCAATCGAGGACGACTTCTCGCCGGCGAGACCGTCCGGGATGGACGGCGCGCTGCGGATTTCCGCCCGCTGACCGGGCCACCGGCAGGCCGAATGCCTGCGCGGTCACCGGAACGCTTTGTGCCCGGTCAGAGCCTTTCCGATCGTCAGCTGGTGGATTTCCGTGGTGCCCTCATAGGTCAGTACGGACTCCAGGTTGTTCGCGTGCCGCATGATCGGGAACTCGTGCGTGATGCCCGCCGCGCCGAGGATCGTGCGGCACTCGCGGGCGATGGCGATGGCCTCGCGGACGTTGTTGAGCTTGCCGAGGCTGACCTGCTCGGCCCGGAGGCCTCCGGAGTCCTTGAGCCGGCCGAGGTGCAGCGCGAGCAGCATGCCCTTGCCCAGCTCGAGGGTCATGTCGGCGAGCTTGAGCTGCGTCGCCTGGAAGGCGGCCAGGGGACGGCCGAAGATCTCCCGGTCGCCGGCGTAGGCGAGGGCCGTCTCGAGGCAGTCCCGTGCGGCGCCGAGCGCGCCGAAGACGATGCCGTACCTGGCCTCGTTGAGGCATGACAGAGGCCCGGACAGGCCCCGGGCGCCGGGCAGCATCGCGGAGGCGGGCAGGCGCACCTCGTCCAGCACGAGCTCGCTGGTCACCGACGCGCGCAGCGACATCTTCCGCCTGATCTCCGGAGCCGAGAATCCGGGCGTGCTGGTCGGTATCACGAACCCGCGGATGCCGTCCGGCGTCTTCGCCCACACGACGGCCACGTCTGCGATGCTGCCGTTGGTGATCCACATTTTGTTTCCGTTCAGCACCCAGTCCGCGCCTTCCTGCGGTCCGGCTCGGCGGGCTGTGGTGCGCATGCCGTCGGGGTTGGAGCCGAAGTCGGGTTCCGTGAGGCCGAAGCAGCCGATGGCCTCGCCGGCCGCCATGCGGGGCAGCCAGGCGTCCTTCTGCTCCGGCGAGCCGAACCGGTGGATGGCGAACATCGCGAGCGAGCCCTGCACTGACACGAGCGAGCGCAGGCCGGAGTCGCCGGCCTCGAGCTCAAGGCAGGCGAGCCCGTACGCGGTGGCGCTGGTGCCGGCGCAGCCATAGCCCTCGATGTGCATGCCGAGCACGCCTAGGGTGCCGAGCTCCTTGGCGAGCTCGCGGGCCGGCAGGGCGCCGGCCTCGTACCAGGCGGCGATGCCCGGGCGGATGCGGTCGGCGACGAACTGCCGTACGACATCCCGGATGGCCGCGTCGTCGGGGTGGATCAGCGTCTCGGCGTCGAACAGCGCGAGGGGGCTCGTCATGTCGTTTTCCTTTCGACCAGAGGGGTGCCCGGGGGCTCGGCGCACAGGCCGCGGGCCGCCGCGAGGATCTGCGGTTCCGACAGCAGGACCGCAGCGGCCGCTGGTCCGAGGGGGATGAAGGAGTCGTCGCTGTTGACCCGGGCGACGCGGCCCTGGTACCCGTCGTCGTTGAGCACGGCGACCACGGCCTCGGACACACCACCGGCGCGGCGCGTTTCGTCGACGACCAGCACCCGGGTGAACCGCCGTGCTTCCGCCACGATGTCCGCGGCCGGCAGCGGTGCCAGCCAACGCAGGTCAAGGACGGTGCAGTGGATCGACTGCTCCGCGAGGCGCCCCGCGACCCGCAGGCTCATCGGCAGGCCGTTGCCGAAGGTGACGATCAGCAGGTCGCGGCCCGAGCCGTGAAGACTGACCCGGCCGAACGCGTCACCGCCCGGCGAGACCGACGCCGCCGAGCGCGGCACCGTCCACAGGCTGTCGCCGGGTCGATGCAGGTCGCGGGTGTAATAGAGGGCGATCGGTTCGAGAAAGACGCACACCCGGCCCTCATCGCGAGCCAGGGCGACGCAGGTGCGCAGCAGCTCCCCGGCCTCGGCCGGATGGCTTGCCACGGCGATGACGACGCCCGGGATGTCGCGCAGGACCGCGACGGAGTTGTCGTTGTGGAAGTGGCCGCCGAACCCGCGCTGGTAGGCGAGCCCGGCGATCCGCACGACCAGACCGTTGCGGAACTGGCCGTTGGAGAAGAAGGCCAGGCTGGCCGCCTCGCCGCGCAACTGGTCCTCTGCGTTGTGCAGGTACGCCAGGTACTGGATCTCCGGTATCGGCAGCAGGCCCGACAGCGCGGCGCCGAGCGCGGCGCCGAGAATGCTCTGCTCGTCCAGGATGGTGTCGAAGACCCGACCGCTGCCGAAGCGGTTCCGTAAGCCCCGGGTAATCCCGTAGACGCCGCCCTTCGCGGCGACGTCCTCACCGAAGACCACCGCCTCGGGCCGCTCGGCGAGCACGCCGGCGAGCGCGGCGTTGATGGCCTGGGCCAGTGTCGCGGTCGGCTCGCCGTCGGGCGCCGGCGCGCCTAGCGGCCGGCGGGGCGGCGGGGTGGCGGCGACGGGCGGGAACGCGATCGGGGCCATGACCTGCGCTGCGTCGTCGAGCCGTTTCCCACCGAGCAGCGCTCTGGCTTGGGACATCACCTCGGCGCGGGTGGCCTCGTACCGGTAAAGGATGCCGGTCGGCGTCGCGAGCCGGCGCTGGACGAGACGGCGGGCCGTGGCCAGCAGCGGGTCACGGGCGTAGTCGCGGACGATCTCGGTTCGCGACCGGTAGGCAAGCTCCGCGTCGGAGCCGGCGTGTCCCATGTACCGCACCGTCTTCAGGTGGAGGATCGCCGGCCGCCATTCGGCCCGCACCGCCGCAGCGACGTCGCGGGCCGTGGCCAGCGTCAGCTCCGGCTCGGCCCCGTCGACGCGGGCATACCGGATGCCCGGGTAGCGGGCCAGCGCGTGCTCCATCCAGCCGGGCGGCGACTTGGTGCTGATGCCGATGCCGTTGTCCTCGCAGACGATCAGCAGGGGCATAGGCAGTCCCTGGTGCGTGCACCAGGCCGCCGCGTTCAGCGCACCGACCGTGGTCGAATGGTTGGCCGAGGCGTCACCGAAGCTGGTGACGACGACTGAGTCGGCCGGCCACCGGGTCGTGACCCCGAGCGCCGCGGCCCGACAGATCGAAAACGCCAGCCCGACGGCCCGCGGCAGGTGCGAGCCGATCGTCGAGGTCTGGGGGATGATGCCGTAGGCGGGATGGCCGAAGACCTTGTGCCGCCCACCGGAGATCGGATCGTCGGCCACCGCCATAAGGCCACGCAACACGTCGGCGATCGGCGTCGATGCCGGAACCTGACGGGCCCTGGCCGCGAAGAACCCGCCGGACCGGTAGTGCAGCAGAGCCGGGTCGGTGGGGCGCAACGCCATGGCGACCGCGGCATTGCTCTCGTGCCCGGCCGAGCCGATGGTGTAGAAGCCTTCGCCCCGTTCCTGCAACCAGCGCGCCGCGAAGTCGAGATGGCGGCTCTGCACCTGCGCATCGAAGTAGGCCCACAGCACGTCGGGCGACGCGGCCGCACGGTCACCGTCCGGGCGGTCGGCACCGTCCGGCTCGCTCGTCCACGACGTGACCTGCCGGACGAAGTGCTCGTCAACAGACTCGATCATCGATGGGCTCCGGGCGCCTCAGGACAGGCCGTAGTCGAGGACGACAGCCCGTAGCCGGGCAGATTGGCCAGCCGGATCGCCTCGGACAGGTCGCGGTAGGCCAGCACGCCGACGATCGGGCCGAACGTCTCGGAGCGGAACAGCTCGTCGTCCGGCCGCACCCCGGAGACGATGGTCGGGTGGTAGAAGATCCCGGCCCCGGGGTCTTTCACGAATCCTGGCCGGGGCTTCGCGGCGGTGATCCTGCTGATGTGCGGCGACCCGTGGGCCGGGTGGTGCGGGCGGATCCAGCCGAGGTACTCCTCGAACCGCTCGGCGAAACGCCGGTCGAGCATCGGCCCGTAGAGGACCGGCGCGAACGGGTCGCCGATGGCCGCCTCCTCGACCGCCGCGCCGAACCGGGCAAGGAACTCGTCGTGCCAGGACTCGTGCACGATCACGGTGCCCAGCGAAGTGCAGCGCTGGCCGGCGGTGCCGAAGCCGGAGAAGAGCGCGCCGTCGCAGGCAGCCACGCACACGCGGCGTCGGCGGCCTCGGCCACGCCGTAGCCGGTGATGCCCAGCTCGTCGTAGGGCAGGCCGCCGAGCTCGGCCGGGGTGCCGACGGCCGCCGCCCGGCCCAGCTCGTCGGCCACGATCGCGGCGTCGTTCTCGGTCAGGCCCATGTCGAGTCCGAACACGTACTCCTGCGGAATCTCATTGTGCAGGCGCTGCACGAACGAGCGGAGGATCTGCTCCTTGTTCGCCGCCGCCGGATCGGCCCGGATGCCCGCCTTGGCCCCGCCGGACAGCAGGTCTACGGCGGCCCACTTCCACGTCATCGTGCCGGCCAGGCGGGCCACCTCGGTGACGGTGAGTGTCGGGCTCATCCGGGTGTCCCCCATGCCCATTCCCCGCGTGGCGTTGTCGATGACCAGCACCCCGCGCATGCCCAGCCGCTGATCCTGAACGCGGTCCACCTTCTCCGGGCCCCACTCGTTCATCTCGGCGAGCATGTCGCCGGTACTCCCGTTGCGCATCGTCCAGCCTCCAACGGTACTGCTCGTCCGGCCACGCTCTCAGCCTCCGGCGGGTTCGGGGAAGACTCGGAGCAGACGATCTCGACCTGGCCAGCGTAAGATCTACTTATGCTCAACGTGCATCATCTGCGCACCCTCGCGGAGGTGGTGCAGAGCGGTTCGTTCGCTGCGGCCGCGGAGTCGCTGGGGTACACGGCCTCGGCCGTCTCGCAGCAGATGAGCGCCCTGGAACGGGCGGCGGGCGTGGTGTTGTTCGAGCGAGGACCCCACAGCGCCCGTCCCACCGCGGCGGCCCATCGGCTGGCCGGGCGCAGCGCCGGCCTGCTGAGCCAGCTGGAGTCCGTGGAACGCGACGCCCGGGCGCTCGCCGCGGGGGCGGCGGGCGCCATCCACCTCGGGAGCTTCCCCACCGCCGGTGCCAGCATCGTCCCGGGGGCGCTGGCCCGGCTGCTGCGCCGCCACCCCGAGGTGGCGGTCCTGCTGGACGAGGGGGAGCCGGACGAGCTGCTGCCCGCGCTGCTCAGCGGGGCGATCGACATCGCCGTCGTGTACCAGTACCCGCTCGTCCCGCGGTCGTGGCCGGCCGGGCTCACGGCGGTACCGCTGCAGGACGACCCGCTTATGATCATGATCAGTCGAGCGCACCCGGTCGCGGCCCGTGCCGACTGGGGCCTCGCTGATCTCGGCGACGAGCAGTGGATCGCGAGCAAGGAAGGCTCCGCCGGCTCGCGCAACCTGGTGCGCCTTTGCGCCGATGCCGGGTTCAGTCCGAGCATCGCCTTCCGCAGCAACGACTACCAGGTGGTTCGCGAGCTCGTGCGGGCTGGCCTCGGGGTCGCGGTCGTGCCGGCGCTCGCCCGCGGCGTCAACGAGGGCCTTGAGCTGCGCCAGGTCCTCGGGCCGGCTGCCGAGCCGGTCTCGCGTCAGGTATTGGCTCTGTACCGGTCCGACCGCCGCGACCCGGTGGTGGGGCCGGCCGTCACGGCGCTCAGGCAGTCCGCGCGATCCCGGCGTCGCTGACGTCGCGGCTCGACGCGGGAGTGCGCCGGTCGCGGTAGGGCAGCATGAATTCGGGAATCTCGCGGACCTGGACCCGCCCGGTTCCGTCGGCCCCGATGCGCTCCAGACACGACAGGTGTTCGTCCATCTCCCGCTCCTCCAGGACCCGCAGGCTGTCCTGCTTGCTGGTCGGCCGAGTAACGGCGAGGCGGCAAAGCGCCGGCGGATCTCGATGGATCCGCCGGCGCTTCGATGACGGGATTCAGCGGCACGGGCGATAGACGGAGTCGTCCAGGTCGAGTGAGAAGAGCACGCCGTTGATGTTGGCCGCGTTGTCAGCCTGGCAGAAGGCGGTCGAGGAGCCGTATTCCGCGTGGAGGACCGGCTTGCCCGCGGCGATGAACGGCTGGTATTCGCCGCACTCGTTGTACCGGCTGCATTCCTCGTTGAGCGCCATGTCGAAGTAGTCGACGAGATCGTCGATCTGGTCGAGGTCGTTCTTCAACACGGTGCTGAGGCCACGGGCGTGGGCGGTGTTGGCGAGGAACCGGTTGTACGCGAGTTGGTCGGCGGCGGTGAGCGGGAACCCGGTCCGGTTGATGTAGCCGTCCATGTTGTCGAACTCGACAGCGTCGAACCCCTTCGCCCGGCACATGTCGATCCGTGCCGTCATGATGCGGGCCAGCGGGCTCGTGGGACTGATGCCGCGGACGTCGAGCCACCGTTCGCCGGCCCAACCGTCGAGGTTCCGGCCGAGGAGGCTCGCCGGAAACTGGCCCGCGTCGGGGCGCCAGTCCTCGTAGGAGCCCGCGCTGATGTAGCAGACCACTCGAATTCCGGCTCGATGGAGGGCGGCGACGTCCGCCGAGGACGCATCAAAACCGTCGATGTCGTAGATGTCGACATCCCGGAAGGGAGGCTTTGGCACGCCCGCGATGACCCAGTTCCAGCTGACTTGCAGCGGCGGACGCCAGCAGTCGGGGCACCGTACCGAGCCTGTCGTGGTCACGGGTCGGGTAGACGGGGACGGCGGAGCGGTCGTTGGCGTCGTAGCGGGAGGTGACGTGGGTACGTGCGGCTGGGTCGACGGGGGTGGCGGAGTTGACGCGGACGGGGAGCTGGCCCCGCCCGATGGTGCCGGCTGCCCGGGAGTCGAGGTCAGCGAGATGGCGACATAGTCGAGGTCGGCTGCGTCACGGCGGTTGTTGGAGGTGATTTGTAGCCGCAGCTCGCCGGTGGGTGACATGTACCAGGCGTAGGGTGCGGACCCGGGCCAGGCGAGCGACGTCCACGGGCCCCAGTGTGGAGCGCCGCCATTGGTGCCCACGCGCACCCAGCCGCTCGCCGCCCAATCGAACAGTGCGAACGTCCAGGTCTGGGTCTCGGGGTCCGGACCGCGGTAGTTGACCCGTACGTCGACTGCGGTCACCTCCCTGGGCGACACGTCGGGCGGCGCGACGAAGGTGAGGTATCCGGAGTAGCGGCCGATGAACTCGACGTAGCGGTTCCAGTCATCGGTGGTGCCGGTGAGATCGGCCTCGGCCAGGTTGGTCACCGGCTGCCCCTGACCCGTCCGGCCCGTCGTTGTCGTGAGCTGCGTAGCCGTAACTGCCGTCGTACTGGCCTGGGCACGAGGCGACAGGGCTGCGACCAGGCCGAGGACGACGGCCAGTACCACGACGCCGATCCCAGTGAGGTAGCGGGCTCTTGTCTTGGCCATGGCAGCACGACTCCTATTCAAAGCGAATTTCCTCAAAGTGCACCGTGCTGCTGCCGTCGTGCCAGAAATCGAGATGGAGCTCACCTGGGGTGGTGCGGTTGATACGGTTTGCCGCCAGCGGAATGCGCAGGTCCTGGTAGCCGGTGGTGATGGTCCGATTGTCGCCGGCGAGGGTGGGACCGGTCAGTCTGGACTGACGGGCACCGTATCCGCCGTCACGGGCCTCCCGCTGGACCTGTCGTACAAGTCATCGTATGTCACCTGACCTACGCGGACGGGGTCTCACCCGGAGCACGGCTGCCGGTCAGCATCCGTGCACCACCGCCGGCCGGGTGATGCGACGACTGTGGCGGGAGCATCCCGCTACCAGCCCAACAGCGCCATGGCGAGCCGGGCGACGCCCTCAGGAATTCGGTCAGGCGAGGTGCTGGCGTAGTTGAGCCGGGCGGCCTGGTGACCACGCCCGGGGTCGGAATAGAACAGCGAGCCGGGAATGTAGGCCACACCCGCCTTCAGTGCCAGGCCGAGGGCTGCGGTGAAGTCGACGGAGTCTGGCCCTTCGAGCCATAGGAACATGCCGCCCGAGGGTCTGGTCCAGGTATAGCCGGCGCTGCCCGGGAAATGTTGTGCGAGTGCCTGGTCCATGACCCTGTACCGATCAGCGTAGGCGGTGCGGAGGGACTGGAGGTGGTCCGTGAGAACAGACTTTCCAGGGTCCAGGAATCGAGCTGCGATGGCTTGGGTGAATCCCGAGGCCTGCATGTTGTAGGCCGACTTGACGCGTCGGGCGTGCTCCACAAAGGCGGGCGGAGCTACGAGGGCGCCTACGCGCATGGCGGGGGCGAGGATCTTCGAGACGGAAGAGGCGTAGAGGACGTGGTCGGGCGCGTAGGACTGCAGGGGCGGCAGGGGATCGCCGGCAAACCGGAGCTGCGTGTAGACGCCGTCTTCTATCGCCATGACGCCGGTGTCCTCGATGATCAGCGCCAAGCGCTCCCGGCGCGCGGCGGGCATGACCCGCCCGGACGGATTCTGGAAGTCGGGCATGACCGACAGGAGCTTGGGCCGATGCAGCGCGATGGCCTCGACGACAGCTTCGGGGATGATGCCGTCGTCGTCACAGTCCACATGGATCACCCTGGCCCCGCAGCGCTGGAAGGCGCTCATGGCACCGGGGAAGGCCGGGCTCTCGACCAGGACGACATCTCCGGGGTTGAGAGTGAGTTCTGCGGCCAGGCTGATGGCCTCCATGCCCCCGCTCGTTATCAGCAGGCCCTCGGGAGTGCACCGGACGCCCTGATCCTGGAGCAGCCGAGCAAAGTGCGCACGCAGCGACGGCAGGCCTTGGGGCATGGTGTAGTTGAGTAGGCCGAGGTGCTGGTCGGCCTGGCGGGCGTCTTGAACCAGGGCGTCGAGCAGGTCGTTGGGGAGCAGGCGGTTGTCGGGTGAGCCCGCGGCCAGCGAGACAAACGAGGAATCGGCCGCTTGTCGCGACATGATTTCGCCAAAGATTGGCGCGATGGGGTCAGCGACGGCCCGATCGGCTAGGGACGACAGCGGGGTGTTTGCCGGCATGGGACTACTCCAAAGTCACTTTTCGTCCTTCCACGGTGGCATGGAGGGGGCCGTCAAGATGCTTGTCATCTAGGTCGTAGACGTTGAACTCGGCGGTACCGGTAAACGAGTTGTGGCTGACGCTCAGCGTGAGCTCTATTACGCCGCGGGTCATGCTGTGGTCGCGGTAGGCGAGGCGGTACTCCTCGAAGCGGGCCTTGACAGCGCCTTCTCGCTCCTGCCAGACGCCCAAGCCGGCCGTGTCGCTTGTGATGGTGTTGCCGAGCGGGGGATTGGACTGATGGAGGGTGCCGTCGGAGTGGAAGGCAAACATGTGGTACGGAACAGGAGCTCCCTCGGTCCTGACTCGCCAGACGCCAACGATTGGTGATGGGGCCATTTTCACGATCTCCTACACGCGATACGGGGCCATAGAGCCGGGGATGACCAAGTTACCCCGCTGGTGATCGATGACGTGGTGGACGACGGAGAGCGCATCCTGGTGCGGGCCCCGGCTCCTAACGGACGGTGGCCTGACCGCGCTGCGCAGCCGTATCGTGCGGAGTGCAGGGGTGCCATCAGCGACTGTCGCGGACGTTCCGGTCGATGCCCGGTCAGTGGTGATACGGGTACGCGTGCTGTGTGAACCCTGACTGCGGACTCAAAACCCGTTGGAAGTTCCCGTGAGATCCCAGTGGATCGGCAGCTTCAGCCTGCCCTCCGCAAAACCACCCTGTAGCTCTGCCGCCGCCTCCAGCATGGCTTCTTCCTGCTCAGGCACCAACACCACATCCTCGTTGAGCTTCGGGTCAGTCCGAAACTCATACGCCACCAGACGATGCTCCGAGCTCAAATTCACGGCAGCGTGGAGGACGCCTTCGGGCACGTACAGGAACTCACCAGGTCCATGCAGTACCGGCTCGAAATCGGGCCCGATCAACGTGGCCGCCCAACCCTCCACGCAAACCACCACGATCTCAGTCCGCGCATGTAAATGCAGCCGTGACACCTTGCCCGGTTGCATGACTACGGTGCATGCCGAGATTCCGTTCGTCCCGCACAGTTGCTGGCTGATCGTCGGGATCAACGTCTGCCCCTGAGGGCTGGCTAGACCATCGCCATTCTTGGCCGAGTGGACCGCTACCTTTTTGCTGCCGGCGTGATAGCCAATTCCGTTGCTCGTATTCGTTGGCGCAAGCATGTCAAATCTCCCGTCGGTGCGCAGAGGTGCAGCGAGTAGCGGTGGTGATGCAAGAGTCCGCAAAGACATGATTGGGTCTGACCTGAGCCGCACTTTGCTCCGGTCCTGTTCGGGAACGACTATTCGAGAACGACTAGAAGACCTTCGCCTGCATCGACCGTCGGACGTGGCATGCGGGGCCGATGAGGTTCGATCCGGCCAACGTGGTGTGCTCGTGGCGTCACGGTGGCCCGACCCAGGGTTCGAGGACGCCTGACACGTCGGCGAGCAGCCGCGGCACCGCCATGGTCGGACGCGGAGGCAGCACGTTTACCTGGCGGCCAGCCGGCGGTGACATCTGGTCGCCGAGGGCCAGCGGCGCCGCCGAGCAGAACACGCCTGCGCCGGGTTGGTGGCCGCGCGCCACAGTCAACGATTCCTGGTCAGGCGCCCGGCGCGGTCCACTCGGGAGGGACCTCTTCCACACTCGACCGGTTAGGCTACGACGGCTCCATGCACGAAGGCCTTCCTTGAGCACGATGGTGGGTTGGGGCGGTACCGCGGACAAGCACCGGCTCGTTGATCTACTGCGCACATCGTATGCTCGCTTGTTAACTGCGCAACTGGCTGTCCGCTATCTTGGGAATCGCTCTTAACCCACGAAGCGCACAAACCGGTGCCACCCGGGTCGGTTGGGGCATGACCACTGTCGAGCCCCCGCGCCACGGGCGCGCCGTCGGGTCCGATCCCAGGACTCCGGCGCAGTCCGCGAGTGTCTCCTTGGACCTGCTCGTGGTCGTGCGGGCTGGGGACCCGTCATCGCCAGCGGCTACTGTGGCCAAGAACGGGTAGCCGCGTACCCACCTATCTGGCGGACAGGTCGCGCAGTTGCCGCATGGTGGGCCCCAGGGCGGCGTACGCCGCCTCGTGGATCGGTCGGAGCGCGGCGTACAGGTCGGCGGCCTCCGCAGGATGGTGGTACGCAACGGCCACGCCCGGCCGCGGCAGGTGCTCACCTCGGCCGGGGCGGTCGAGGTCGTGGCGCCGCGGGTCAACGACAAACGCGTCGACGAGACGGGTGAGCGGCGGCGGTTCGCCTCGGCGATCCTGCCCGCGTGGTGCCGCAGGTCCCCGCAAATCAGCGAGGTGCTGCCACTGCTGTACCTGCACGGCCTGTCCTCGCAGGACTTCGTGCCCGCCCTGGAGCAGTTCCTGGGCACCAGCGCCGGGCTGTCCGCGGCCACGATCACCCGGCTGACCGTGCAGTGGCAGGACGAGGCCCGCGCCTTCAACGCCCGGGACCTGTCGGCGGCCGACTACGTGTACGTGTGGGCCGACGGCGTGCACCTGAACGTGCGCCTCGACGAGGCAAAACTGTGCCTGCTGGTGATCGTCGGAGTGCGCGTCGACGGCCGTAAGGAACTCGTCGCCCTCGCGGAGGGCTACCGCGAGTCGGCCGGGTCGTGGGCCGACCTGCTACGCGACTGCAAGCGGCGGGGCATGCGCGCCCCGATCCTGGCCGTCGGCGACGGCGCGCTCGGGTTCTGGAACGCGCTGCGTGAGGTGCTCCCCGAGACACGGGAGCAGCGCTGCTGGTTCCACAAGATCGGCAACGTCCTCGCCGCCACGCCGCAAACTCGGCTCGAAGGGCGTCCAGCCACCAGCCCTCGACCCCGAGTGGTACAAGCAGCGCCATGCCGTGGAATGCGGCATCAACCGCCTGAAGCGCAACGGTGCCGTCGCGACCCGCTTCGACAAGCTCGCCGTGCGCTACGAAGCCACCGTGCAGATCGCCCCGACCAGCGAGTGGCTGTGATCGACTTCGACACAGGCCCTAGAGCGCACTGAACACGCCAAACACATGCGTACCGGACGAATGGCGCCACGTCTACGGCAGCCCCCGGGCGTGCGCTGAGGGATCTCGTCGTTGCGGAGCAAATCTCCGGCTCTGGTAACACCGTGCGTAACGGAACATTGTCCATCTGTTAGGTCCGGTTACGAGCTCGTTCGCACTCTTGACAGGATCATCAGACAACACAAAACTATCGTCCATCGACTTGCCGAGTCATCAGACAACCGAGGTCGGTGATGCATTGCAAGTCAGGGACAACAGGGCGGAAGCCCGATCGCTCAGCGCGAGCACCGCGCGTTCCGCACGAAAGTGAGCCAGAGCTTTGCTGAACTTCGACGAAGACCGTTTCGTGGCCATCCAGGCGTCCGCGGTCGCCCTGGCCGAGTCGATCGACGCCCTCGTCGGCCGGCTGCTGAACGCGGGCGCCCAGAATCTCTTCTTCCTCGGCGCCGGCGGCGCCGGTGTCCTCATGCAACCGGCGGCGCAGCTCATGCAGCGTGAGTCGGCGTTCCCCACGTTCCTCGAGAACGCGGCTGAGCTGCTGGCCGTGGACTCGAAGAACCTGGGCCCGCAGTCCATCGTCGTCATCCCCTCGCTGTCGGGCACGACCAAGGAGGCCCTGGCAATCAGCGAGTTCGCTCAGCAGAGGGGCGCCACGGTCGTCGCGCTGACGGGGAACGACGAGTCCCCGCTGGCGAAGGCGGCCGATCACAACTTCACCGTCCGGGCCGCCGACGACACCTCGTCCGAGTCCTTCTATCTGCAGTCGCTGCTGATCGCCCTCTCGATCCAGAAGCACCGCGGCGAGCGGGAGGACTACGCCGAGCTGGTGAGCGGACTGAAGTCACTGCCAGGCCACCTGCTCGAGATCAAGCGCGCGTTCGAGGATCGCGCCGCCGAGCTGGCCAGCCAGTTCTCCGACGAGCGCTACCACATCTTCACCGGGGCCGGCCCGTCCTGGACCGAGTCGTGGTACTTCGCCACCTGCATCCTCGAGGAGATGCAGTGGATCCGGACGCGTCCGGTGCACGCCTCGGACTTCTTCCACGGAACGCTGGAGCTCGTCGAGAAGGGCGTCAGCGTCTTTCTGCTCAAGGGGGAAGGCCCCACCCGTGAGCTCGCCGAGCGGGTCGAGCGCTTCGTCCCGACCGTGACCGACACGTTCACCGTCATCGACACGGCCGACTTCGCGATGCCCGGCGTCGGCGCCGGACTGCGCGCCCTCGTAAGCCACGTCGTGCACGCGACCGTTCTCGAGCGCTTCAGCGTGCACCTCGAGAAGGTCCGCAACCACCCTTTGACGACCCGTCGGTACTACCGCCGCATCGACTACTGACCCAGATAAGGAACCCCCATGGTTAATCGGAAGGCCCTCGCCGCCTCCAGCGCGGCGCTCCTCATGATGGGCCTCGCGGCCTGCTCGTCGGACAGCGGCTCCTCAGCCGGCGGCGACGACAAGAAGGTGTCGGTCTCGCTGATCATCAAGACCCAGGGCACCTCCTTCTTCAAGAAGATGGCCGACGGCGCCACGAAGGCCTCGCAGGACCTGGGCGTGAACCTGACCGTCGCCGCCGGCAAGGTGGATGGCGACGAGGACACCCAGATCCAGGCCATCGAGAACGCCATCTCTCGCGGCGACCAGGGCATCCTCATCACCCCGAACGGGCCGGGAGTCTTCGACGCCATCGCCAAGGCGCGGGACGCCGGCGTGAAGGTCATCGCCCTCGACACGGTGCCGGACCCGGCGTCGCTGGTCGACACGACTTACGCCACCGACAACTTCGAGGCGGGCCGCCTGGTCGGCGAGTGGACGGCGAAGAAGCTCGACGGCAAGGACGCCATCATCGCCCTTCTCGACCTGTTCGGCGACAAGGTGCTGACCGTGGACTACGCCCGGGACCAGGGGTTCCTCACCGGAATGGGCATCGACGTGGCGGACCCTAAGGTCAACGGCGACGAGGCCAAGACCGGCAACTACACGGGCGGCAAGGGCGGCAAGTACACCATCGTCGGCAACCTGCCGACGAAGGGCACCGAGGACGGCGGCCGCACCGCGACCGAGACGCTGCTCAGCAAGAACCCGAACATCAACGTCATCTACGGCATCAATGAGCCGGCCTCGTACGGCGGCTATCAGGCGCTGAAGGCGGCGGGCAAGACCGAGGGCCTGATCACGGTCTCGATCGACGGCGCCTGCGACGGCGTGAACTACGTCAAGGACGGCATCCTGCAGGCCACCGCCCAGCAGTACCCGCTGAAGATGGCGGAAATGGGCGTCAAGGCCATCCACGACCTGGTGGTCAACGGCACGGAACCGAAGTCGGACGAGGGCAAGGACTTCGTCAGCACCGGCGTCAACCTCGTGACCGAAGACCCTCAGGACGGCGTGCAGAGCATCGACACGACCGAGGGCCTCAAGGATTGTTTCTGACGGCTGGAGGGCGGGGGCGCGCGAGCACCCCCGCCCGGCACGGTTCTGGAGAACTCAGATGACCAACACGGTACCGCCGCCGACCGCGGCACCAGATCTGTCTTCGGCCTTTCTCGACCGCTCGACACCTCTTTCTCGCGTGCGCGACCTGCTGCACCGGCATCCCGCCATCAGCCCCGCCGTCGTCCTCGTCGTCTCGGTGCTCGTGTTCGGACTGCTCAACGACCGCTTCCTGGCTCCGGCCAACCTTTCCCTGATCACCCAGCAGGTCGCCGTCGTCGGCACCCTCGCGATCGCACAGACCCTGGTCATCCTGACCGCGGGGATCGATCTCTCGGTCGGCGCGGCCATGATCCTGGCCGCCATGGTCATGGCTCAGTCGGCGTCGTCCACCGGCGTCCCGCCGACGCTCAGCCTGGTGCTCGGGCTCCTCGCCGGCATCGCCGCGGGCGGCCTGAACGGGCTTCTCGTGACTCGCCTCAAGCTTCCGCCGTTCATCGTGACACTGGGGACGCTGAGCATCTTCACCGCTCTGACACTGCTCTACACCAGCGGCAACACGGTGCGCGGCTCGCAGTTGTCCGACACGCTCACCCTCACCGGCAACACTCTCTCGGTGCTCGGCATCAAGGTCAGCGTCGGCGTGCTCATCATGCTCGCCCTCTACATCCTGATCGCGTACGTCTTGAACCGGACGGCGTGGGGGCGGCACGTCTACGCCGTGGGCGACGACAAGGAAGCCGCGCGGCTCTCGGGTATCCGCGTGGACCGGGTGCTCGCCTCGGTCTACCTCGTCGCCGGGGCGATCATCGCGGTCACCGCGTGGATCCAGATCGGGCGTACCAACGCGGCCAGCCCGAACTCCGGCATCGACCTCAACCTGGACTCCATCACCGCGGTCGTCATCGGTGGGACGAGCCTGTTCGGTGGCCGGGGCGCCATCTGGGGCACGCTGCTGGGCGCCCTCATCGTCGGTGTGTTCCGCAACGGTTTGGCACTCGCCGGCCTCGACGTCCTCTATCAGACCCTGACGGTCGGAATCCTGGTGATCGTGGCCGTGGCAGTCGACCAGTGGATCCGGAAGGCGAAGTCATGACGGTCGAGACAGTTGCCGGCAAGCCCGTCCTCGAGGCACGGGACCTGGTCAAGACGTACGGACGGGTGGTAGGCCTCGACGGAGTCGGGCTCCAGCTCTTCCCGGGTGAGATCCTCGCCGTGGTCGGCGACAACGGCGCAGGCAAGTCCACGCTGATCAAGTGCCTGACCGGTGCGGAGATCCCGACCTCGGGTGAGCTGTTCATGAACGGCTCGCCGGTCAGTTTCAAGCGGCCCCAGGACGCGCGGGACGCGGGACTGGAGACGGTCTACCAGACGCTGGCGGTCTCCCCGACGCTCGACGTCGCCGCCAACCTCTTCCTCGGGCGGGAGATCCGGCGCAAGGGCTTCGCAGGGACGATGTTGCGGGCCCTCGACGTCAAGGGAATGCGCGAGCGGGCTCGGGCCGAATTGGCCGAGTTGGGAATCTCGACGCTGCAAGACGTGACCGTGCCGGTCGAGAACCTCTCCGGCGGCCAGCGTCAGGCCGTCGCGGTGGCCCGGGCCGCGGCCTTCGGGTCGAAGGTCGTCGTGCTGGACGAGCCGACCGCCGCGCTCGGGGTGCGCGAGTCCAACCAGGTGCTCCAGCTGATCAGAACCTTGCGCGACCGGGGCACCGCGGTCATTCTGATCAGCCACAACATGCCCCAGGTGTTCGAGGTCGCCGACCGCATCCACATTCAGCGCCTGGGGAAGTGCGCCGGCACCATCACCCCGCAGAGCCACTCGATGACCGACGCCGTCGCGATCATGACCGGAGCGCAGACCTTATGAGCACCGGACGACAGCCCTGGGTCGCGGTCGTCGGCGACAACTGCGTGGACCGCTACCGGGGCAGCGAGGACCGCGACTACTCCGGGGGCAACGCCTTCAACGTGGCGGTCCAGCTCGCCCGGGCCGGAGTGGCGGTGCGCTACTTCGGCGCGGTGGGCACCGACGCGCTGCAAGCGGTCATCCGGTCCGGGCTCGAGGTCAACGGGATCTCCACCGACGACCTCACCGTGCTCGACGGACCCACGGCGGTCACGGAGATCAGCGTCGCCGCCAACGGCGACCGCACCTTCGATCGGGAGGACTTCGGCGTGACCGCAGCCTATTTCCCCACGGAGGCGCAGCTCGATCAAATCGCCGAGGCCGACTGGGTGCACATCGGCATGCTGCCGGAGGCGACCCGACTGCGGAAGGCGCTGGCCGGCCGGAGCACCGTCAGCCAGGACTGCGCGGTCGCCGCCGGGCTGGCCGACCTCGATGTCGCGTTCCTCTCGGCCGGTGAGACCGGCGACGCCCGCGAGCTCGCCGCCGGCGCGGCCGCCGCCGGAGTGGGAGTGGTCGTCGCGACGCGCGGCGCCGAGGGCTCGGTCTGTCTCAGCGGGGACCGCTGGTACGAGCAGGCCGCCCTACCGGCGATCATCGTCGACACCACCGGCGCCGGCGACAGCTTCATCGCCGGCTTCATCGCGGCCCGCCTCAGCCGCCGATCCCTGCCCGAGGCGCTGGAGACGGGCGCCCGCTTCGCGGCGGCCACCTGCGCGTACCACTCGGGCTGGCCCCACCTGCCACTGGACAAGGAGTCACGGTGAACGACCTTGACGGCACCCTGGCGGCGATCGACGCCTCGATCGCCGCCTCCGCCGGCGACGCCGAACAGCTGCTCGTCGACCTGGTCGCCTGCCGCAGCGTCAACCCGTTGCAGCCCGGCGTCAACGCAGCGGATTACGAGGGCGGGGAACGCCGCGCCAACCAGGTCCTGGCCGAGGCATTGCGTCCCCTGGGTTTCGACCTCAACTGGGTCGAGGAGGCCGAGGGCAGGCCCAACCTGGTCGCCGTGCGGCCCGGCCGCGGCGGCGGTCGCTCCCTGGCGCTGAACGGGCACATCGACACCGTGGCCCCGCAGCAGGGCCGCTTCGACGACCCCTGGAAGGCGGTCGTCGAGGACGGCTACCTGTACGGGCTCGGCGCCACTGACATGAAAGCCGGGCACGCGGCCATGTGGCTCGCCGCCAAGGCCCTCCGGGACACCGGCGTCACGCTGGCCGGAGACCTGCACATCCACTCTGTGGTCGGCGAAGAGACGATGAGCCACGAAATCGGCACAACCGCTGTGCTGAAAGCCGGCTACACGGTGGACGGTGCTCTGGTGCCGGAGCCCACGTCGCCGGAGCCACGGGTTCTTGACATCTCCAACGTCGCGGCGGGCAACTACCTCTTCTCGCTGACCGTTCGCGGCAAGTCGGCGCACTGGGCCGCGCGTAATCTCGCCATCCGGGCCGGCGGCTCGGGCGACGCGATCGGCGTCAACGCCATCGACAAGGCGGTCTACGTCTACCACGCCATGCGCCAACTCGAGGAGCAGTGGGCCTTCAGCAAGGCGCATCCGGCCTTCCCGCCGGGCGCCTTCATCATTCATCCCGGTGTCCTGCGCGCGGACGTCGGCGTCGAGGCGGCGCCGTTCTTCCCCGACCGGGCGCGCATCGACTACCTGCTGTCCTTCCCACCCGGGAACACCTCCGAGCAGATCCGCGCGGAGATCGAGCACCACATCCGTACGGCCTCGGAGCTCGACCCGTGGCTGCGCGAGCACCCGGTCGAGTTCACCTGGACCGACACCTGGCCCCCGGCGTACACCGACCCCGACAGCGAATTCGTCCGCCGGATGATGGCCGAGCGGACGCGTCTGGCGAGTGCCGACGCGCGGGTCAATCCGCTGGCCGCGCCGGTCACGGCCGCAGCGCAGTCCGACGCCAACTTCTACGAGGCCATGGGGATCCCGGCCCTGGTGTGCGGGCCCGGCGACGTCCGTCGTGCTCATGCGGCCGACGAGCGCGTGCTGCTGGGGAACATCGCCCTGTCCGCTTCCTTCCTCGCCCGCGCCGCGCTGGCCTGGTGCAACAGCCAGCAGCAGTCTTCAGACGGCCGGCTCGGCCACTGAACGTAAAGTGACCCATGCCTGCTTCCCCGTGGCCGCGCTCTGACGAGGAGAGAACCTTGACGTCCCCAGCCGGCGCTCGCCCCGCCAAGCGCTCGACCATGGCTCCCCAGCTCAAGGAAGCCATCCGCCAGCTCATCACCCAGGACGAGATGGGGCCGGGCGATCAGCTGCCCACCGAACCCGAGCTGTCAGAACACTTCGGAGTCTCCCGCAACAAGATCCGGGAAGCGTTGAAGCTGCTGGAGCAGGACGGATTGGTCACCGCCATCCAGGGACGAGGTCGGTTCGTGTCGGCCCTGGGTTCAGTGCCGATCGAGCGGCCGGTGAACATCTACGAGAGCATCACCGCGTTGCTGCAGGGACTCGGCTACAAGGTCACCAATGTGGTGCTGAGCGTGGAAGAGGGAACCGCGGACGCCCGGGTCGCCCGCGAGCTGCAGCTGAACGAGGGCGACCCGGTCATCCGGCTCGTGCGCCTGAGGCTCGGCGACGACCAGCCCATGGTCTTCAGCATCAACATCGTCCGGCGGGACGCACTGCCCGGCCCGCTGAAGTTCCGCAACTGGGGCGCGTCCGTCACCAAGAGCCTGGAAGGGCACGGGCACTACATCGCCTTCTCGATCGCCCGGCTGTCCGCCGCGAACCTCCCGGCCGAGTACTCGAAGACCTACGATCTGGCCCGGTACGACCCCTGGCTGCTGGTCGAGGAGACCTGTGTGACCCGCGAGGGCAAACGGCTGCTGTACGCCATCGACTACCACCGCAGCAGCGAGATCGCCTTCAACGTCGTCCGCCGCCGCTAGTGACTAGACCGGGTCACCCCCTACAACCTCGAAGGACACGGCAGTGCAACGCATCCTGGCCGTCGCCCGGCACTACGACTGGGGATCACCGACCGCCATCCCCGCGTTCCTGGGCGATCCGCCCGATCCTGACCGGCCGGTGGCCGAGGTGTGGTTCGGAGCCCACGAGGACGCGCCCAGTCCCGTTGCCGGCAGTGACAAGACCCTTCTCGACGTGGTCGGCAGCCGGCTTCCGTTTCTGGTGAAGCTGCTCGCCCCGGGTCGTTCCGTCTCGTTGCAGGTGCACCCCGAGCCGCACCTGGCCGAGGCCGGCTTTCGCGAGGACGAGGCGCGGGGCATTCCGCGGGACGATCCCCGGCGGCGGTTCAAGGACCCGGTCCACAAGCCCGAGATGGTTTTCGCCCTGACGCCGTTCACCGGCCTGGTCGGCTTTCGCCCCGTCGCCGAATGCGTTCGCGACCTCGACCGGCTCGACGCGGACCTTGCTCGCCGCATGCGGGCCGAGCTCACCGGCCCGGGACCCGATGGCGACCGACGGCGCCGCGCGTTGCAGACTGCCCTGGACGCATCCGCCGACGAGGTGAAGGGATTCGGCGGCGAGCTTCCCTGGCTGGCCGACCTCGCCGAGCAATACCCTGGGGACGCCGGAGTCGCCGCAGCCGTCCTGCTGCGCCGGTTCGTCCTGGCGCCCGGGGAGGCGGTCTTCGTGCCCTCCGGCATGATTCACGCCTATTCCTCGGGCCTGGCATTGGAAGTCATGGCCAACTCCGACACGGTTCTGCGGGCCGGGCTGACGACCAAACTCGTCGACGTGGACGCGCTCATGCGGTGTGTCGATTTCGACAGCGAAGCGGCCGTCGAGGTTTCGCGGTACCACAGCGCAGGACGGCTCTATACCCCTGCGGTGACGGAATTCGCGCTTCTGGACGCCACGGCGGCGAGCCCGGAGCCCGTGCCGCTCTCCTTGGCCGGACAGCAGATCGCCCTCTGTGTCGAAGGGCCGGTCGAACTCATCGACGGCGCAGACCGGCTCGAGCTCGGCCCGGGCCAGGCCGCCTACCTGGCCGACGCGAAAGGCCTGTCGATGCGGGGGCCGGGCCGTCTCGTGCTGGCCGGTCCCGGCCGCGAATCCTAATCCGAAAATGACCGTTCCTGTACGCGCGGCAGCATCCCGGCGCAGCGAGGCGGAGCTGGGATGAGGGTTGCTGATGTGGTTAGGCGGCGGGTTGGAGGGTGACCTGGTAGCCGAGGGCGTTCAGGCCGCGGATGTGGTTGCGGATGGCGCGTTGGGTGCCAGCGCGGTTGTCGACGTGGGTGGGTCCCAGGTCGGTGAAGGTGGCTTGGTCGTCGGACAGCAGATGCCAGACGATGGTCAGGATGGATCGGCCGACCGCCGAGCGGGTCGACGCGGCCCGCGACCGGGCTGTGGCCTTGGCGCTACGCGCGGCGTCCCTGGACGCCCAGGTCACCCCCCGGACCCCGGCGCGGTTCCCCAGCACAACGCTGCCCAGGCACAGGGAAGGCCAGAAAGCCCACTATGACTGAAGCCGGCAGCGACAGCAGCGCCCACGCGATCTCCCGCTCATCCACGCACCTCTCCAGCAGATGCAGCCTTTCCTGGGAAGCCCGAGTCCCTCGGTGACGAGGTCACGCAGCTATCCCGGCTTGAGGTGATCCGATTTGCTGTTGTTGAGCAGCGCCGGCTTCGCGCTGGCGCAACGGCTACCGCGGCCCCGGTGACCGGCCCGGCGCCGGAAGAGACCGAACCCCGGTCGCGAGCGCACACCGATCCTACTCACCGTGACATCCATGGGCGCCGACCTACTTCTGAATGGCCCTCGACGTACTGCCGGGCGGTGCCGGTGCGCTGGAGCGCTAGTACCAGGACCTGCTTGATGCTGTCCAACGCGTGCAGCAGCGGCCCAGGCTGATGGCGGATTTCGGGACACGTTGAAACGACGTGACGTGTGCGACCATGTATGAGTCATCCAGCCGGGAGGGGCAGCTGATGGTTGATCCGTCTAGCAAGCTGGCGGTGGGGCAGGGCCGGCGGCCAAAGACCGGCGGCGTCGACGCCGTGCTGGCCCTGATCGACGGGTTGACGGCTGGCCAGGAGATCCCAGCAGATGTGTTGGACCGGTTGAGTGAGGGTGGCACGGCGGCGCAGGGCGCCGAGTTGCGGCGCCGGGTCGGCGAGGTTCACGCCGCGGTCAGCCGATGGCGGCGCCGCGACCAGCAGCTGTCGGCGCTGTTCTCCAGCGCCCGGGAGCTGGCCGAGCTGCGCAGTGTCGGCCCGCTGCTGGATCGGCTGGTGCAACGCGCTCATGATCTGGTGGGCAGCGACGTGATGTACCTGTCGGAGTTCGACCAAGAAACTGGTGAGCTGCGGGTCAGCTCGACGCTGGGGGCGATCACCGACGCGTTTCGGCGGCTGCGTGTCCCGCCGGGCGCGGGCCTGGCCAGCGAGGTGGCGCAGACCCGGGCGCCGCGCTGGATCAGCGGCTACCCGACCGCCCAGGTCCGCCACGACCCGCAGATCGACGCCGCGGTGGCGGGCGAAGGACTGGTCTCGCTGCTCGGGGTGCCGCTGCTGGCCGGGGACGAGGTGCTCGGCGTGCTGTTCGCCGCCTACCGCAGCGACCACCGCTTCACCGCCGACGAGGTGGCGCTGCTGTCCGCCTTCGCCGATCACGCGGCGGTCGTGTTGCAGACCGTCGAGCTGTTGGAGATTGCCCATCGCTCGGCGCGGGAGGCCGAGAAGGCGTCGGCCGAGGCCGCGCGGCACGCGGCTGCGGTGGAGCGGGCCGCGCAGGTGCACGAGGAGCTCACCGCTGTGGTGCTCGGCGGCGGGGACGCCGGGGGCATCGCCGCAACCCTCAGCCGCGCCTTGCGCCGCGCCGTGGTGATCACCGACCGTTCACTGATGGCGGTGGCCGCGACCGACGCGAACGGCAGCCCGGTCCCGCTGTCCTTCCAATCCACCACCGCGATCGCCGCAGCGCTCGACGAGAGCAGCTGGTCGGGTCAGCTCGTCGAGGTGCCCTCGGCCGACGTGTACGGCGTGGCGGCGGCGGTGGCGGGGCGGTCGACGCTGGGCGCCATCATCGTCGGCTCGGGTGCGGAGGACTTCGGCGCGGTCGACAAGCGCACGGTCGAGCGTGCCGGGCTCATCCTGGCGCTGCAAACCCTGCAGCAGGACGCCGTCGTACGCGCCGAGGAGCAGGTCCGTGGTGAGCTGCTCGCCGACCTGCTGGATTCGTCACGGCCACCCGATGCGCACCTGCGCCAACGGGCCCGCGCCCGCCACGTCGATCTGCAGGCCGCGCGCGTGCCCATCGCCGTGTGGGTCCGCGACGACGACCGGTCGGCGGCGGTGCGCGCCCTGCAGGACCCGGCTGTCGCCCTGCTCGCCGGCGAGCAGGGCTCGCTGGTCGCCGTGTTGTCCCCCGACGAGAGCGGTGAGCGGGCCGGCGCGGCCGTGGCTCGGCGGGTGCGTGCAGCGACCGGCCGGGAGCCCCTTGTCGTCGTCGGCCGTCCCGGCACGCTGAGTGATCTCGCCCACCGGTGGTCCCAGGCGGCCGACTGCGTGCGGCTGCTGGATCGTCTCGGCGTGGCGTCCGGCGTCACCAGCGTCGACGCCTACGCGCCCTACCTCGCGCTGTTCGGTGACAGCGCCGTGGACGTCAAGGCGTTCACCCGCGAACTGATCGGCCCGGTGCTCACCTGGGACGCCGAACGGCACACCGAGCTGCTGGAAACGCTGGCCCTGTACCTCGATCAGCAGGGCAGCCCGGCCCGGACCGCCCGCGCGCTTGGCATCCACGTGAACACGGTGTTGCAGCGGCTGGATCGGGTCGACGAGCTCCTGGGCGCGGACTGGCGGACGCCGGAGCGGCGGTTCCGCGTCGCCATCGCCGTGCGGCTGCACCGCTTGGTGACCATCTGACCGCCCCTGCATGGATGCAACATCTACCTGTTGCCGCTTGACACTGGATTTCTGATCTATGGTGGTGCAGATCACCTGCTTCTAGCGTGGGTCGACAGGCGGAACCAGTTCGCTGTCGGCAAACCACAGGCGCGGCCTTCGCCGCGCGAGGAGGAACGATGACCACCACCTCCACCACCAGCAGGCTGGCCGGGCTGCGTGACCGTACGGTAGCGGAGCGGCGCCGGCTCATCGCAGAGAACACCGGCGTGGAACTGGCGCGTCTTGACGTGCTGGAACCCGTGTCTGGGCTGCAGGTGGAACAGGCCAATCACCTCATCGAGAACGTCATCGGCGTGATGAGCCTCCCGGTCGGCGTGGCCACCAACTTCACGATCAATGGCCGTGACGTACTCGTGCCGATGGCCACCGAGGAGGCGTCGGTGGTCGCGGCGGCCAGCAACGCCGCCCGCATCGCCCGCGTGCGAGGAGGCTTCACCACCTCGAGCACGGCACCGCTGATGCAGGCCCAGGTGCAAGTGCTCGACGTCGTCGACCCTGAGGCCGCTCGCGCTCGGCTACTCGAGGCCGCAGACGAGATCCTCCGACTGGCCAACGATCAGGACCCGTTGCTGATCCGGCTCGGCGGCGGCGCGCGTGAGCTGCTCGTCCGATTGGTCCGTTCCCAGGTGCAGACTTACGTGGTCGCGCACCTCGTGGTCGATGTTCGTGACGCGATGGGAGCGAACGCGGTGAACACCATGGCGGAGGCCGTCGCCAGCCGCGTCGGTGAGATCGCCGGCGGACGGCCGCTGCTGCGCATCCTTACGAACAAGGCCGACCTTCGCGTCACACGGGCCCGTGCCGTCTTCGACGCTGAGAGCCTCGGTGGCCCCGAAATCGTCGACAACCTCGTGCACGCCGCCGCGCTCGCCGAGGCCGACCCCTACCGGGCTGCCACGCACAACAAGGGCATCATGAACGGCATCACCGCGGTTGTGCTGGCGACCGGCAACGACACCCGCGCGGTGGAGGCCGGCGCGCACTCGCATGCCGTCGGCCCGGACGGCCGGTACACCTCGCTGTCGCACTACGAGAAGGACGCCGACGGCGACCTCGTCGGCGTCCTCGAACTGCCGATGCCGGTCGGTCTCGTCGGAGGCGCCACCAAAGCCCACCCGGTGGCGCAGGCGGCCCTGGCCATCCTCGGCGTCACCACCGCCCAGCAGTTGGCTGACGTCATCGTCGCCACCGGGCTGGCGCAGAACCTCGCCGCGATGCGGGCCCTCGCCACCGAGGGCATTCAGCGCGGCCACATGTCGCTGCACGCCCGCAACATCGCGGTGACCGCGGGCGCGAGCGGCGACGAGGTCGACAAGGTCGTTGCGCGGCTGATCAGTGACCGCGCCATTCGCAGCGAGCACGCCGAGAAGGTCCTCGCCGAGCTGCGCGCCGCTCAGTGACTCGACCGTCGGCTCCGCCAAGCACCGTTCCCGAAGGAGAGACATGACTCTGTACGTGGGTATCGACGTCGGCGGGACCTTCACGGACGCTGTCGCCGTCATCGACGGCCGTGCCGTGCGTGGCAAGGCCTTCTCGACCAAGGACGTCACCAGCGGTATCCTCGCTGCCCTGAGCGTTCTCCAGCAGCGCCTCGGCATGCAGGAGCGGGCCTTCTACACCTCCGTCGACCGGCTGGTGCTGGGCAACACGATCGTCACCAACGCCGTCGACGAGCAGAAGTACGCACCCGTGGGCCTGCTGACCACGCAGGGCTTCCGCGACACCCTGCGCATCGCCCGCTCGGCGCGCACTGATGAGCGCAATCCCCACGCCATGGCCCCGGCACCCGAGATCGTCGCACGTCGCCGGATCGTCGAGGTGGCCGAACGGGTCGACGCACGAGGGAACGTCCTGGTGCCGCTGGCCGAGGCGAGCATCGCCGCAGCGGTGGACAGGGTGTTCGCCGCGGGCGCTGAGTCGCTCGCCGTCTGCCTGCTGTGGTCCTTCCGCAACCCGACCCACGAGCAGGCCATCGCCCGATACCTCGATGCCCACCACCCCGGCGTGCCCTACACCCTGTCCAGCGAGCTGACACCGGTCTACCGCGAGTACGAGCGCATGGTCACCACCGCGCTGGATGCCGCGGTGAAGCCGCTGGTCGCCGAGCACTTCGACCAACTCGCCAAAGAGTTGGCCGCGCGTGGCCTGCAGCAGCGGATACAGATCATGCAGGTACACGGTGGGTTTTTGTCCGTCGAGGAGACCGGCAAGGCGCCGATCGCCATGTTCAACTCCGGGCCGGTCGGTGGCGTCACCGGCGCGCGGCTGCTCGGCCAGCGACTGGGCCGACGCAGCATTCTCACCGCCGACATGGGCGGCACCAGCCTCGACGCGGCGGCCATCATCGACGGCCAGTTGCGGGTCCTTCCCCGCGCGCAGATCGGTGGGCTGCAGACCAGCCTCACCGCCGTCGACATCGAGACCATCGGCGCCGGCGGCGGCAGCCTGGCCTGGGTCGACGGCCGCGGGGTCATGCGCGTGGGCCCGCACTCGGCAGGCAGCACACCCGGTCCCGCCTGCTACGGCAAGGGAGGCAACCGCCCGGCCGTCACCGACGCCGCGCTCGTCCTGGGCCTGATCAACGCCGGCTACTACCTCGGCGGGTCGGTGCCGCTCTACCCCGAGAAGGCCCGGGAGGCCCTGCGTGCCGAGGTTGCCGGACCGCTCGGCCTGACCGAGGAGGAGGCCGCGGCGGGCATCTACCGGCTGACCGCGTCGCAGCTGGCCAATGCACTGCGCAAGGTCACGGTCAATCGCGGTCACGACCCGCGAGAGTTCACGCTCGTCGGGTTCGGCGGCGCCTGCGGTTTGTTCGCGGCGGCCATCGCGGCCGAGACGGGCGTGAGCGAGATCGTGCTGCCGCGCAACGCGGCGGTCTTCTCCGCCTTCGGGCTGATGCACGCCGACTCGGTCTTCTCCGCCGTCCAAACCTCGCCGTGGACCTTCGACCAACCGGCCGAACTTCTCGAGGAGTCGTTCCAGGCGTTGGAGGAACGCACGCGATCGTGGTTTGAGTCCGAGGGCATCCCGCACGATCGGCGCGAGCTCTACCGGGAGGCGGACATGAAGTTCGCCGGCCAGATCTTCGAGGTCACCACCCGACTGTCCGGTGACCGCTTCGGCGAGCACCACAAGGACGATCTGCGGCGCCGCTTCATCGCCGACTACGAGGCAGAGTTCGGTTCCGGCACCGCTTGGACCGAGGCAGAGATCCTCGTGGTCAACAGCCGGGTTCGCGGCATCGGCCGTACCGATTCCCAGCACATCCTGGATGACGCCGACGTCGAGGAACACCGCGTCGACCGCAGGCAGATCGTGGACCCGGCCACCGCGGAGCTGATGACCGTGGAGGTGCACCGCGGCTTCCGCACGGTCGGCAAGGCCAAGGGCCCTTGCCTGCTCGAAGAGCCCGACACGACCGTCTTCGTCCCCGCCCGAGCGACCGTCGAGGTGGTCGACGGAGGCCACTTCCTCATCCGCCTCGACAACGCCTGACCGCCCGAAGGAGAGACCGTGGCACCGACCAGCATCCCCGCCGGCTACGACCCCGTGACCCTCGAGGTCGTGCGCATGCGCCTCGACTCCATCGTCGAGGAGATGGGGATCGCCATGATCCGTTCTTCCGGATCACCCGTCATAACCGAGGCCGGGGACCTCAACACCGCCCTCTTCGACGCCCAGGGCCGGATCTGGTCCTACTCCGACTACGTCCAGTTCCACATCGGGTCCGGCAGCGTGGCCGTCCAGAACCTGATCAAGGCTGTCGAGGGAGAGCCGCTGCACCCCGGCGACGCCTTCATCAGCAACGACCCGCACACCGCCGGCGCGAGCCACCCACCGGACACCAACGTCATCTCCCCGATCTTCTACGGCGACGAACTGATCGGCTGGGCCCAGTCCCAGGCCCACCTCGTCGACGTCGGCGGCATGACGCCCGGTGGATTCGCGCCCGCGGCACTGGACTGCTACGCCGAGGCGCTGCGCCTGCCCCCCGGCGTGAAGATCTACGACCGGGGCCAGCCCGTGGAGTCGGTGCGCCGGCTGCTGCTCAACAACGTGCGCGTGCCGGTCCTCTACTGGAACGACGTGCGCAGCCTGGTCGCCAGCAACAACACCGGGATCAAGCGACTGCTGGCCACGGTGCAGGAGTTCGGCCTCGATCGGTTCCGCGAGTACACCCGGCTCAGTTTCGAACTAGCCGAGCAGGTGGTGCGCGAACGCATCCGGCGGCTGCCCGACGGCGTATACACCGACGACGAGTGGACCGAACACAACGGGCACGATGACGACCTGTTCCGCGTCCACTGCACGATGACGAAGCAGGACGACCACATCACCCTCGACTTCCGAGGCTCCAGCCCGCAGACCGGCGGCTTCGTCAACTGCAGCTACGGCGCGCTGGTCGGCAGCATCGCCACCTCCGTCGTGCCGATCATCGCCTGGGACGTCCCCTTCAACGAAGGTGTCATGACCGCCTTCGACGTCCTGGTCGACGACAACTCGATCGTCAACCCGTCCCCGCCGGCCCCGATCAGCAACGGCCACCTCACGACCGGAGCTCGGGTCAGCCGCCTGGTGACCAAGCTGTTCAACCAGGCATGCCAGCACAGCAGCGACCCGCAGATGCGGCAGCGCAGCCAGGGCGTCTGGGCCGACAGCTGGACCGGCGGCATCTCAGCGGGCAACACCAACGCCGGCGACTTCTTCGTGCTGTTCAACATGGACGGCGGCGGCATCGGCGCCGGTGCCCAGCCAGAGCGGGACGGCCTCGACTGCGCCGGCATGATGACCCAGGTGAACAACGCCCTGCCGGACGTCGAGATGAATGAGATGCTCTACCCGGTGCTCTACCTGTGGAAGCGCCTCAACCTGGCCAGCCCCGGGCACGGCGCATTCCGCGGTGGGTTGGGTCTCGACTTCGCGTGGACCCTGCACGGTGCCGAAACCGTCACCCAGACCGTCTTCTCCCCGAGCGCCCAGGTGCCACCGGACGGATTCGGTGGCGGACTGCCCGCCGGCGGCTGCGGGCACGAGATCTGGCGGGAGACCAACGTCGCCCAGCTGCTGGATCAGGCCGTCGTGCCGAGCCCGGGTGATCTCAGGTCGAGGAGCCAGGACCTGCTGGCGATCAACCAGTCAGGCGTGACGATCCGGGCAGGAGACGTCTTCGTGCAGTGGATCGCCGGCGGCGGTGGATACGGCGATCCACTCCTGCGCGACCCCGCCCGCGTCGCCGCCGATCTCGACGACGCCTACATCACCGCCGCAGTGGCCCGAGACGTCTACGGGGTGATCATCGCCGACGGCAAGGTCGACGAGGCTCGCACCGCCGCCCGCCGGGCCGAGCTGCGAGCAGACCGGCTCGGCGGCGTTCAGCCGAGCGTGCCCGTACGCCCAGAGGCGATCGGCACCTCGGCGTCGGCGCCGCGACGGGACGCCGACGGGTGGTACTGCCCGGCCAGCGGATCACGCATCAGCGAGGCAGAGGACTGGCGTACCGACGCTGTCCAGCGGACGACCGGCGCCGCCGCGCGGCTGGGTGAGCTCGGTGTCCGGGTCCGCGATCGACGCGCCGCCCCCGCGGTCCTGATCGACGAGTACTATAGCCCCACCTGCGGAACGTTGCTCGAGACGCGGATCCGCGTCGCCGACGAGCAGCCACTGCCGTCCACCTGACCGATCGCGTCGCGCGAGCATGACCATCCTGCTCGCGCGAACCGTCGGACGGCTCCGGACCCGGCAGCGGTCGGCCGCCTCCGCCGAGCCGGTCGGTGACCCTCGCACGGCCGTCAGATCCACCTCCCCGCGTACGACCAGACCGGGGCCCTGCAGAAGGAGAACTCCCATGACATCTCCGCTCGCCGGCCTGGACGGCTTGCTGGCAGGACGGAACGCGTCGGGCGCACTCGCGGGCGTGGTCGTCCTCGACATCACCCGCGTGGTCGCCGGCCCCTTCTGCTCGCAGATCCTGGCGGACCTCGGCGCGACGGTCGTCAAGATCGAACACCCCAAAGATCCGGACTACGCCCGCGGCTTCCCCCCGTTCTTTGGCGGTGACGAACACAGCGGCTTCAGCGCATTCTTCGCCCAGTTCAACCGCAACAAGCTCGGGCTCACGCTGGACCTGTCCCAGGAGCGGGGGAAGGAGGTGCTGCGCACGCTGGTCAAGCGGGCAGACGTCCTGGTCGAGAACTTCCGCCCCGGCACGATGGACAAACTCGGTGTCGGCGCCGCGGAACTGCGCAAGATCAACCCGGCGCTCGTCTACACGGCGCTGTCCGGGTTCGGGCAGACAGGGCCGTACCGGCGCAGGCCGGCCTACGACAACTCCGCGCAGGCCACCGGCGGTCTGTGGTCCATGAACGGCTACCCCGATCGGCCACCGATCCGGGTCGGGACCATTATCGGAGACCTCGCCGCAACCATGTACGGCGTCATCGGTACGCTCGCGGCGCTCCGCCATGCCGAGGCGACCGGGCAAGGGCAGCTCGTCGACGTCTCGCAGCAGGACTCCGTCCTGAGCCTCACCGAGAACGCAGTCGTCTCATACACGGTGGACGGCACGGTGCCGGCGCCGCTGGGCAACAACCACCCATTCGTCAAGCCCTACGAACTGTACGCGTGCAAGGACGGCTTCGTCTTCTTCGGCGGCTACACCGACAAGTTCTGGCGCCTGACCTGTGCGATGTTCGGGCAGCCGGAGATGGCCGACGATCCCGAGGCCGACACCATGGCGAAGCGGTTCAAGCCTGACGTCTACGAACGGAAGATCAAGCCCCAGCTGCTGGCCTGGTTCGCCGACCGGACGAAGGCCGAGCTGGAGGCGCTCGCCGGCGACCAGGTCCCGCTCTCGGCGATCAAGACGATGGACGAGGTCGTGAACGACCCGCAGATCGCCGCCCGCGACATGATTGTCGACGTCGAGTACCCCGACTTCGGTCCGCTGCGGATGTTCGGGCAACCCATCAAGCTGGGCGTCACTCCCGCTCAGCCCCGGGGTCTGGCACCGCGTGTCGGCGAGCACACCGACGTCCTGCTCCGGGCGCTGGCCGACCTGACCGACGAGTCCATCGCCGAACTTCGCGCGGCGGGAGTCGTCTGAATGACCATCACCCTCGAACGCCACGAAGCGGTCGCAGTCGTCACCATCGACCGGCCGGACAAGCTCAACTCCCTCACCCTGGCGATGTATCAGCAGCTGGGCGACGCCCTGATCGAGGTCCACGCCAACCCCGCGATCGCCGTCGCGGTGCTGACCGGGCGAGGCGGACGAGCCTTCTGCGTCGGCGCCGACCTGACCGAATCGATCCCGGCGCTGGCCGAAGGACGCTTCGACATCTCGGAGTGGGATCACGCCCACCAGAAGCACGTGCAGCAGCGCAAACCGATCATCGCCGCGATCAACGGCCTCTGCCTCGGCGGCGGGTTCGAGATCATGCTCTCGACCGACATCCGCATCGCCAGCACGACCGCCGAGTTCGGGTTGCCCGAGGTCGGCATCGGGGTCGTTCCGGCCGGCGGCACGCTGGTCCGGCTGACCCGCCAGATCCCATACGCCTGGGCGATGCAGCTGATGCTCGGCGGCGACCGTATCAGCGCGGACACGGCCCTGCGGTTCGGCCTGCTCAACGACGTCGTCCCCGCGGACGCGCTGCTCGACACGGCGATGACGTGGGCGGTGCGGCTGACGCAGAACAGCGGCACGGCGATGGCCGTCGTCAAAGAAGCCGTCCAGTACCTAGCCGACCTGCCCAGTGATCAGGCCTTCCGATACGAGGCCCTGCTGGGGCAGAAGGCGTTCACCTCCGCCGACGCACGCGAAGGCATGTCGGCCTTCTACGCACGTCGTCGTCCGAACTTTCCCTCCCGCACGTACCCGGAGCCGAGCTCGTCATGAACCTGCCCAGCGTGGTCGCGCAGCCCGGCATGCCCGATGCCGTCCGCATCTATGAGGTCGGCCCGCGGGACGGCCTGCAGGCCGAGAAACACCTCGTCGCCACCGACGTGAAGCTCGAGTTCATCCGGCGTCTACTGGCGGCCGGCCTGCAAACCATCGAGCTGACCAGCTTCGTCTCACCGAAATGGGTACCGCAGTTGGCCGACGCCGCCGACGTCGTCGCTGGCGTCGACCTGGACTCGGCCCGGCACCCGGTCCTCGTGGCCAACGAGCGAGGGCTCGACCGCGCGCTAGCCAGCGGTGTCCGGGAGGTCGCCGTCTTCGCCAGCGCCACCGAATCCTTCGCCAAGAACAACCTGAACCGCTCGGTCGACGAAGCGCTCACCATGTTCGAGCCGGTCGTGCGGCGCAGCCGCGACGCGGGCGTCGCGGTCAGGGGCTACATCTCGATGTGCTTCGGCGACCCCTGGGAGGGACCGGTCGCGCTCGCCAAGGTCGTCCACGTAGCCGAACGGCTCATCGACATGGGCGCGACGAGCCTGTCCCTCGGCGACACGATCGGCGTCGGCACGCCCGGGCACGTGCTCGCGCTCGTCGAACGCCTGGAAGCAGCACGCATCCCGCGTGGCGTCCTGGCCATGCACTTCCACGACACCTACGGACAGGCGTTGGCCAACGTGCACGCCGCGCTGACCGCGGGAATCACGGAATTCGACGCCTCGGCCGGCGGGATTGGCGGCTGCCCCTACGCACAGAGCGCCACCGGCAACCTCGCCACCGAAGACCTGGTCTGGATGCTCACCGGCCTGGGCTACCACACCGGCGTCAACCTTGAGCAACTCGTCGAGGCCAGTGTGTGGATGGCGAAGCACCTGAGACGGCCGAGTTCCTCCCGCGTGGTGCGGGCCATGGCCTCGACCGACGACCGGGGCCAGGCCTGACGCCCACCAACCGCGGCTACAGGGGGAGTTCAGCGGAGATGCGCCGATCAGGCGCTGTGTCTTCCTCCGCGTCACGCCCTGTCACCAACCTGGGCAGCCCACAGATTAGTGAGCGGTCGCCGCCGTAGAGATGGGGTCACCGCTCGCGCCAGTCGCGTGGCGCTCAATGGCGCTTCTACCGCCCTGGTGATAGATGACCCGCTGTCCGGAGCGGACAAATGGCCCATCGTTGCGGCACCTCGGGTGCGTCGCCGGCCGGCACGCACAACGGCTACCACAGCCGCCGCCGCTGCCAGGACCATCGCCGCTGCTGCTGCAGCAGCGGCCCTTTCCTGCCTCGCCTGCGCCTCATGTCCCACCCGCGCACGCGACAACACGCGTCAGCGGGTTCACCCGATTGATTGCTGGAACACCCGCCCTAGCAGGGCACGGGCGGGCAGGTCGAGACCTGCCCGCCCGCGAGCACTGCGGGGCGATACCTCCGTCACCGGCGTCGGCGGCTGGACTCGGGGATGTTCGCCTCGACCTCCTCGTGGCGGACCTGGTCGTCGATCGGCTGGTCCTCGACCACCTCGTTCTTGGCCAGGTGGACCCGCTCGACCGGCACCCGGTCCTTGGCCACCACGGGGCGTTCCGCGCGCAGCGGCATTTCCTGCTGCGACTCACCCATATCGGCACGAACCTGCCCGGCGTTCTCGGCGGTGATCGGCTCGCGCTCGACATACACCTCGTCGTGCTCGACCGGCACGGTCGTGTGCACGTTCTCGGTGACCACGTGCTTGCGCAGCACAGCCTTGCCGGCCGGCTGGCTCTCCGTGCCGACCCGCAGCCGCTCCTCGGACCGGATCAGGTCCTCGTGGCCCTGCGGGACGCGCTGCGGCGCCTGCCGCGGCTGCATCTGATAGTGCTGGTACAGCCGTGCGGTCTGCTCCGCGTCGAGCGGAATGTCCGTGCCTGCGTCCACACTCGGGGCGCTCGTGACCGTCGCCTTGTCGTAGGCGACCATCAGCTGCCCGTCCATCATCTGGGCGTTGCCCAGCGGAGCCATCGGCTCCTGGCGACCACCCGTACGCAGGCTGACCCAGGCCGGGTAGCCCGCGGTGGCCCACACCTGGCGGACACTGCCGATCTTGGCACCCGACCGGTCCTGGACGTCCTTGCCGTACAGCGAACGCACCTGCTGCTCAGTCAGTTCCACGACCTTCTCCTCTCCCTGTCACCCCCCGCCTACCCGCCCGGCCCCAGCCACTCACCACCCCGCGCCTGCCGGCAGCCCGTGACCACACTCGCAGCGGGCATAACAGCTACTGACGTGGGCAATCGCCGGTTCACGTGAGGTGACTGCGAGGAAGGGGAAGCCATGACGACGTTCAATCCGCCAGCAGGCGGATCGGCGAACCAGCCCACCGGACCGCGTAGGGGCGGAACCGGCACCGCGGCGAAGACCAGCACGGCAGCAACGTTCGCCCTGGTGTTCGGTGTTTCGGCACTGATCTGCGTGCTGACCGCCATCCTGGCCCCAGCCGGGCTCGTGCTCGGGATCATCGGCATCGTCCTCGGGATCATCGGACTCCGCATGACCCGACGCCCCGGCGTCACCGGCCGCGGCGTCGACCTCGGCGGCCTCGCCCTCAGCGTCATCGCGGTCGGGCTGGCCCTGGCCTTCGCCGCCGGCCTCACCACCTTCCTCAACAACGAGGGCGCGGTGAACCGGCTCGAACGCCGCGTCCAGGACCTCCGCCACGACCTGCCACGCTGACCTCCGCCGAACCAGACCCCGCGCGACCTCGGATCGCGTTGGGACACCCCGACAGAGGCAAACCGGTCGAGACACATCCCAGTCAGACTCCCAGGTGGGTATGTGGATCTCACGGTTGCCCGTGGGTGGACGGACCGTATGGCGGTGAGGTGATCACCAGGGAGACGCGGCCGTGCAGGTTCGCCGGTACCAGCGATGGCAGTGCGGTGGAATCGCCGTGGTAGATCTCGCCTCGGCCTGATACCCCTGCCTGATGCGTCTGGCGGTGTTGTCCGCCGCGTGGGCGACCCATGCGGATTCGTACTCCACGCCGACGCCGCGGCGGCCGAGGCACATGGCCTCGATGATGGTGGTGCCGATGCCGGCCATCGGGTCGAGTACGACATCGCCCGGGTTGGTGTAGGTGCGGATGGCGTACCGGGGGATGGTCGGCAGCATCTTGCCGGGGCGCTTCATCGATTCGGGGGTGTATCGGCCGCGCCGTAGGTCACGCGATGGGGTTTGGCCGGTCAGCCAGACCGAGCCCAGGAAGTCTCCGGGGGCAGCCCTTCCGGGTCGGCCGCGCCGACGTGGGGCACGGGCGGGATGGTGCCGGCCTACCCACGCAACGCGTATAGCGAGGTGATCGGCCCACGCGGGATGGCCGGCATGGTTCTGGGGAGCCGTGCTGCCCGCTCCGGTAGGTCGGTGGGTGCGCGGCGGAGGACGGGGTGTGGGGTGCGGTTGGTGCACAGTCCGGTGAGGGTGTGGGCGACCGGTTCCGGGTAGCCGGCGGTGCGGAACAGCCCGTAGACACGGGTGGCGGGAGTGTGGGTGAAGAAGGCGAGCAGGTCGATCCGGACGACGACCGGCTGTGCGGCGTGAGCGGCGGCGAAGGTGTGCGCGGAGCGGCCGGGGACGAAGCCGTGGGCGGCGGGGTGGACCGGGATGGGGCTGAGGACCTCGGTGAGGAGCCGGCGTTGCAGGGCGCGGAGCCGGGATTTGGGTACCTCGATCAGGCGGCCGCCCTCGGTCCAGCGGTAGTGGTAGTGGTGCAGGCGGTGGGCGGTGACGCGTCGGTTCATGGCGCATCGGTCGGCGTACCAGTCGAGGTGTTCGATGCCCAGGTCGAGCATCGCGGCCAGGTCACCGACGGTGTCGATGACGGGGGTGTGCCAGGGGCGGCGGACCGTGCGGGTCGGTGTCACCGGCCGCGTGTGGATGACGACCGTCTCTATATACAGCTCATTTGTATATAGACGGCTGTCGGCGTGTCGGCCCCTCGCGTGCGACACGCACGACATCGGCAGATGGCTGGTGCGATAAGGCGGAGAGGGTGGCGCAACCGGGCTGGGCAATGGGTCTCACTCGCGGGTCAGCCCCGGTGGCAGCGCGTCTTCGTCGGGTCGGACCTGGTGGGCGCTGGCCACCGGGTCGCGGTCGAGGGTGTGGATCAGTGGTGCCGGGCCGCCGATGCAGGTCCAGGTGTCGTCCCACAGCGCGGAGACCAGCCATGACCGGTCGGCGGGAAAGAATAGGTCGGGTAGCGCCCCGTGCGGGTGGCGGATGTGACCACCGGTGCGCCAGGTGAGGGCTTGCTCGGGGCCGGCCTCGACCAGCACGTACGGCCAGTTCCAGTACAGGAACACCCTTGGAGCGTGGGGGAAGACGATGTCGTGGGCGCCGGTGTCGAGGTAGGCCAGCCACCACGGCTGGTCCGGGGTGTGCGTGACGAGGTCCTCGACCAGGGCCCGCTCGTAGGCCGCGGCGCTGAGGTCGTCGGCCTGGTAGGTGGTGGCGTAGGCGGCGAAGACCGGTGGGATGGCGGTGGTGATCGAGACGCCGGCAGTGGTGTGACCAGCGATCCAGCCCACGTCGGCGGCGGTGCCGACGCGCCAGTCTCGCCCACCCTTGTTGACCTGCACACCGCCATTCAAGCCGCTGCAGCGACGGTCGGCGTGGGAATTGGGCGGGTCGCGGAGCGGCGACCCCGCCCCTGTTGCGGGCAACCACGCCGTACGTCTCCCCGCCCTCGATCGATCCACGGCTCTCGCACAGCGTGTCCGGGGCGCCGGCCGGCGACCGCGGGAAGCTGGGTCGCCGTGCCTGCGGGGCCGGGAGCGGGGATGGCCGTGTGTGTTCCGCCATGATCGTGGCTGAGCGTCGAGGTGCCACCCGCTCCCGCCTCGCGGGCGCGTTGGTTGAACGGGCGCGGCCCTGGTGGCCGTAGACCCCGATGCCCGGAGGCGGTGGGTATGGCTGCGTGTGTTTCGCCGTGATCGTTTGGCTGACGGTAGGAGATGCCACCCGCCGCTTCGTCGTCCGCGAGATTCGGTAGACCGCTGATGGAGACCCGCGCCCCCAAGCGCAATCGGCGACCGCGACGGCAAGTACACCGCCGCCTTCGATCACGTCTTCGCCGCTGAAGGCATCACCGTGGTCAAGACCCCGCCCCGTACCCCGCGGGCCAACTGCTTCATCGAGCGCTGAGGCCGCAGCCTCCGCGACGAATGCACCGACCACGTGTTGATCTACAACGAGCGGCACGCGCTGACCGTAGTCGGCGAGTACGTGGACCATTTCAACGACCACCGGCCGCATCAAGGGCGGCAGCAGCGGCCACCCAACCACGACCCGGCCGCCATCATCCCCATGGACAAGCCCGTACGACGCCGACAACGACTCAGCGGGGTGATCAACGAGCACCATCGGGCGGCTTGAAATGATCTTCAAAATGCCAGGTCAAAGCCACTGAACGAGTTTCGGCACGGTACAAGGCTCTGGTCGGGCAGCTGAAGCTTGGCTGGGTGAGTCCGGCCGGCCACTTGCCGTCGACGCTGCGCCGATGGCCTACGCCGCGATCGGTTGTGGCCGGGGCAGCGTTCCACGGATCGCGGCGCGATGTCTCCGCGGACAGATGGCCTCCACACCAGCCACCAGCCTGGGCAGTATGACGCCGCCGACTGTCCAGCGCTGTATACCGTGCTGCACGCAGAACTCACAATGGGAGCCGTAATGGGGACGATCCGCATCACGACCAACGATCCTGATGAGGCGCGTATCCGTGGAGGTGAGGTGTATTTTCCCCATCGGCTCGCCGTGCTTCACCACTCGGCACCATTCCACATGGCGCTGTCGGCAGTGGAGATCGGATCTGTCTCGGCTGGGCTAATCTCCTACTCGGGCGAGGTGAGGATAACCACCGACGAACTGGAAACCGCGTACCAAGTCAACGTTCCGATGAGTGGGTCGCTGCACACGCGCACCGCCTACGGCGAGGTGTTCGCCACTCCCGGCTTGGCCGCCGTCTACAACCCGGACAGCCCAGCGTTATTGCACGGCTGGGTCGACGGTGGCAGCCTGTTCGGTCTGAAGGTTGAACGGGCGGCGCTGGAGTCGCAGCTAGCGGACCTCGTCGACGTCCCTGTACGGACGGCGGTGCGGCTCGGCGGGGCTCTCGATCTGCGGCGTGGTCCTGGCCGCCAGTGGTGGACGCTCGTTCGCTCGCTGGTCGAGCTGGCCCGCGACCCCAGCGGGCCGTTGTCGATGCCGATTATTGCCCGCCCACTGGCCCAGAGTGTGATCACCGCTTTGCTGTACGCCGTGGATCATCCGTACCGGGACCGGCTCGCCGGAGCCCGGTACGGGGCTGCTCCGGCGGCGATCCGCCGGGCGGTGGAAACGCTGGAAGACGAGCCGGAGCTTCCGTGGACGGCGGCTGATGTGGCCAAGCGGGTCGGTGTGAGCATTCGGTCGCTGCAGGAAGGATTCGTGCGTCACATCGGGCAGCCGCCGATGACCTACCTGCGCACCGTGCGGCTGCGCCGGGCACATGTCGATCTGCAGGCCGCGGATCCGGCGCGGCACACCGTGGCCCAGATCGCAGGCCGGTGGGGGTTTGTGCACCTCGGGCGGTTCGCCGCCGCTTATCGGCAACGCTACGGGGAGGCGCCATCGGCCACGCTGTACCGGTCCATGTGAGCGAGTCCGCGTGAATCGGCCGGCTGGGCCGCGCAAATCGGATCGACCGCGGTCGACAACCTGCCTAGCGTTGCGGACATCGCAAGGCGTGGGAGGCGTGATGGTGTTCCCCGAAACTGCAGCCGCGTTCGACTTCAATCCCATGATTGCCCCACACCGGCAGGATCCGCACCTGTTCTACCGTGCGGCACGTGAGCGGCCGATCTCGCTCAGCCCGTCTCTCGGGGCGTACATGGTTAGCCGCTACGCCGACATCCGGGCCGTGCTCGATGATCCAACCACCTTCTCCTCGGCGGCGGCGGTGCCGGCGATGTACGACAACCCGCCCGAGGTGGTGGAAGTGCTGAAGGCGGGCAATGTACCGGAGACAACCGCGGTGGTCAACGAGGATGAGCCGGGGCACCGGCAGATGCGGGCGCTGTTCGACGCGGCAGTTCGCGGCGCCCGCGTTCGCGCGCTGCTGCCCCTGATGCACCAGCGCGCGGGGGAGCTCATCGACGGCTTCACCGGGGCGACCGCCGACCTCGTCAGCGAGTACGCGATCCCGTACGTGCAGACGATCATCAGCGCGGTGATCGGTTTCCCACCCGAGGACACCGAGCAAATCCAGGTGTGGAGCGACGATGTCACTACCCTCTGGAATCCGCTCGTGCCGATCGAGGACCGCGTCGCCTCGGCACGCCGGATGGGCGACTACACCCGCTATCTTCAGGACTTGATTGACGACCGCAAAGCTGACCCACGCGACGACATGATCTCCGTGCTCGTGCACGGCGCGAACGGTATCCCCGGCGTCTCTGACGACTACGTGCACAACATTGTCCGAGGTACCGGTCGGGTGGCCGGTTTCGACACGACCCGCGACGCGATCACCGCAACCGTGCTCGTCGCGCTGCAGAACCCGGCCGTCCGAACCGGGATCATCGACGATCCAGCGCGGACGATCCCGAAGGTGACCGAGGAAGTCCTGCGCCGTGACACCCCGCACCGAGGACTCTTCCGGATTACGACCCGAGAAGTCGAGCTGGGCGGCACCGTCTTGGCCAAGGGCTCGCTCCTGCTGCTGTTGTTCGGGTCGGCGAACCGGGACGAAACGGTGTTTCCCGACCCGGACGCGGTCGACTTGAGCAGACCGAACGTTCACGACCACCTCGCATTCGGCGCAGGCCTGCACGTATGCTCCGGGGCTCCCTTGGCCCGCGCCGAGATCAGAGTCGCGTTGCAGACGCTGTTTGACCGGCTACCCGGCCTGCGTCTCGCCGACGGCTACACGCCGACCTATATCGCGAGCTACTTCTTCCGCGGGCTGGAGTCCCTGCACGTATCGACGCATGCATGACAGATTGACCCAGAGCCGTGGATTGTCGTACAGGACGATCTGAACCGGCCCAACCGCAACTCTGCGGCCAGCGGCCGCGAGCCTCGTTGACGTGCTGAGCTGTTTTCAACCTGAGTAGCGCTGCTCCTCGACCAGATGAAGGACGAGGATCGCGGCGAGCAGTGGCGTGGGGCGGCGGGGCAGCAGTGCAGCTTGGTCAGGAGTTTCCAGGTCTTCAGCGTGGCGATGGTGCGTTCGCCGATGGCGCGGATCTTGGCGTGTGAGCGGTTGACCTCACGCATGGGCTCGGGCAGGTTGCGGCCGTAGAACGGGATGGCGATCGTGCCGCGGGCACCGCGATAACCCTTGTCGGCGAAGGTCATGACCTGGGCGTCGATGATGCCGTGGTGGCGGGCGGCGGTCAGGTCGTGGGTTGAGCCGGGCAGTGCGGGCGAGATCCAGGACAGCCGGCCGGCGGCGTCGGCGATGACCTGGGCGTTGACGCCGTGACAGCGGTGCTTGCCCGCGTAGTGGCGTCGATCTTGTTCGCCGGAGAGCCGGTCTGTGCGGATCAGCGTGCCGTCGAGGATCGCGTACGCCAGGCGCCCGATGCGTTCCATCGCCTCGGCGAGGGTGGGTGCGTGGGCGGCGAGCAGGTCGACGGCCTCCCGCATGTAGCGCCACGCCGTGGTCGTACCGACGCCGAACCCGCCGGCCGGACGAGAGGGAGTGTCGCCGTTGCGTAGGTGCGCCAGGACCAGCAGCGCTTGCCGGCCGGCGTCCAGACGCCGGTAGCGGGTGCCGAGGCGTACTCGGTGAGCGCGTAGCAGTTCGGCGAGGTGGTTCAGGCTCCGCGTGGACAGGGGGATCGTGGCAGGATAGGTCAGCACGAAGCTCCTCGGGCAGACGGCATGTGTCTTGGTCGACCACGTCATCTGCCAGGAGCTTCGTCCATTTTCGACGATCAACACGCCACCGTTCGAGCTGGCGCCTTACCCGCCCGCGCAGGTTGAAAACGGCTCCATGTTGAGTTCGGCGAGACGCTGGCTGACCTGGTACTCGTCGCCTTCCAGGAAGCGGCGCAGGCCCTCGTCTTGGTTGAACTGATCGTCGAGCCAGTCGATGCACCACCGGTCTAGGGATCCAGTCATCCGGCCTGTGAAGGACTTCACCTCGTAGATCCACATGCCATCCCCCGCGACGTAGCGTGTGGGGACGTAGCTGTCGCGGCCGCCGTCACCCCCGGTGCCATCGACGCCCTGCGCGTGCGGATCGATCTTCTTGATGAGCATCTTCATCGCGCGCTCAAACCGCGCCGGGTCCCGTGTGGCAGGCGCCCAATGGATCATGAAAGCCCCTCACGCCTCATCCGGCCAATCACCGTAGCCCGGCCCCTACGCGCTACCGCAACGATCTGATTCTTATCAAGTTAGTGCGCACGTGGGCGGGTGTGGATTGCCTTGAGGGCGTGGCGTCGTTGCTCACCTTCGGTCGGGAGTGCGAGCGGGTCACGGCCAGGTCTTCGAGTAGGTCGGCGACGGATTTCGAGGTCATCGAGGTGCCCCGGTCGGCGTGGACCACGTGCGGGACACCATGGGTGTCGAACACCTGGCGGATCATGGACTCGGCCAGGGGCCCGGACTCGCGGGCGTGCACCCGCGCCCCGACGATGTACCGGGAGTAGATGTCGATCATCACGTAGGCGTCGTAGTAGACGCCTTTGGCCGGGCCTGGCAGTTTCGTGATGTCCCAGCTGTAGACCTGCCGCGGGCCGTCGGCGACCAGTTCGGGACGCCGGCGGGACTGGTGCCGGGCCAGCCGGCGACGCTCGCGCACCTGCCGGTGCTCGCCCAGGATCCGGTACATCGTGGCGATCGACCCGACGTACACGCCCTGGTCCAGCAACGCCGCATAGACCTGTGCCGGGGCGGCGTCGACGAACTCCGGGCTGTTCAGCACCTGCAGGACCCGGTCGCGTTCGGCCGGGCTCAGCGCGTTCGCCGGCGGGCGCCGCGCAGGTCGTGCCGGCGTCGGCCGCAGCCGGTCCCGAACAACGCTGGCCCGGGCGATCCCGGTCAGCCGGGCCGCGTCCCGCGTCGTGGTCCCCGCACCGGTCAACGCATGGTAGGCGCCCATCAGCGCCTGCCGAGCCCAAACACGTCCGGACCGTCCGGCTCGCTCCTGGAGATCTCCTCCAAGAGCTCGCGCGCTTTTCCCATGATCGTCAACGCCGTCTCCGTGCGCGCCAGCCTAGCCTGCGTACGCTCCAACTCCCGCCGCAACCGGGCAATCTCGGCCTGCTCGGCGCTGGGCCACCCGACCGTCTCCCCAGCCGGCTTGCCCTGCAACAACCCGGCGTCACGGGCCCGCCGCCACTCCGACATCAACGACGAGTACAAACCCTCCCGCCGCAGGAACGCCCCGCCCTCACCCACCGCGACGGCCTGCTCATACCGGGCCAACAGGTCCAGCTTCTGCCCCGCCGCGGTCCGGCCGGGTCGCATGGTCCGACTCGTCGACGAGATCTTCCAGGTAACCGGCCTGCCCATGGTCATCGACCACGGCCCGGACCCCGCCGCTCTGGCCGCGTCGATGGCGGCGGCCGGTCTCCCGCCGGTGGTGGGCGTCAAGTTCAGTTCCTGGAACGATGCCGACTGGGACCGGCTGCTGCCGGTCATCCGGGGCCAGGGCCACATGATCAGTGGTAAGGGGGACGCGGTCGCGCACCGGTATTTCGCGAGGGGCGCCACGTCGTTTACTTCGTCCGTCGTCAACCTGGCTCCGCTGGTGGTAAAGGAGCTCGAACGGCTGCTGACGAGCGGCGACCTTGGCCAGGCGGAGCGGCTGACCCGTGACCTCCTCCTGCCCTTCGAGCAGGCGCGCGCGGCCTCTGCGCAGCCTCCGGTGGCCGTGCTGAAGGGGGCCCTGGCGGTGGCGGATCTCGTTGGCGGTCCGTGCCGGAACGACGGTCAGCGGAACCTGGGCGAGGAAGAACGTGATCGGCTCGTCAGCGTGGTCCGGACTCTGAGAGGCCATCGGGTAACCAGCTCTGAGCGTTCTGTTACGGGGAGACACGTCGATGCCGGGTGCTCGACAAATAGATCATCCCCGCCATGATCGCGTTGTGTGCGCAACTGCAACTGTGGCGGGGATGACGCCCGTTCATGCTATCCGTCGAGCTTGACCGATGCGATGTGGGCGATCCTCGCGCCCTTGATGCCGGTGCGTGACCTGCGTAAAGGCGGCCGGCCGCGCAAGTGGGGAGATCGGTTGATCCTGGATTCGATCTTCTATGTGCTGCGGTCGGGCTGTCCGTGGCGGATGATGCCGCGGGATCTGGCGCCACCGGACGCGGCACATCGCTGGTTCACGACGTGGCGGAAGAACGGAACGTGGGACGCGATCCACGACGAGCTTCGCCGGCAGGTGCGGGTAGCGGCCGGTCGTGAGCCGGAGCCGACAGCGGCGGTGCTGGACGCCCAGTCGATCAAATCCAGTGAGGGCGGCGAATGCCGTGGGTTCGACATGGGCAAGAAGACCACCGGCCGCAAGCGGCACCTGGTCGTGGACACGATGGGGCTGATCCTGGTCGTGATGGTCACCTCCGCCTCGGTCAACGACCGTCCCGGTGGGCGGCGGATCCTGGCGCGGCTGGCCGAGGCGTTCACCACCATCGCCCTCGTGTGGGCCGACGGCGGCTACGCCAACAGCATCGACTCCACTCTGCTGACCTGGGCGAAAGAGCAGCTCGGCATCCTGGTGGAGATCGTCAAGCGCAACGACGACGTCAAGGGCTTCAAGGTCCTACCGCGCCGGTGGGTGGTAGAGAGGACGCTGGGTTGGCTGGTCCGTAACCGACGCCTGGCCCGGGACTACGAACGGCTGACCGTCAACTCCGAGGCCATGATCAAGGTAGCGATGATTCGACTCATGACGATACGCCTGGCCGGTCAAACGATCCGCTGGGCCAACGCCACCGAGCGCGAAGCCGCCCAACGTATCAACGTTGAGCGACTTCTCGCCACGTAGTCACCCGGTTACCCGACGGTCTCTGAGAGAGGCCGAGACTCAGCTCGCGCGCAACGCCGGGTGGGCCGATGACTAGGCTTCCTAGCGATGCTACCCGCAGCGGCTTGGTGATCATCGCTGATGTGTGGGATGTGTGCTCTCCAGCAGGTGCCAACGCGGGTCAACCGATGTCGCTACTGGCCGACGCAGGTCGACGATCATGGACGCCGACGTGATCCGTGTGGTCGGCGTGTGGTCATGGCCCGACGTGACCAGCCCGGACGACGTGGGTCAACGCGGGTCACTCCCTGCCGCTGTGGGTCGACCAGCAGGTCGCTAGACTGAGTCCTCGCGCCCTCGTAGCTCAGGGGATAGAGCATCGGTTTCCTAAACCGTGTGTCGCAGGTTCGAATCCTGCCGGGGGCACCTCGAAGATCAGCCGAAACGCCGTCTGAGCTGGCAATATCCATGCCTCTGGATTGGCTGGCGTGTGCAGCCGTAGGCCACCGGACGCCGCTGTTTGTCGTAGGTCGCGGAATATACGCGGAATGACCTTGAGGACGTCTGCCCAGGTCAGACGGGGTGCCTGGAGCAAGATCCGGAACGGCGGCCATCATACGGGCCAGGCCACCCCGCTCAACGCCTCGTCGATCCGGCCGTTGACGGTCGCCTCCTCCCCGTCGATGCACTTGGCGTAGACCTTGAGCAGTACATCGACGGAGTGCCCAGCCCGCTCGGCGACCTCGGTTGCCGGGACGCCCGCGTTGAGCCACAACGAGACGGCAGCGTGCCGCAGGTCGTACGGCCGGCTGGCGAGCGGGGAGTCAACCTGACGTGGAGTCAACGCCAGGCGTCGCGCCTCATCCCAGACGCGGGAGTACGTCAAGGCGGCCCTGAACGGGCCGCACGCGCCGCCGCCTGGGCGCGCGCCGGCCGCTGCCGCTGTCGCTCTGCGGCCGTCACGCCTGATGCCCGGCGGCTGGCGCGGAGAGCGGGGAGCCCGGAGGGCCGCCGCAGCACGACAGGCCGTTGACCGGTGAGGTGATGGGCAGGGCCGCGCGGCCACGAGCCCGCGCGGCGTGGGGGAGATCGGGCGAGCAGGCATCGTAGTGAGGGTGCCGGGATCCCGGGGATCCGGTACGGCGTGACCGACCTCGGGGACCTTCTTGAGTAGATCAATGTCAGATTCGGTCCAAGTGCCATCTGAGATCCGGTTCAAAGCACCCCGAAGCTCAGAGAGACTTGGCTTGCCCTCAGCCCGGCCTGAGGCCGAGGCCGGGGTCCCGATCCCAGCGACGCCGGCACCAACCGCGAGCGCTGCTACCGTGACTCGACCGAGCCTTTGGAGTAGAGTGGTTCCGATTCTCATGCTGCCTCCGCGGCGATTGAGGGTCCGACGGCCTGCAGGCCCCAATCCTGCGGGCCGTCTCTATGTGCGGAAAATGTATCAAGGCGGGGCCTCGGAAGCTGGCCCCACGCGCAGCCAGATGATCTTGAATGCTACAGCGCGTGCGCAGGATGGCCGAGCGGGTAATAATCTTTTGGGCAAAGCGTGTTTACCCAAACATGCAGAGTGAAGATTGCGAAGACGTAACGATGGATTGTTGACGTCGAGCCTGCGGTGCGGCCGAGTGACGACGAACACGAGCAAGGATGGACGCGACAGCGCCCTTGGGGCGGGTCGGCTTACGTGTCTGCTCAGCTCATCGGGCCGTTGGTCGTTCATCAGGACGAAGGAGGCACACCGCTGCCGCCGAGCGGGGGACCGACAAGATCCGGAACATGCACGGAATGATCAAGCACATCAGCGGGGAGCCGCCGGGCGTATGTCCTGGTAGGGCGAGAGGTCGCACAGTCAGCGCTAGACCCTTCCTAAACCGTGTGTCGCAGGTTCGAATCCTGCCCGGGGGCGCCAGCGCGAGGCCTTGACCAGCAACAAGCCGGCCAGCGCCTCGATGGTTATCTATGAAATTTGAATCGCCCCCCGGGATCCCTCGGTAACGCCCGTGGGTGATCAGGTTTGGCAGGCCCGCGTTGTGGGGTGTCGGCGGCTGTCCCTGCGCGTTTATCCGGTCCGGGTTGGGTCATGGGGCCCGCCGCCGCGCTCGGCGCGGCGCTCGGGCTCGGTCGTGGCCTGGTCGGCGCCGAGCTATCTGACTGCGGGCCAGTGCTCCGGCCTTCAGGCCGGGGGTGAAGGTCCGCGCTGGGAGGGCCGCTAGGCCCGAGCAGTGCCTTGACCGGGACGGTT